>DASXTS010000034.1:0-17698 GCA_036505275.1 Pseudonocardiaceae bacterium
CTTCTGCACGATCGTGCTCGGCCTCGGGTCGATGCGGCGGGCGGCGAGCGTGGGCCGGGTCGGCGGCCTGGCCCTGGCTTACTTCCTGGTGATGTCGACCGTGGCCCTGGCGATCGGGCTGGTGGTCGGCAACCTGATCAAGCCGGGCGGCGGGCTGCAGCTGACCGAGGCGCTGCGCCGGACCGGGCAGCGGCAGGCGTCCGGCGAGGCGGAGAGCACCACGGACTTCCTGCTCGGAATCATCCCGCGGACGCTGTTCTCCGCGCTGACCGAGGGCGAGGTGCTGCAGACGCTGCTGGTGGCGCTGCTGGTGGGGTTTGCGTTGCAGACGATCGGCTCACGGGCAGAGCCGATGCTGCGCGGCATCGGCCACCTGCAGCGGCTGGTTCAAGATCCTCTACATGATCATGTGGGTGGCGCCGATCGGCGCCTTCGGCGCGATCGCGGCCGTGGTGGGGGCCACCGGCACCAGCGCGCTGGTCAGCCTCGGCAAGATCATGCTGGCGTTCTACATCACGTGCCTGCTGTTCGTGATCGTGGTGCTCGGCCTGCTGCTGCGCGTGGTGGCCGGCATGTCGATCTTCAAGCTGCTCCGCTACCTCGCCCGCGAGTTCCTGCTGATCGTCTCGACGTCCTCGTCGGAGACCGCCCTGCCGCGGCTGATCGGCAAGATGGAGCACCTCGGAGTCAGCCGCCCCGTCGTCGGCATTACGGTCCCGACCGGCTACTCGTTCAACCTGGACGGCACGGCGATCTACCTCACGATGGCGTCGCTGTTCATCGCGCAAGCCATGGGCCAGCCGCTCAACATCGGTCTGTTCATGATCATCGCGTCCAAGGGTGCGGCCGGCGTCACCGGAGCCGGACTGGCCACGCTGGCCGGCGGGTTGCAGTCGCACCGCCCGCAACTGCTGGACGGCGTCGGCCTGATCGTGGGCATCGACCGGTTCATGTCCGAGGCCAGGGCGCTGACCAACTTCGCAGGTAACTCGGTGGCCACCGTGCTGATCGGCACGTGGGTGCGGGAGCTGGACCACGAGCAGGCGCGCCGGGTGCTCGACGGCGAGGACCCGTTCGACGAGGAGGCCTTCGCCGAGGGCGAGGACCACCACGTGGGCATGCCCGACACCGAGATCACGGACGAGACCGACCGGCGGACCGCGGCCGCCAGGACTGGCGCCGAGGCAAGCGGCGACCGCCGGCAGACAGGCAAGGACGACTGACCGGGAACCACATCAGAGATAGACGGCGAGCAGCAGGGACGCCATCCAGCCCACCGCCAGCACCTGCAACACCCGGTCGCCGAGCGCGATCTCCTCCGGCTCGCTGGCATTGCCCTGGTCGACGTCCACTGCGTAGCGGAGCACGGCCACCACGAACGGCACCATCGAGATCACCGACCACACCGAGCCGGACCGCTCCCTGATCTCGAACGCCCAGAGCCCGTACGTCATGATCAGGACCGTGGCCGAGAGCGCCCAGACAAACCGCAGGTAGGACGCCGAATAGCCCTCCAACGACTTGCGGATCTTCGCCCCGGTCCGATCGGCCAGCCTGATCTCGGCGTACCGCTTGCCGGCCACCATGAACAGCGACCCGAACGCCGCGGCCAGCAGGAACCATTGAGACAGCGGCAGCCGCGCCGCCGCGCCCCCGGCGATGGCCCGCATGAGGAACCCGGACGCCACGATGCAGATGTCGATCACCGGCTGGTTCTTCAGCCCGAGGCTGTAGGCCAGCTGCACCGCCTCGTACATCGCGAGCACGATCACCAGCTCCGGCGAGGCCAGCAGGGCACACCCGAGCGCGCTCACCATCAGCAATACCGCCGTGACGATGGCAGCGGCCGGCGACACGACGGCGGCCGCGATCGGCCTGGTCTGCTTGGTGGGATGCGCGCGGTCGGCCTCGATGTCGCAGGTGTCATTGACCAGGTACACCCCCGAGGCGGCCAGCGAGAACGCCACGAACGCGATCCCGGCGTCCAGAAGCACGTCCGGCTCGCCGATCATGCCGGCGGCGAACGGCGCGGCCAGGACCAGCACGTTCTTCACCCACTGGCGCGGGCGGATGGCTCTGAGCAGGCCCATCACCGCGGTGCCTGGGCGCGCTTGCGCGACCGTAACGGTGCTCACCGAGCCACCGCCGTCACGGCGATATCCGGGCGGTCTCGGCTTGGCGGTACGGCCGCAGCCGCCGCCGTACCGCCAAGCCGATCACCGCGCCGAGCGCCGAACCGGCCAGGACATCGCTGGGGTAGTGCACGCCCAGCACCATCCGGCTGACCAGCATCGGCGGCACCAGCGCCGGCGCCAGCCGCCGTCCGGTGATCCCGCCGTACACCAGCGCGGCCGTGGTCGTCGATGTGGCGTGCGCGGACGGGAACGACAGCCGGCTCGGGGTGCCGACGTGCACGGTGACGTCGGGGTGGTCCGGCCGATGCCGGCGCACCACCCGTTTCACGGCGATCGACGTCGCGTGCGCCGCCGCGACGGCCGCCGCGGCCGTCAGCCAGTCTCCCCGTCGTTTCCGGTCGGCCAGCGCGCCCACCGCGCCGACCGCCAGCCAGCCGCTCGCGTTCGCCCCGAAGAGCGACCATCCGCGCGCAGCGCGCACCACGGCCGGCCGCGCAATGGCCCGCTGCACCGCGGCCAGGGCCGCCGTCTCGTTCGGTGCCGAGTGTGTCCACCTCGTCGCCAACGTCATCGCAAACCTCGTCATGACCCGCGTGAACTCCACCCACAACTCAAATGGCCCGGTCCTGAGCCGCACGACCGTACCCGACGCTCTTCTCACCAGGAGCCGCCGCCACCGCCACCGCCACCACCGCCGACCGAGCCGCCGGACAAGCCTGAGCCGCCGGAGGACGATGGCGTGGACGCGCTGAGCGCGGAGCCGCTGCCGCGGCCGAAGTGGTCCAGCGACGGGCCGAGGGTCGAGGGGTCGCCGACGTACCAGGTCACCGCGGCGAACGTGCCCTGGGCGGCCGCGAGCTGAGCAAACACCGTGGCCCATCGCCTGGTCAGGCCGAAGATCATCGCCAGGGGCAGGTACCTGCTGAAAACCGACGCGGCCTCTTCGTGCCGCAGCTGGTCGGCCTCGGCGGTGGCAAGGTAGCGGCGGAAGCCGACCACCTGCGCCCACATGGCGCGGCCGAGCGCGGTGCGGGCCGGCATGGCGCGCCAGACGAAGAGGGCGACGGCGAGCGCGACGAGCACGCCGGCGGCGACGACGACCGCGGACCAGCCGGCGCCGGCCAGCGCGAGCACGCTGCCCACCCCACCGAAGGAGATCGGCAGGAAGACCAGGACGCCGAGGCACCCGACGAGCTGCCGGGGCGCGGTCACGCCGCCGATCGACGGCCGCCGGCGGAACCAGCCGGCACGGAACCCGTCGTCCGCGAGCTCGGTGCTGACCTGCCGGTACCGGGTGCGGAAGTGCTGGTTCAGGTCGGAGAGCCGCACCGCGGGCGCGCCCTGGAACAGCGAGTCGAGCAGCACCCGCTCGTACCGGGCGAGCTGGTCGTCGGGCGACCGCTCGCCAAGCCAGGTGAGCTGCCAGTCCCGGCCCGGCAGCTCCTCGATGCGCAGGTAGCCGCGCACCGCAAGGTCCACGATGGTGGCGCTGATCTGCATCGGGGCGGTCCGCTCGGTGAGCAGCAGGCCAGCCAGCGCCGGCCGGATGCCCTTGGGCGGGGTGAACGCCACGGCCGGTTCGGGGCCGCCGCCGACCGGCACGTACTCCTCGGCGCCACCCTGCCCGGGCGCCGGGGTGAGCCCGAGCGGCAGGCCGGCGAACCTGCGGTCCCGGCCGGCGCGCGACCACAGCAACCAGCCACCGACCGCAGTGGCGACCACGACGAGACCGGCCACCAGGTACGACAGCCCGGTCGGCGGCTCGGACCACGGCGCACGCCCGGTGCTGTCGAGCACCGGCGGCGGCACGGCCACCGCTCCCTTGGCCAGCCCGACGACCACGGTCAGGCCGTCACCCACGGCCACCGACCGCTGCCGGAACGCCACCTGCCGCTCGTCGATCATCTGGGTCTGGTCGCAGCCGGCCTTGCTGCTCGGGTCGCCGGCGAAGCACGCGGTCCGCTGCACCGGGCCGGGCGCGTGCACCATCACCGCGAGGTCGCTCATCGGCACCCGCCACCGGGTGCCGGTGGCCTCCCAGTACAGCTCGTCGTGATCGTCGAAGGAGTTCATCAGGCCGCGCAGCACGTAGTGCAGCTCGTAGCGCTGCCGGCCGGAGACGGTCAGCGCGGGGTCGCCGATCCTGATCGTGGTCGAGCCGGTGTTGGAGATCAGCTGCACCGCGTCCGGGGCGCCGGATGCGCTGTACACCGTGACGTCGGTCAGCGCGTACACCCGGTCGTGCTCGTCGTCGTAGCGCTCGCGGGTGTCCAGCTCGCGCTCGATGCCGTGCCTCTGGTTCGCGCCGAAGTCGTAGCTGATCTCCTCGGTCACCTCGAGCGAGCCGTCCGACCGGATCATCGCGTCCAGGTGGAAGGAGGCGACCCGCTCACCGGATCCCTGCGCCGCGGCCGGACCACCGCCGAGCAGCGCCAGGGCCGCGCCGAGCACGAGCGCCAGCGCGGCTCGTCCGATCCGTGCGGTCACGGCCGTGACGGTAATGGCTCGGCGCGAGGCGCGGCGAGCACGCCAGCCGGCCTGGCCTCGCCACTCAGGTCGCGACTCAGGTCGCCGCTCTGGTCGCCGCTCTGGGTCGCCGCTCTGGGTCGCCGCTCTGGGTCGCCGCTAGGGGAGGCGGCCGCCGGCGGCCCGCGGCGCCATCGGGTCCGCGATGGCGGCGTCGCCGACCGACTCGCGGGCCAGGAAGTCCTCGACGTAGAACAGGTTGTCGCCGGCCCGCTCGATGACGGCGAGCAGGGTGGACATCGCGGCGACCTCCTCGACCTGCTCCTTGAGGAACCACTGGACGAACTGCTCGCCGACGTAGTCGCCGTCGGCGCGGGCCGCGCCGGCCAGCGCCGTGATCTCCTCGGTCACCCTCCGCTCCTGGTGCACCGCCAGCTCGATCAACTCGTGCACCGAGGAGAAGTCGTTGCGCACGTCGTCCACGCCCGGCACGGACACCGGCAGGCCGTTGTCCAGCTGGTACTGGATGAACATCATCGCGTGGTTGCGCTCCTCCAGCGCTTGGCGGTAGAAGTGCGCCGCCAGCCGGGGCAGGTCCTGTGAATCGAACCAGACGGCGAGCGCGACGTACTGCTGGGACGCGGTGAACTCGTTGCGCACCTGGGCGGCGAGCAATTCGTGGAACTTGGTGCTGCCCTTCTGGCCGATCAAGGACATACCGCAGAAGGTACCCCGGTCGACCCCGCAGCCGGCCAGGGCCGCACCCCTAGACCCGGTCAGGGGAGGCCCCGGAGATGTCCCTGGATGGGGCGTAATTCTATGGGCTTTCTCAGCCGCCACCCGCGAGCATGGGCCGCGACAACCACCTGGGGTGAGGAGGACATAGTGGAACCGAGGCGAATGGGTACAGCGGCGACGCCGACATTGCGGCCGGCCGCACCCATCAGGATGGCGGCGGCTCGAGCGGTCGGCGTGTCGAAGGTGTACGGCTCGGGAGATGCCGCGGTCACCGCGCTGGACGGGGTGAGCATCGACATCGAGCGCGGCAGGTACACCGCGATCATGGGGCCGTCGGGCTCCGGCAAGTCGACGCTCATGCACTGCCTCGCCGGCCTGGACGAGGTGACCAGCGGCGAGGTGTACATCAGCGACGTGAAGCTGACCGGCCTGTCCGACCGCCGGCTGACCACGTTGCGCCGGGAGAAGGTCGGCTTCGTCTTTCAGCAGTTCAACCTGCTGCCGACGCTGACAGCGGTGGAGAACATCACGCTGCCGCTGGCCATCGCGGGCCGCAAGCCGGATATCGACTGGCTGGCCGAGGTGGTGGACACGGTGGGGCTCGGCGACCGGCTGACCCACCGGCCGAGCGAGCTGTCCGGCGGCCAACAGCAGCGGGTGGCGTGCGCGCGGGCGCTGGTGTCGCGGCCGGACGTGATCTTCGCGGACGAGCCGACCGGCAACCTGGACTCGCACGCGAGCGCCGACGTGCTGGGCTTCCTGAAGCGTTCGGTGCGCGAGTTCGGCCAGACCATTGTCATGGTCACGCACGACCCGAACGCCGCCTCGTACGCCGACCGCGTGGTGTTCCTGAACGACGGCAAGATCGTCGACGAGCTGCTCGACCCGACGTCGGAGGGCGTGCTGGAGCGGATGAAGCACCTCGACGCCGATGTGAGAGGGCACGGTGCGGCGTGATGTTGCGAGCAACTCTGAAGAGCCTGCTCTCCCGAAAGCTGCGGCTGGTGCTCTCCGGCCTGGCCGTCGTGCTCGGCGTGATGGCCGTGTCCGGCGCGCTGATCGTGAGCAGCACCCTGACCAAGAGCTTCGACGAGCTGTTCCGGATCATCACGGCGGACGTCGACGTGCAGGTCACCGGGCAGGCGAACGTCAAGTCCAACGAGGGCGGCGAGCCGGTCACGGCGCCGGTGCCGGCCGACGTGGTGAGCAAGGTCGCCGCGGTGCCCGGCGTGGCCAAGGCCTACGGCGAGGTGGCCGCCGACGGCGCCCGGGTGGTCGGGCCGAACGGCAAGGTCATCGTCAACCAGGGCCCGCCGATGCTGGGCACGGCGTGGCGTGGCGAGGACTCACTCGCCGAGCTGCGCGCCGGCCGCGGGCCGACCGCGCCGAACGAGGTGGCGATCAACGCGAGCCTGGCCAAGCGCGGCAACTTCCAGGTCGGGCAGCAGATCGAGGTCCTGACCCTGCAGCCGAAGAAGACGTTCACCCTGGTCGGGATCTTCGGCTACAGCGGCGACCGGGACACGGTCGGCGGCGAGACGATGGTGGCGTTCACCGAGCCGGTGGCCCAGGAGCTGATACTCGGCACCCCTGGTGCGTACTCCAACATCGTGGTCAAGGCGCAGGACGGCGTGGACCAGGCGACCCTGCGGGACCGGGTGCGGGCCGCCATCGGCGACGGCTACCAGGTGCAGACCGGTGACGAGGTGGTCAAGCAGCAGGCCGCCGACACCAGCAGCTTCGTCACCGTGGTGCAGCGGGTGCTGCTCGGCTTCGCTGGCGTGGCGCTGTTCGTCGGCATCTTCCTGATTCTGAACACGTTCTCGATCCTGGTCGCGCAGCGCACCGGCGAGTTGGCCCTGCTGCGCTCGCTCGGCGCCAGCCGCCGGCAGGTGATCGGGTCCGTGCTGCTGGAGGCCGTGATCATCGGCGTGATCGCGTCGACGCTCGGGTTCTTCGCCGGCATGGGCGTGGCCGCGCTGCTGAAGTCGGTCATGCAGTCCTTCAGCGGCGCGACGTTACCCGGCGCGTGGCTGGTCATCCCGCCCTCCGCGGTGATCGCGGCGTACCTGGTCGGCGTGCTGGTCACGGTGGTCGCCGCGGTGCTGCCGGCGCTGCGGGCCTCGCGGGTGGCCCCGGTCGAGGCGATGCGCGAGGCCGAGACCAACACCCGTCCGTCCGCCCGGCTGAGCGTGGTCGGGGGCGTGCTGACCCTCGGTGGTGTGGCGGCGGTGGCCGCCGCCCTGTTCGGCGACCTCGGCGGCGCGACGCTGTGGACGCTGCTGGTCGGGGTGATGGGCGCGTTCATCGGGGTCGCCATGCTGACCCCGGTGGTGGCGGGGCCGGTGGTCAACGTGATCGGCCGTGCCCTGTCGTTCACCACCTCGGGCAAGCTCGGCCGGCTGAACTCGGCGCGCAACCCGCGGCGCACGGCCATCACCGCGGCCGCACTGATGATCGGCATCGCGCTGGTGACCGGGGTGAGCGTGCTGGCCAGCTCGCTGACCAAGAGCATCGAGCAGGCGGTGCGCACCGACCTCAACGCCGAGCTGATGATCGGCACGACCGGGGGCGGCCCCGCGCTGCCGCCGGTGTTCGACCCGGCGGTCATCGACAAGGCGGCGGCCACGCCGGGCGTCGAGCGGGCAGTCGGCCTGCGTTTCGACGCGGTGCAGATCGGCGCCGAGGCCACCTTCGCGGTCGGCGCCGACGTCCCGGGGCTGGCCGACGTGCTGCGGATGCAGCCCACTGCCGGCGAGCTGCGCACGCTGCGCTCGGGCGAGGTCGTGGTCGACGACGAGTTCGCCACCGCGCACAACCTGTCGGTGGGCGGCACGCTGACCATGGCGACCCAGCGCGGTGGCCAGCGCGACTACACCGTGGTCGGCATCTACCAGAAGAACCAGCTGGCCAACGGGCCGGTCATCTCGCTCGAGGAGTCGGCGGACGCGTTTCGCACCGGGCAGCTCAACCAGGGCTTCGTCAGACTGGCACCCGGCGCGGACGTCGGCGCGGTGCGTGCCGAGCTCGACCGGCTGGTCGCGGACAACCCCGAGGTCAGCGTGATGGACCAGAGCGCGCTGCTGCAGCAGGCGAAGAGCTCGGTGAACACCGTGGTGGTCATGCTGTACGTGCTGCTCGGGCTGGCCCTCGTCATCGCGATCCTGGGCATTGTCAACACGATGGCGCTGTCCGTGCTGGAGCGCACCCGCGAGCTCGGCCTGGTCCGGGCGGTCGGCATGCGCCGCGGCCAGGTCGTGCAGATGGTCACCGTGGAGTCCGTGGTGATCGCGGTCTTTGGCGCGCTGCTCGGCGTGCTCGTCGGCGGCGTGCTCGGATCCGCGGTCGTTCGGGCGCTGCGCGACGAGGGCGTCCCCGAGCTGGCCCTGCCGTGGACCTCGATGGCGACCTTCATGGCCCTCGCGGTGGTCATCGGCCTCTTCGCGGCGATCCTGCCCGCGATCCGCGCGGCCCGTACCAACGTGCTGGCCGCCATCGCGTACGAGTAGCGGGTCTCTGGTCGACGCCGCCCGTGGCGGCGTGAACGCGACGCCAGTCAGGTTTCCGTACCAGGGACCTCGACTGGCGTCGCGTTCACGCGTCGCCGGCCGGGTTGGCTCCCGTCGCCGGCCGGGTTGGCTCCCGCGCCGGGCGGACCCGTGCCGGGCGGACCCGCGCCGCGGGTGATCAGCCGAGCTTGTCCGTTGGTCGCACGAGGCGCGCCGGGCGGCGCAACCGGACGTCGCACTCGACCGTTGGTGCTACGTTCGGTCGCCGTGTCCGCCCGAGGGAGTGAGCACGCATCGGCGGCAGTCCTTCTGGTGGCGCTCACCCTGGGCGGGAGCGTCGCCTGCTCGGCCATGGTGGTGGCGCCACCGCGGGTGACCAGCGGCACTGCGCTGGCCGGCGCCCTACACGTCGAGCGAGGCACCCCGGCAGAGACGGCGACGGCCGATGCGGCCGGCGCGGCCGCCTCTACCGGTCCTGCCGGGCCAACCGGGACGGCCGGGACGGCCGGGACAGCCAACCTGGAACCGTCCGCGGCCGCCGGCCCGGCCACGACCAGCGCGGCCCCGGCGATCACCGCGCCACCGACCACCACCACTGCACCGCGGCCCACCACAACCACCCCGCCGGCCCGCACCACCGAGCAGCAGCGCGTGGTCGACCTGGTCAACGCCGAGCGGGCCAAGGCCGGCTGCAGGGCATTGATCGTCGACCAGCGCCTGGTCGCAGCCGCCCAGGCGCACAGCACCGACATGGCCGTCAACGACTATTTCTCGCACACCTCGCCGGACGGCTCCACGTTCGCCGACCGCATCCGCGCCGCTGGCTACCCCAGCCCCGGCGCGGAGAACATCGCCAAGGGTTACCGCAGCGCCGACGAGGTCATGGCTGCCTGGATGCGCTCCAAGGGCCACCGGGCCAACATCCTCGACTGCACCTTGACCGCCATCGGCGTCGGCCTGGATACTCGCGGCTCGTACTGGACCCAGGACTTCGGCCGCTGAGGATCCGCCCCTGACGTCAGGGCAGCGGGTCGCGGGCCACCGGGCAGGACATGCAGCGCGGGCCGCCGCGGCCGGAGCCGAGCTCCGAGCCGCTGATCGGGACGACCTCGATGCCGGCCGCCTCGAGCCTGGCGTTGGTCATGACGTTGCGTTCGTAGGCAACGACGACGCCGGGCGCCAGGGCGAGGGTGTTGTTGCCGTCGTCCCACTGTTCGCGCTCGGCGGTCACCGGGTCGAGGCCGGTGTCGATCACCCGCAGTTCGTCGACGTCCATGGCGGACGCCGCGGCGCGCAGGAACGGCGCCGGGCCGTCCACCAGCACGCCGCCGGCTGAGCCGGATTCGGACGGGCGCAGGGTGAACGCCGACAGGGTGTCCCGCACCGCGAGGTACATCACCACCGCGTCCACGTCGACCATGGTGCAGACCGTGTCCAGGTGCATGGTGGCGCGGGCCTGCGCGATGGGCACCGCGAGCACGGTGTGCGCCAGCTCGTCGGCGAACACCGAGCGGGCGAAGGCCTCCGCGCCGGCCGGGGTGGTGCGCTCGCCGATGCCGATGGCGAGCACGCCGGGCGCGAGCAGCAGCACGTCGCCGCCCTCCAGCGGCGCGTGGTGGGCGCCGTAGGCGCGTCCGACGCGGGCGAAGCGGGGGTGGTAGGCGTACACCAGGTCCAGCAGCGCCGTCTCCCGGCGGCGCGCCGGCATGGCCAGCGAGGTGATCGCCACCCGGTCCCCGACCCACACCGACGAGTCACGGGTGAACAGCAGGTTGGGCAGCGGGTCGATGGCGAAATCGTGCGGATGGTGCATCCGCCGCACCAGCGAGGCGCCCTCGGAGACCGGCAGCTCCTCGAACGTCAGGCCGGCCATCAGGGTGTTGGCCAAGGTGGCGGCGTCCAGGCCGGACAGGTATGAACGCAGCGCGTCGGCGAGGTCGACGCCGAGCCGCAGGTCATCGACCGCCGAGTGCACCCCGGCGGCCCGCGCCCTGGCGTCGACCAGGGCATGCTCGACGAGGTCGGCGAGCAGCAGCACCTCGGCGCCGCGACCGCTGATGGCCTTGGCGAACGCGTCGTGCTCCTCCTGCGCCCGGTCCACCCAGGGGATGCCGTCGAAGAGCAACTGGTCGTTGTTGCGTGGGGTGAGCCTCTTGAGCTCGTTGCCCGGCCGGTGCAGTAGCACGGTGCGCAGCCGACCGACCTCGCTGTCGACTCCGTGAGGCGCACTGGGTCGCATGGCTCAGCAGCGTAACCGTCGCCCCGCCGCACTATGGCCGTCGGCGAATACGACTGCCCACCGTCATCGCATTCGCTCGATCGTGGCGCAGGCCTGGTCTGGACGAGTGGTATGACGAATGGTTGAGTAAGCAGCTGGCGGCCGGGGTGAGGCTCCCGCCGCGGCAGCAATGGGGCATCCGGAGGGGCGCGTACCGTGTCACGCCTGGCTCGCGCGTCCGCGCTCGCGTGCACGGTTGTCTGCATCACCGCAGCGCTGGTCGCCTGCGGCGTCGGTGCCGACGGCGGGCTCGGCGTCAGCATGGGGCCCGGCAAGGCGCTGCGGGTCGGGGTCAAGATGGACCAGCCGGGGCTCGGCATGCGGGCCGGGGACGGCACGCTGCACGGTTTCGACATCGACGTGGCCCGCTACGTCGCCGCCGAGTTGGGCGTCACCGAGGCCAGGCTGTCCTTCGTCGAGGCGCGCCCGGCCGACCGCGAGGACCTGCTCGAACGCGGTGAGGTGGATCTCGTGGTGGCCACCTACTCGATCACTCCGGAGCGCAGCCAGCGGGTGGACTTCGCCGGTCCGTATTTCATTGCCGGCCAGGCTCTGCTGGTCCGCCGGCAGAACAGCGACATCACCGGCCCGGAGTCGCTCGACCACAGTGACTGGCGGCTGTGCGCCGTGGTCGGCACCACCGGCGCCGCCAGGATCCGCGCCGACTTCGCCGGCCGGGTGTCGCTGCGCGAGTCGGCGAGCTACCAGGACTGCCTGCGCCGCCTGCGCTTGGGCGAGGTGGACGCCCTCACCACCGATGACGTCATCCTGGCCGGCTACGCGGCCCAGCAGCCCGACCAGTTCAAGGTCGTCGGCAAGCCGTTCTCGGCAGAGCGCTACGGCATCGGCCTGCGCAAGGGCGACCCGCGCCGCCCCAAGGTCAACGCCGCGCTCCGCCGAATGATCAACGACGGCAGCTGGCAGGCGTCCGCGGGCGAGCACCTCGGCCGCTCCGGGTACCGCATCCCGCCGCCACCCACCGTCGAGGGCTGAACCAGCGGACTGCTCATATGATCGCCAGCCATGGGCATTCTCGATGGCAAGGTCGTGATCGTCACCGGCGCCGGGCGTGGCATCGGCCGCGGTGAGGCGCTGGAGTGCGCGCGGCAGGGCGCGGCGGTGGTGGTGGCCGAGTTCGACGGCGCGGCCGGCCAGCAGGTGGTCGACGACATCACCGGCGACGGCGGGCGGGCGGCGCTGGCCACCGGCGACGTGTCGGACTCTACGGTGGCCGACGGGCTGGTGCGCACCGCGGTCGAGCGCTTCGGCCAGCTGGACGCGCTGGTGAACAACGCCGGCGTGCTGCGCGACCGGACGGTGGCCAGGATGACCGACGAGGAATGGGACACGGTGATCCGGGTGCACCTGCGGGGGCACTTCGCGCCGACGCGGGCAGCCTGCCGGTACTGGCGGGAGACCGACCGGCCAGGACGGATCGTGCACACCAGCTCGACATCGGGCATCCTCGGCAACTTCGGCCAGGCCAACTACGGCGCCGCGAAGGCCGGCATCGCCGCGCTGTCCACGATCGTGGCCCAGGAGATGGCCAGGCACCGGGTCACCTCGAACGCCATCGTGCCGACGGCGATCACCAGGATGACCGAGAACCTGCTGCCGGAGAGCGCGCAGCTGGCCCGCAAGGAGGCCATCGAGGCCGGCGGCTTCGACTTCTTCGCACCGGAGAACGTCGCGCCGCTGGTCGCCGTGCTGTGCTCGGACGCTGCCGCCCACATCAGCGGCAAGGTGTTCGGCGTGCAGGGCGACTCGGTCGAGCTGTTCCAGCCGTTCACCTCGGTGGCCGAGGTCACGGCCGGCGGCCACCGGTGGGAGCCGGCCGATCTTGCCGGCCGCATCGACGAGCTGTTCGACACCACCGGCATCAAGCCGGGGCCGGAGAACATGATGGCGCGGATGCGGTACGGCATCCTGGACCACCTCTGACGGGCCCGAGGGCATGCGCCCCCTGACGTCAAGATTCATTCGTGTGGTGGTCGACACCCGTTAGCGGCATCGGCGGCCGGAACCGGCCCGCCGCCGGGACCGTGGCGTCCATCCTCGGCAAGGCGTTGCGGCAGCACACCTGGTGCTGCCGCCGTCCACCTTGGAGGGACCGTCGATGTTGACCGAACCGCTGATCAATCCCGACCTCCGCAACCTGGCCGCGGTGCAGGCCGAGCACGAGGCGACGCTGTTGGCCATGCCGAACGTGGTCGGCGTCGGCATCGGCCGCAAGCGCACCGCAGGTAAGGACGTCGGGAAGCCGTGTCTGACGGTGCTGGTGGACATCAAGCTGGACAAGGACCTGCTCGCCCTCAACGAGATCCTGCCGGACACCATCGGCTCGGTCGCCACCGACGTGCGTGAGGTCGGCGTGCTGCAGGCCGGCGCTGGTCCCGCGCTGGCGCCGCCGCGGCCGATCGAGCGGGCGGACGGCGTGGCCTGGGAGCGGGAGTGGCCGGTGTTCGACGAGCCCTCGGCGCCGCAGCGGGACCAGCTTGCCACCCTGTCCGCGCTGTCCAGGGCGGTCCGCGGACAGCCTGGCGCGCCGGGCACGGCCGGTCAGCCGCTGGCCGCGGCCAGGATCCGCCCGGCGATCGGCGGCAGCAGCGTCGGCCACTACCGGGGCACCGCCGGCACGATCGGCATCTGCTGCGTCGACGCGGCCAGCGCGGAGAACCGGTACTACCTGCTCAGCAACAACCATGTACTGGCCAACGGCAACGACGCCACCGTGGGCGACCCGATCCTGCAGCCGGCCCCGGCCGACGGCGGCAACCCGGTCACCGACACCATCGGCCGGCTGGCCCGGTTTGTGCCGCTGAGGTTCGGCGACGGCACCGCCCAGCCGCCGCTCAACTACGTTGACGCCGCGATCGCGGGGGGCCGCTTCGACCAGTTGGACCGGCGGATCCAGTGGACAGGCGAGGTGCGTGGTACCAACCCGACTCCCGCCCTGGGCTGCCCGGTGCAGAAGAGCGGGCGGGCCAGCTACTACACCACCGGTGCGGTCACGGTGCTCAACGCCACGATCGACGTCAGTTACCCCGGCGGGCGGCTGGCTCGTTTCGCCAAGCAGATCGTCTGCACCGGGCTGTCCACCGGCGGCGACTCCGGCGCCCTGGTCACCGACTTCGAGCAGCGCGCCGCCGGGCTGCTCTTCGCCGCGTCACCGCTGGTCAGCGTGCTGAACCCGATCCCGTTGGTGGAGGGGTTGCTCGGGATCCGCGTCGCGCGGGCCTAGCCCGGGCGGCGGCCGGACGTGGTCTCACCGCTCCCAGAGACCACGTCCGGCCGCTCGTTTACCAACCCCCCGGTCGAATCAGCACGGCCTGCCCGGCGTGCACTTGTTGTACTTCGCGGTGTAGGTGGTGCCGGTGGCCGGCGCGACGATGAGGTGCGTCTGCGCGCCGCCGTCGGACCACGAGCCGAACGTGTAGGCCCACTTGCCCGCGGTCTGCGGGGTGGGCGCGGTCAGCGAGTTGGCCGAACCGACGATGACCGTGCGGGTGAACGGCGTTGCCAGCGTCGTGCCGTTCACCACGAGCTGCAGGGCGGCGGTCGGCGTGGTAGCGAAGTTCAGCGTCACCGTCTGCGGGTCGAGCCGCACCATGGTGGACGCGGTGCGCCCGCTGGAGTCCGTGGCCGTCAGGATCAGCTCCAGGTGCGATGGATAATCGTGGTCCGGCGCTGTGAACGAGCCGGAGGCCACGCCGGGGAAGGTCTGCAGCACGTGCGTGTGGCAGCCGGACGGGCAGTGCTCCAGGTTGAGCTGCCAGGACAGCGCGGACGCCGGCAGCGTGCCGTCCTGCGGGTCGGTGGCGTGACCGCTGAACGAGATCGTCTGGCCGACCACCCAGTGCAGCGACGGGCTCGGGGTGTCGATCACCGGCACCGGGTCGTCCGATGGCGGCTGGCCCACCGTGACGGTGACGGTGGTGGTGCCGGACGCGCCGGCGGGGTCGGTGACCCGCAGCCCGACCGGCACGTTGCCCGGACTGGTGTAGGTGTACGTCGGCTGCGCGGCCGTGGAGTCGTCGTAGGCGCCGTCGGCGTCCAGGTCCCAGGCGTAGCCGAGCGTGTCGCCGTCCGGGTCGAACGAGCCGGTGCCGTCGAACTGCACGGTCAGCGGCGCGTTGCCGGATGACGGGGTGGCGCTGGCCACCGCGGTGGGCGGCCGGTTGCCGGTCGGGTAGCTGACCCGGCGCAGCTCGCCGGTGTTCATGGCGACGTAGAAGATGTCGCCACCGGGGCCGCTCACCACCTGCACCGGTCCCTCGTTCATGCCGCCGACGACGAACGGCACGATCTGGCCGGGATCCGGCAGGCCGTCGGCGCCGGCCTTCATGGCCCAGATGCATCTGCGCGAGTAGTCGGAGAAGAACAGCGCGCTGCGGTATTCGGCCGGATAAGTGCTACCGTTTTCGAAGGCCAGACCGGTGATCGACGAGCCGTTGGCGGTCGGGCACCCGTCGCCCGGCACGACGTTGGTCGAGTGGTTGTACGTGAAGTACGGCGCGTTGTGCCCGGGGTCGCCGGGCGCGTACAGCGACTCGCAGAGGTTGAGGTTCGCGCCGTCGTAGCCGCTCTGCCGGTTCGGACCCTCGTAGCACGGCCAGCCGAAGTTCTCCGCCGTCGCGTCGTTCGCCACCGGGATGCGGTTGATGTCCTCCCAGGTACTCCAGCCGACGTCGCCGACCCACAGCTCGCTGGTGCCCGGCCGGACGGTGAACCGGAATGGGTTGCGCAGGCCGTAGGCGATGACCCGCCGCTTGTTGGCGTCCGTGCTCGACGCGAACGGGTTGCCCGGCGCGCCGAGGCCGGTGTCCGGGTCGATGCGCAGCACAGTTCCGTCGAGGAGGACCGGCTCACTCGCCGGCCGGCGCACGGACTGCGACCGGAGCGCGCCGCCCTCCGCCGCCGGCGGGCTGAGGTTGCTCCCGGCGGGCAAGGGCGGGTCGCCGCACGGGTTCTTGGTCTGCCCGTAGTCGACATAGTTGAAGCTGGCGCCGTCACCGCCGGAGACGTACAGGTAGCCGTCCGGTCCGAAGGCCACCGTGCCGATCGAGTGACTCGGGAACTGCTGGCACCAGTCGGTGATCAGCAGCTGTTCGCCGGTCATCACATGGTTGGCGTCCAACGTCAGCCTGGAAAGCTGGCCGGTGATCAGGCAGCCGTCGGTGGTCGCGCCGGGCGGGTTCGGGCAGCCGTCGCCCCAGCGCGGGTAGGTGCCGCCCGGTTCTGCGTCGAGCGCGTACAGCGCGTACAGGTAGGGCCGGGTGGGATAGGACGGGTCGACCGCCAGGCCGAGCAGCCCGCGGTCCCAGAAGTCGTGCACCCGCGGCCGCAGGTCGGCGACCGTGGTCGGGGTGGTGTCGGCGAGCGAGTCATAGGTCTTGATCAGGCCACTCTTCTCGGCGATGAACACCCGGCCGTTCGGGCCGAACACCACCGCCGTCGGATTGGTGAGCCCGCCGATGGCCACCGTGTCGGTGAACCCGGACGGCACGGTGCTGGCCTGGGCCGGCTGGGCGGCCAGCGCGGACAGCCCGGCGGCTATCAGGGTGGCGGCCGTGACGGACGCTACCGACCGGAACGAACGACGACGACGCACCGTCATGGCGGCCTCCGCTTGTGGTTCACCTGTGCCGGTGAACACATCGCAACAGCGCCACATTTGGTTACGAAGAACGATCCACTTTGCTCGCCGGAATCACCAAGGGGTGGTTCAGGGCAGCCAGCTCACCCGTCCGTGCAGCACGGCGTACCCGACGAACGCGACAACGTCGATCAGCGTGTGCGCGATGATCAGCGGCCATAGCCGGTTCGTCCGCTGCCAGAGCCAGCCGAACAGCAGGCCCATGACCAGGTTGCCGACGAACCCGCCGAGGCCCTGGTACAGGTGGTAGGCGCCGCGCAGCACCGCGGCGATCAGCAGGGCGACGTACCTCCCGTACCCGAGCTGGCGCAGCCGGGTGAGCAGGTAGCCGATCATGAGCAGTTCCTCGGCCCAGGCGTTGGCCGCGGCGGCCAGCACCAGCACCGGGAGCCGCCACCAGGTGTCGTTCAGCACCGTCGGCAGCACAGTGAGGTTTGCGCCGAGGGCCAGCGCGCCGAGGTACAGCCCGAGGCCGGGCAGACCGATCCCGGCTGCGAGGGCGATGCCGTAAACCGTGTCCCGCGCGTCCGGCCGCCGGGTGAGGCCGACCCCGCGCAGTCGCATGCCGCCGCGGACCAGCAGGTACGCGCCCAGTCCTCCCCACGCGACGAGCTGCAGCACGCGGGTCAGCTGGAAGCCAAGGTCGATCAGGTCGGCGCGGGCCGCCGGCGCGTTCAGTGCCACCGACTGCTCGGACAGCGGCCCAGGGGCCAGCAGCGACTCCAGCAGCGAGAGCAGGCTACGCAGCGCGGACAGCCCCAAGGTGATCGCAAACACGATCAGCAGCTCCAGCCGCAGCAGGCGTCGCGCGTCGGGTTCGGGCGTGGCAGGTTCGGGCGTGGTGGGTTCGGGCGTGGTGGGTTCGGGCGTGGTGGGTTCGGGCGTGGTGGGTTCGGGCGTGGTGGGTTCGGGCGTG
>DASXTS010000035.1:0-10598 GCA_036505275.1 Pseudonocardiaceae bacterium
GGGCGCACCGCCTGCCACCGGGTGGTCAGCCCGCCCTCGGCCAGGATCAGCACGATCGCGGCCAGCCCGAGAGCCTGGGTGAGCTCGGTGTTGTCGAAGTGGATGCCCAGCCCGGACTCGCCAATCAGCAGCCCGATGGCCAGGTAGAGCAGCAGCGACGGCAGGCCCAGCCGGACCGACACCCGCACGGCCAGAACGGAGATCAGCAGCACCGCTGCGCCGGCGCCGAGCGCGACGCCGAGGTTCGTCACGCCGCCTCCCGACCGGCGGCCACGGGGAACGTCCCGCTCGTGTCGTTCATGACCCTCCGCTGGCGTGGCTGAAGGCAGCTCACCGTAGTCGATTTCGGCCGGTCGGCGGCTCAGCCGCCGCCGGACAGCAGCAGCCTTAGCTCGTCCGCGGCGCCGGCCGGCGCGTCCCGCAGCTCGACCACCTTGTCCCGCGCCCGTTCGCCGGCCACGATCGCCAGCTGCCGGGCCCGCACCCCGAACGCCGCCGCGAGCGCCGCCAGCACCGCGGCGTTCGCCTTGCCGTCCACCGCCGGCGCGGTCACCGCCACCACCAGCGCCGCGCCACCGGAGCCGTCCCAGCGGCCGCCCACCACGGTCCGGCGCGCCCCCGGCCGGACCCTGACCGCGAACCGCAGGCCGTCCACGTCAGTCTTGATCTCCTGCTGAGGGGCTGATGACCCGCACGTCCGGCAGCACGACGATGGCCGCGGCCAGCTTGGCGTCGGTGGTCAGCAGCGGGGCATCCAGCGCCTCTGCGAGACTGACGTAAAAGCTGTCGGCCACGGTGATCTGGTGGCGAAGCGACCAGACGCGGTCGAAGTGCGGCCGAAGCGGGTGTAGCTCGATGAGGAGCGAACCAGCATCCAAAAGCGCCTGCTCCAGCCGATCCGTTGGCACCAGCCGGCCACGTTCCAGCCGCCGCGCTGCCGACAGCAGCTCCTCGTCGACCAGTTCCGGAGCATGCAGTCGAACCCCTGGACCTCGCAGGACGGCCTCGATGGCAGCTGCTTGGCGCTCACCCAACACGTAGTCCAACAGCGCCGACGCGTCGATCACCACCGGCGTCGTCAGCTGGCTCATCCGGCCTCACGCATCTCGCGAATGATCTCGGCGGGCGTCTTGGCAAGGCGGACCGGCGTACGGGAACGCACCCGCTGCAGAATCTCCTCCTGAGTCGGCCGAGTGGCGATCTTCGCCAGCTCGGTGCGGAGGAACTCCGACAGCGACTGGCCCGCCTCGGCAGCTCGGGCCTTCAGCACCCGGTGCACTTCTTCGGGGACGTCGCGGATCTGGACCAGCACACCCATACGTTAAGTATGAATACATACGTTGCGCATGAAAAGGGTTCGTCAGCGCGGCATGGTGGCCAGCATCCTGCCGGTGGGCGGGTCGAGATCGTCAAAGTGTGATCAGACGGACGCCATGGCCTTGGTGAGGCCGACCCGGACGGTGGCGCCGTCGCCGGTCACCCCGGCGTGCACGGGGTCCGGCACGGGGCCGTACACCACGCACGACGTGAGCACCTCGCCGGCCTCGGCGGCACGCACCGTGAGAACGCCATGTACATCATCCGGCACATCACGGATCTGAACGAGCACACCCTTGCAGTATGATCCAGGGTATGAGCATGCGGCGAATCACCATTACCATGCCGCCCGAGGTGCTGGCCGTCGCCGAGGCCGAGGCACGGCGGCGCGGGATGAGTGTGTCGGCGTGGCTGTCGGAGGCGGCAGAGCACATGGCTCGGCTCGCCGCGGGAAGCGCGGCCGCGGTGCAGGTATTCGCCGAGATTGGGCCTCCGGACGAGGCGGAACTGGCCGAGGCACACAAGATCCTGGAACGAGCCAGCAGACGGACGGCCTCGGGTGACGACAGCTCGACGGCGGCATAGCAGGCGGACGGTGACCGGCACCCTGGTCTACGACGCCGGGGCATTGGTGGCCGCCGACCGGCAGAACCGACGGATCTGGACGCTGCACTACGCGTCTCTCGAGGCGGGATCGCTACCGGTCGTGCCGACTCCGGCCCTCGTGCAGGTGTTCCGCGACGGTGCGCGGCAGGTCAACTTGGCGCGCCTGCTCAAGGGATGCCGCGAGCTGCCGCTCGACGGCGCGTTGGCTCGCCGGGCGGGCCGGCTGTGCGGCGTGGCCAGCACGGCCGACGTGACCGATGCGGTCGTGGCCGTGGTGGCCGTCGACTTCGCCGCCGCACTGGTCACCTCGGATCCGGGAGATCTGGCGCATCTCCTTGGCCACCTGCGCAGCGGTGGGCGGGTCGAGATCGTCAAAGTGTGATCAGACGGACGCCATGGCCTTGGTGAGGCCGACCCGGACGCCGGCGCCGTCGCCGGTCACCCCGGTGTGCACGGGGTCCGGCACGGGGCCGTACACCACGGACGAGGCAAGCACCTCGCCGGCCACGAAGTCCTGGTGAGTCCGCACGGCGTCCAGGGTGGCCCGGTCGGCGTCCAGGGTGAGCTCGATCCGGTCCGAGACGTGCAGGGAGGCCGCGCGGCGGGCCTGCTGCACCAGCCGCACCACGTCGCGGGCGACGCCCTCGGCGGCCAGCTCGGGGGTCACCGAGGTGTCCAGCACGACCAGCCCGGTGCCGCCTGGCAGCGCGGCGGCGGCGCCGGGGTCGCCGGACACCAGGCGCTCCTCGTACTCACCTGGCAGCAGCTGTACCCCGGCCGCCAGCACCGTGCCATCCGGGCCGTGCGACCACTCGCCGGCCTTCACCGCGCGGATCGCCTGCTGCACCGCGGCGCCCAGCCGGGGGCCGGCCGCCCGAGCGTTCACGGTCAGCTCGAAGTGGCCGTGCGCGGGCACGTCGGAGTTGAGCTGGACGTCCTTGACGTTGACCTCGTCGGCGATGATCTCGGCGAATGGCGCCAGCCCCGCGGCGTCCGGCACGGCCACCGTGAGCGTGGCCAGCGGCAGCCGCACCCGCAGCCGGTTGGCCTTGCGCAGGGAGAGCGCCGCCGAGCAGACGGCGCGCACCTCATCCATGGCGTGCACCAGCTCGTCGTCTCGGGGCAGGTCGGCCGGCCGCGGCCAGTCGGTCAGGTGCACCGACCGGCCGCCGGTCAGGCCGCGCCACACCGCCTCGGTGGTCAGCGGCAGCAGCGGCGCGGCCACCCGGCACAGCACCTCGAGCACCGTGTGCAGGGTGTCCACCGCGTCCTGCTCGCCGGCCCAGAACCGGTCCCGCGAGCGCCGCACGTACCAGTTGGTGAGCACGTCGAGGAACTCGCGCACGGACGCCCCCGCGCCGGAGAGGTCGTAGCCGTCCATCTTGACGGTCACCTCTGCGACCAGGTCGTGGGTCTTGGCCAGCACGTACCGGTCCAGGGTGTGGCCGGAGTCGGTCCGCCAGCTGCCCTCGACGCCCGCCGCGTTGGCGTAGAGCGTCAGGAAATACCACGAGTTCCACAACGGCAGGACCGCGGTGCGCACCGCGTCGCGGATGCCGGCCTCGGTGACCATCAGGTCGCCGCCGCGCAGCAGCGCCGAGCCGAGCAGGAACCAGCGCATGGCGTCCGCGCCGTCCCGGTCGAACACGTCCTTGACCTCGGGGTAGTTGCCCTTGGACTTGGACATCTTCTGGCCGTCGTCGCCGAGGATGATCCCGTGCGAGACGCAGGTCCGGAACGCCGGCCGGTCGAACAGTGCGGTGGCCAGCACGTGCATGGTGTAGAACCAGCCGCGGGTCTGCCCGATGTACTCGACGATGAAGTCGCCCGGGTAGTGGTGCTCGAACCACTCGGCGTTAGCGAACGGATAGTGCACCTGGGCGAACGGCATCGAGCCCGACTCGAACCAGCAGTCCAGCACCTCCGGCACCCGGCGCATGGTGGCGCGCCCGGTCGGGTCGTCCGGGTTGGGCCTGGTGAGCTCGTCGACGTACGGCCGGTGCAGGTCCGCCGGCCGCACCCCGAAGTCGCGCGCCAGCTCATCCAGCGAGCCGTAGACGTCGGTGCGGGGATACGCGGGGTCGTCGGAGACCCAGACCGGGATCGGTGAGCCCCAGTACCGGTTGCGGGAGATCGACCAGTCGCGGGCGTTCTCCAGCCACTTGCCGAACTGGCCCTCGCCGACCCGCTCGGGCACCCAGGTGATCTGCTTGTTCAGCTCGACCATGCGGTCCTTGAACCGGGTCACGGCGACGAACCAGGAGTCCACCGCGCGCTGGATCAGCGGACTGTCGCAGCGCCAGCAGTGCGGGTACGGGTGGTCGTAGGTCTCGTACCGCAGCAGCGTGCCCGCGGCCCGCAGGTCGCGCACGATCTGCAGGTTCGCGTCGAACACGTGCATGCCGGCGTACGGCGGCACCTGGCTGTCGAAGTTGCCCTGGGCATCGACCGGGGTGACCGGCTCGATGCCGGCCGCGTCCGTGACGACCTTGTCCTCCTCGCCGTAGGCCGGCGCGATGTGCACGATGCCGGTGCCCTCCTCGGTGGACACGTAGTCGGCCGCGAGCACCTGGTGGGCATTGGGGCGGCCGGCGAAGAACGCGAACGGCGGCGTGTACCGGCGGCCGACCAGGTCGCTGCCCTTGTACCTGGCCACCACGTCGTCCGCGGCGTCCTCGCCGAGCTCACGGGCGTACGCCGCGAGCCTGGCCTCGGCCAGCAGGTACCGCTTGCCGCGGTGTTGATCTCCACTGGGCTCAACCGTCACGTAGTCGACATCCGGGTGCACGGCCAGCGCGAGGTTGCTGGGCAGCGTCCACGGCGTGGTGGTCCAGATCAGCGCGTGCTCGCCGGTCTCCAGCTCGACCTCGACCGTGACCGCGGGGTCGCGCCGGTCGCGGTAGACGTCGTCCATCCTGGTCTCGGTGGCCGACAGCGGCGTCTCGCACCGCCAGCAGTACCAGAGCACCCGGAAGCCCTGATAGATCAGCCCCTTGTCCCAGAGCGTCTTGAACGCCCACATGACGCTTTCCATGTAGTCGAGGTCAAGCGTCTTGTAGTCGTTGTCGAAGTCCACCCAGCGGGCCTGCCTGGTGACGTAGTCGCGCCACTCGCGGGTGTACCGCAGCACGGACGTCCGGCATACATCGTTGAACGTCGCGACGCCCATGTCCTCGATCTCGGCCTTGTGCTTGATGCCGAGTTGCTTCTCCGTCTCGACCTCGGCCGGCAGCCCGTGGCAGTCCCAGCCGAACCGGCGCTCTACCCGCCGCCCGCGCATCGTCTGGTAGCGCGGCACGGCGTCCTTGACGTAGCCGGTGATCAGGTGCCCGTAGTGCGGCAGGCCGTTGGCGAACGGCGGGCCGTCGTAGAAGACGTACTCGTTCTGGCCCCGCTCGCCGGCCGGGCGGGCGTCGACCGAGGCCTGGAACGTTCCGTCGGCCTGCCAGTACGCCAGGACGGCCTCTTCCAGCTCGGGAAACGAGGGCTGGGACGGGACCTTGGGATAGGCCATCGCGGTGGTACTCCTGTCGCGGTCGCTGTCGAACCTGTGCGTCCGCGGGGACGACACGCCGCTGGCGTACCGCGGTACCACCCCGCTTGCGGCCCGCGCCGGGCCGCCTCTTGTTTCGACGGCTGTGACGGGCCGCACCCGTCCGGTTCTACTTCGACCGGCTCACGCCGGCCGGTTCTTCCGGAGGCTCCCCGGTGATTGCCGGATCGGTGCCTGTGGACCCAGGGTAGCGGGCGGCGGCAACCGGCTTTCCGCGGACCCGGCGCCGCTACCCGGCCCGGCACGACGGCGGCGCATCCGGTCGGCGACCAGCAGGCCACCGGCGGCCGCGCTGGCCGCGACCGACCCCCAGGCCAACCGCGCTGTCGACGTGACCAGCGCGGTCACCAGCATCCCGGCCGAGGCCAGCACGAGCAGCAGTGCGAGCCACAGCACCGCGGTGGCACCGGCGCGCCCGCGCCGGTGCCGCCCTGCGGTCAACGTGCGGTCAACGTGCGGTCAAGCCAGCGCGGGGCGCCGGGTCAGTGACCGGCCTCGGCGCGCTGGCCGAAGCTGTTCGCGAAGGCCTGCTGAGCGCCGCGGCCGGTGTCGGCGGGGGCCGCCGACCCGCGGCCCTCGAGATCCCGCAGCTGCGACTCCAGGTAGGTCTTGAGCCTGGTGCGGTACTCCCGCTCGAACGTGCGCAGCTCGTCGATCTTCTTCTCCAGCGAGACCTTCTCCGCGCTGATCGCGCCGAGGGTCTCGGCGTGCTTGCGCTGCGCGTCCCGCTCGAGCGTCGAGGCCTTCTCGCGGGCCTGCCGTTCCAGCGTCTCGGCACGGTTGCGGGCGTCGTTGAGCATGGTCTCGGCGCGGCTGCGCGCCTCGTTGACCATGCTGTCGGACTTGAGCCTGGCCTCCGAGAGCAGCTGCTCGGACTTGGTGCGCGCCTCGGCGAGCATGCCGTCGGCCTCGGCCTTGGCCTCGCCGGTGAGCCGGTCGGCCATCTCCTGCGCCAGGCCGAGCACCTTCGCCGCCTGCACGTGGTGGTCGGTGCCCGGCGTGGTCATCTCGACCGCGGAGGGCGGCGGCACCGGGGCGAGCGGGCGCTGCTCTTCGACCATGCGCATCGGTGGCGGCGCATTGACCGGCGAGACCGTCCTGGTTCTCGCGTCGTCCAGGTCGGCCTGGGCGCCGGCTAGCCGCTGCTCGACCTGCTCGAGCTGGGTTCGCAGGTCGTTGTTCTCCTCGATCAACCTCGCCAGTTCGGCTTCGACGAGGTCGAGGAACGCGTCGACCTCATCCTCGTTGTAGCCCCGCTTGCCGATGGGCGGCTTGCTGAACGCGACGTTGTGGACGTCGGCGGGGGTCAACGGCATCGGATCACCTCACGCACTCCTCGGCTTCGCCGATCCGGGTGGCGCCAGGCGCCTCCTGGCGCCTACCCCGGATCCACGACTCGCATCAGTATGAACACCACGAGCAGCAGAACCATAATCGACAGGTCTAGCCCCACGCGCCCGACCCGGACGATGGGAATCACCCGACGGAGGGCCTTCACCGGGGGATCGGTGACTGTGTACACGGTCTCCAATGACACCGCCACCCCACCGGCCGGTCGCCAGTCCCTCGCAAACGCCCGAACGAGTTCAACGACAATACGCGCAGTGAGCAGCAACCAGAAGAAGAACAGTGCGTAGTAGAGCACGTACAGGACCGCGGTCACCCCTCTACTCTGCCCTACCCGCCGCCGGTAGGTCGGCTCAGGCGTGCTTGAAGTGCGGCGACAGGAAGCTACCCTCGGCGATGCGACGCCGGTCCTCCGCGGTGACGTCCACGTTGGCCGGCGAGATCAGGAACACCTTCGTGGTCACCTTGTCGATCGAGCCGCGGAGCGCGAACGCCAGGCCGGCGGCGAAGTCGACCAGCCGCTTGGCGTCGGCGTCGTCCATGGCGGTCAGGTTCATGATCACCGGTATGCCGTCGCGGTAGTGCTCGCCGATCGTGCGGGCCTCGTTGTAGTCGCGCGGGTGCAGTGTGGTGATCCGGGACATCGGGTGACCGTCGGTGAGCCCCATCGGGTCGGCCGGCGCGGCGACGGCGCGGCTCGGCACCGCCGGCTCGACGGCCAGCGCGCCCCGGGCCGGCGCCGGGCCGGCCCACGGGCGCGCCGGACCCCGGCGGGTCGCCGACTCGGACCCGTCGTCGTAGTGGCCCTCGTAGTCCCGTCCGGAGTCACGACCGGCGTCACGGCCTGCATCCCGGCCGGCGTCCCGGCCGGGCTCACGGTCGGACCAGCCGGAGGCCCGGCCGCCCGGCCGGGGCCGGTAAGCGGGTTCGTGGCCGGCCTCGAGCTCGTCGTCCGGGTGCGCGTGGCCGGCATAGCCGCCGTACTCGCCACTGCCATAGTCGTCGCCGTAGTCGCCGAGCTCCTCGGCCGGCACCATGCCGAAGTAGGCCTTGAGCCTGCGCATTGTGCTCATCGCCCGTCCTTCCTTCCGGCCGCGCCAGCTCCGGGTTTCTTCCGGTGCCGATCATGGCGAGGTTAACGGCCGGCTACCGAGCAGCGCGGTTCCGACACGCACGCAGGTTGAACCGTGCCGGATCGCGGCCTCCAGATCGCCGGTCATGCCGGCGGAGAGCTCGGTGGCCGCGGGATGCCGTGCACGCAGCGCCACCGCGGCCACGTGCAGGGTCTCGAACGCCCGGTCCGGCTCTGTGCCGAACGGGGCCACCGCCATCAGGCCACGCAGTCGCAGCTCGTCGCTGGCCGCCACCTGGTCGGCGAGCTGGGGTAGCTCGGCGAGCGGGCAACCGCCACGGCCCGGGTCGTCGTCGAGGCTGGCCTGCAGCAGCACGTCGAGCGGGCCGCAGCGGTGGCCGGCGTCGAGCGCGGCGCGCACCGCCCGGTGCAGGGCATCCGCGAGCCGCCGGCTGTCCACGGACTGCACCACCGCGGCCCAACGCACCACCGTCCGTGCCTTGTTGCGCTGCAGGCGCCCGACCATGTGCCAGCAGGGCGTGGCGGCCGGCCGCAGCAGGCGCAGCTCCTCGGCCTTGCGGCCGCCCTCCTGGTCGCGGTTCTCCCCGAGGTCGGTGACACCGAGGTCGGTGAGCAGCGCGGCGTCCTGCGCGGGGAACGTCTTGGTGACCGCGACCACCCGGATGTCCGCCGGATCTCGGCCGGCGGAGCGCGCGGCACGCTCGATCCGCGTGGTCAGCCGGGCCAGCGCGGCGGCCAGCTCGTCGCGGCGGTTCACCCCGGGTTCCCGGCGGCCGGGTCCCTGGCGGCCTGGTCTGCGGTTGGGTCCAGCCAGATGACGGCGGCGAGTCGGCCGGTGACCCCGTCCCGGCGGTAGCTGTACAGCTGCGGGTCCTCCACCGTGCACCGCGGATCGACGCCGATGCGGGCGACACCGGCCTCGGCGAGCTGCCGCCACAGTCCGGCCCGCAGGTCGAGGCCGGCCGTGCCGGCCCGGGTGAGGCACGCGCTGCCCGGCAGCCTGCGCTCCACTTCGGCCTGCAGCTCCGGCGGCACTTCGTAACACGTCCCGCACACGGCCGGTCCGAGCAGCACCTCCACCCGGTCGGTCCGGGCACCCGCCGCGCGCATGGCGTCCAGGGCGGCCGGCAGCACCCCGGCGGCGGCGCCGGCGCGGCCGGCGTGCACGGCGGCGATGACCCTGGCCCGCGGGTCGGCCATCAGCACCGGCACGCAGTCGGCGACCAGCGCCACGAGCGCCAGGCCGGGCCGCGTGGTGACCAGCGCGTCCGTGCCAGGCACCGCGACTCGCCGCGGGCCGTCCACCCTCGTGACGGCGCTGCCGTGCACCTGTTCCATCCACACCAGCCGGTCCTCGGTCAGGCCGATGCCGGCGGCCAGCCGGCAGCGGTTCCGCGCGACGTGCTCGGAGTCGTCGCCGGTGCCCGTGCCGAGGTTGAACGAGTCGTACGGCGGGCCGGACGCCCCGCCGGCCCGCGTCGTCACCACCCGCCGGACCCGCACGGAGATGACGCTAGCGCGCTGCTCAGGACCTCCGCATGAACGAGGGGACGT
This sequence comes from Pseudonocardiaceae bacterium, assembly GCA_036505275.1. Lineage (GTDB taxonomy): Bacteria > Actinomycetota > Actinomycetes > Mycobacteriales > Pseudonocardiaceae > DASXTS01. The sequence goes on from DASXTS010000035.1 coordinate 9,471, forward strand.
CCACCTCGTCGTCCATGTCGGTGACGGTGATCGCCCGGCCGGGCCGGCCGATACCGGGGACGGCCGGGTTGACCCCGCCGCGCGGATGGTGCGGGGAGTGCGGGTTCGGGACGGCACCGTTGCCGCCGAAGTTCACCCCTTGGGGCGGCGGCCGATTGGGTGACGGAGGGAAGGACTCCGGCGGCGGCGCCGGTTGCTGCGAGGGGCCGCGGTTGACCTGTCCGGCCTGCCCGGCGGCCACCGTGCCGCGCGAGGCGACCGCGGTCGGCTCGAGCTTCTTGTGCGTCGGCCCGCCGGAGTCGAAGCCGGCGGCGATCACGGTGACCCGCACCTCGTCGCCGAGCGAGTCGTCGATCACGGTGCCGAAGATGATGTTCGCGTCCGGGTGCGCGGACTCCTGGACCAGCGAGGCCGCCTCGTTGATCTCGAAAAGCCCCAGGTCGGAGCCGCCAGCAATGGACAGAAGCACGCCGTGCGCGCCGTCCATCGACGCCTCCAGGAGCGGCGAGTTGATCGCCTTGCCGGCCGCCTGCACGGCCCTGCCCTCGCCGCGCGCCGAGCCGATGCCCATCAGCGCGCTGCCGGCACCGGACATCACGCTCTTCACGTCGGCGAAGTCCAGGTTGATCAGACCGGGCGTGGTGATCAGGTCGGTGATGCCCTGGACACCGGAGAGCAGCACCTCGTCCGCGGACCGGAAGGCATCCATCAGGCTGACGCCGACATCACCTAGTTGTAGCAACCGGTCGTTCGGGATGACGATCAAGGTGTCGCACTCGTTGCGCAGTTCCTTGATGCCGTCCTCGGCCTGGCCGCCGCGCCGCTTGCCCTCGAACGAGAACGGCCGGGTGACCACGCCGATGGTGAGCGCGCCGAGCCGGCGAGCGATGCTGGCGACCACCGGCGCGCCGCCGGTGCCCGTGCCGCCGCCCTCACCGGCGGTCACGAACACCATGTCCGCGCCCTTGATGACCTCCTCGATCTCCTCGCGGTGATCCTCCGCCGCCTTGCGGCCCACCTCGGGGTTGGCGCCGGCGCCCAGCCCACGGGTCAACTCGCGACCGATGTCCAGCTTGACGTCGGCATCGGACATCAGCAGCGCCTGCGCGTCGGTGTTCACGGCGATGA
>DASXTS010000036.1:0-4204 GCA_036505275.1 Pseudonocardiaceae bacterium
GCGCCAAGCGGGCCAAGCAGATCGGCGACCAGCGGCACGACCTGGTCGCCTCGTCGGGCGGCATGTTCAACAACTACGCCATCGTTCAGGGCGTCGACCACATCGTGCCGGTCGACATGTACCTTCCCGGCTGCCCGCCGCGGCCGGAGATGCTCATGGACGCCATTCTCAAGATCCACGCCAAGATCATGGACGAGCCGCTCGGCCCGGCCAGGGCGGCGCGCGCAGTCGAGCAGGGCCGCAGGACCGACCTGATCCCGTCATCGGTCCGCTTCGGGAAGAACAAGTGAGCCAGCGAGCCAGCGGACGCGGCGGCCGGGCGCCCGCGGTCGAGCCACAAGCAATGGGCACCACGGAGGGCACGCCGGCGCCGGCCGGTCCGGAGGCGGAGGGTCGCCGGCACGCCGGCGCTACCACCGGAGGCGGCTCCACCGTCGGGCCGGGCGCCGAGCCGACACCCCAGCCGGCAGCCGCCGAAACGGACGAAGACGACACCGCGGCAGACGACACTGCGGCAGACGACACCACGGCCGACGACACCACGGCCGACGACACCACAGCCGACGACACCACAGCCGACGAAGTCGAGGCCGCGCGGTCCGGCGCACCGCAGCCCGGAGGCGAGCAGAGCTCCGCCGCGCTCACGCCGGCCCGGCACGCCGAACACCGCGCCTTCGGCGGCATCGTCGCCGGCACGGCCCGCACCGGGATGTTCGGTGTCGAGGGCTCCGGGGACACCTCGGGGTTCGGCGGCCTGCGGCTGCCGCCGTATGTGCCGCCACCGGCCGCCCGCCCGTTCGGCGGGTGGTTCGACGACGTCGCCGACGCGCTGGTGGCCGCGACGGCCACCGCGGGCCTGCCGGCCGACGCCGTGCAGCAGGTCACCGTGGACCGCGGTGAGATCACCTTCTACGTGCGTCGCGAGCAGCTCGTGTCGCTGTGCCGCCTGCTGCGCGACGACCCGGCGCTGCGCTTCGAGCTGTGTGCGTCGGTATCCGGGGTCGACTACGGAACCGACGTGCCGCAGCGGCTGCATGCCGTCTACCACCTGATGTCCATGACGTTCCGGCGGCGTATCCGGCTGGAGGTCGCGCTGGATGTCGACGACGCGCATGTGCCCTCCATCGTCGAGGTGTACCCGACGGCCGACTGGCACGAGCGGGAGACCTGGGACATGTTCGGCATCGTCTTCGACGGCCACCCCGCGCTGACCAGGATCCTGATGCCGGACGACTGGGACGGCCACCCGCAGCGCAAGGACTACCCGCTCGGCGGGATCCCGGTGGAGTACAAGGGCGCCGAGATCCCGCCGCCCGACCAACGCAGGACCTACTCATGACCACGCCACCGACCGCGCCGCCGACCGCGCCACCGACCGCGCCACCCACCGCGCCACCCACCACGCCACCGACCGGCGATCCGTACGCGAGCGCGCGTGAGACGACCGAAGGGCGCGTCTACACGGTGACCGGGGGCGACTGGGACACCCTGGTCGAGGACCCCCTGCACGACGAGCGCATCGTGATCAACATGGGGCCCCAGCACCCGTCCACGCACGGCGTACTGCGGCTCGTGCTCGAGCTCGAGGGCGAGACGGTCACCCAGGCCCGGTCTGTGATCGGCTACCTGCACACCGGCATCGAGAAGAACTGCGAGTACCGCACCTGGACCCAGGGTGTCACGTTCGTGACCAGGGCCGACTACCTCTCGCCGATCTTCAACGAGGCCGCGTACTGCATGGCCGTCGAGAAGCTGCTCGGCGTCGAGGCGCCGCGGCGCGCCCAGGTCATCCGGGTGCTCCTGATGGAGATCAACCGCATTGGCTCGCACCTGGTCGCGCTGGCCACCGGTGGCATGGAGCTCGGCGCGCTGACCGCCATGACGGCCGGCTTCCGGGAGCGGGAGGAGGTGCTGCACCTGCTGGAGTTCCTCACCGGCCTGCGGATGAACCACGCGTTCGTGCGGCCCGGCGGCCTCGCCCAGGACCTCCCGGAGGGCTTCGAGGAGCGGATCAAGGACTTCCTCAAGGTCATGCACAAGCGGCTGCCGGACTACGACCGGCTGCTCACCGGCCAGCCGATCTGGCAGCAGCGGCTCAAGGGCGTCGGTTACCTGCCGCTGGACGGCTGCATCGCGCTCGGCGTCACCGGGCCGATCCTGCGGTCCGCCGGCCTGCCGTGGGATCTGCGCAAGATCGAACCGTACTGCGGGTACCAGGAGTACGAGTTCGAGGTGCCGACGGCGACCGAGGCCGACTGCTTCGCCCGGTTCCTGCTGCGCCTGGAGGAGATCCACATCTCCCTGGACCTGATCAAGCAGGCGGTCGCCAAGCTGGAGCCGGGCCCGGTCATGGTGGAGAACCGCAAGATCGCCTGGCCGGCCCAGCTCGCGCTCGGCGCCGACGGCCTCGGTAACTCGCTCGAGCACATCCGCAAGATCATGAGTCAGTCCATGGAGGCGCTCATCCACCACTTCAAACTGGTCACCGAGGGCTTCCGGGTGCCGGCCGGGCAGGTGTACGTGCCGGTCGAGTCGCCTCGCGGCGAGCTTGGTTACCACCTCGTCTCCGACGGCGGCACCAGGCCGCTACGGGTGCATGTGCGTGACCCCAGCTTCGTCAACCTGCAGTCCATGCCGGCCATGAGCGAGGGCGGCCTGATCGCCGACGTGATCGCCTCGGTGGCGTCCATCGACCCGGTGATGGGCGGTGTCGACCGGTGACGATCCCTGACACCGCGCCGAACCCTGTGTTCGGCGACGACATTGTGGCCAAGGCGGGGCAGGTCATCGCCCGCTACCCGCAGCCGCGGTCGGCGCTGCTGCCGCTGCTGCACCTGGTGCAGTCCGTGGAGGGCCACGTCAGCCAGCGCGGCGTCGAGTTCTGCGCTCGGCTGCTCGACCTGGCCACCGCCGAGGTGACCGCGGTCGCCACCTTCTACACGATGTACAAGCGGCGGCCGTGCGGCGAACACCTGGTGAGCGTGTGCACCAACACGCTGTGCGCGGCGCTCGGCGGGGACGCCATCTTCGGTGAGCTGAAGCGGCACCTCGGCGTCGGTCACAACGAGACGGCCGGCGAGCCGGGCTCCGAGGGCTCGATCACGCTGGAGCACGCGGAGTGCCTGGCGGCCTGCGACCTCGGCCCGGTGCTGCAGGTCAACTACGAGTTCTACGACAAGCAGACGCCCGACTCGGCATTGGAGCTGGTGCAGGCCCTGCAGCGGGGGGAACGGCCGCACCCGACCCGGGGCGCTCCGCTGACCAACTTCCGGGACGCCGAGCTGCAGCTCGCCGGCTTTTTCGACGCCGCCAACCGGCCGGGCCGGGTGTTCGCGGACGAGGTGGACGGCCCGTCAGCCGCGACCGAGACCTTGCGCGGCGCCAAGCTGGCCAACGAGCGCGGCTGGCAGGCGCCGCCGATGCCCGACGACGTGCAGCTGCCTTCCGTGCCGGAGAAGAAACCATGACCTCGCCGCTCACGCCGGTGCTCACCAAGCGCTGGCTCTCCCCGCGCTCCTGGACGCTGCGCACCTACCGGCAGCTCGAGGGCTACACCGCGCTGCCGAAGGCGCTGAAGGCGCACCCCGACCAGCTCATCCAGCTGTGCAAGGACTCCGGGCTGCGCGGCCGCGGCGGCGCCGGCTTCCCCACCGGCATGAAGTGGGCCTTTATTCCTCAAGATGACAGTATCCCGCAGAACGACGGCAAGCCGCACTACCTGGTGCTCAACGCCGACGAGGGCGAGCCGGGCACCTGCAAAGACCTGCCGCTGATGACCTACGACCCGCACGCGCTGATCGAGGGCGCCATCATCGCCGCGTACGCGATCCGCTCCAACCGCGCCTTCATCTACATCCGCGGCGAGGCGATCCACGCGGCGCGCCGCCTGCGCAACGCCGTGCAGGAGGCGTACAAGGCCGGCTACCTGGGCCAGAACATCCTGGGCACCGGCGTGGACGTGGACCTGGTCGTCCACGGCGGGGCCGGGGCCTACGAGTGCGGCGAGGAGACGGCGCTCCTGGAGAGCCTGGAGGGGAAGCGCGGCCAGCCCCGCATGAAGCCGCCGTTCCCGGCCACCCACGGGCTGTACGGCTGTCCCACCATCGTCAACAACGTCGAGACCATCGCCTGCGTGCCGCTGATCCTGGAGCGCGGGGCGGAGTGGTTCGCGTCCTACGGCACCGAGAAGAACGGCGGGCCCAAG
>DASXTS010000037.1:0-2393 GCA_036505275.1 Pseudonocardiaceae bacterium
GGCCAACACGATCGCGTTCAAGACGTTCGGCGCTCGCGCGGGCCCCGATCTTGCCGCGGCGATCCGGGAGGGCCACTTCGACCTTGACCTGCTGATCAAGACGATCTCAGGTGGCAAGGACACCATCCGGGCTGCGGCGGCCGACACCGCCGACTTCGCCGAGAAGTGGAAGGTGTTCTCCAACCGCATGAAGGTGCTCGTCGAACCGGCCGTCTCGGCGCTGTTCGGCGCGATCGGAACGCTGGCCGACAAGCTGTCCAAGAACGTGCTGCCAGCCGTGCAGGCGTTCATCACCACCCACGGCCCACAGTTCAAGACGATCCTTGAGGGCGTCAAGAAAGCCTTCGACACGATCTACAACGCCCTAGCCGACCCGAACAAGGGCGTCATTCCCAATCTCGACAAGTTGCGCCAGTCATGGGAGGACAACAAGCAGGCCATCATCGATTTCCAGGATGCGATCCCCGGCGCGAACACGTTGCTGCATGCTGCCGGGATTGCGGTGCAACGGCTTGTCGAGGAAGTGACCGGTGCTGGGCGGATTATCATCGGTCTGGGCGGGATGGCCGCGCGCGGCGCGCTGGCCGTCCGAGTCGCTTTGGATAGTTTCGGCGTGGTTGCGCTCCGGGTGGTCGGGTTCTTCCAGACGATGGCGCTGCATTTCGTCGAGTCCCTGCGGACCTTGGCGAGCGCTGCTGACAGGATTCTCCACACCCATCTCGCCCGCTCGCTTGATGGGGCTGTAGCCAATCTCAAGAGAGCTCGTCAGGACACGCAGTCGCAACTCGACAGGCTGAAGACTGATGGCACCAAGCGGGCGCAGGAACTGCGGGACAACATCAACAAGGCGACGGGCGGGATCAAACGGAAGGTGGTTGTCGAGGTCCGCGGCCGAGACCTAGTCGGCCCTGTTGCTAGGCGGATCCGCCAGGAGCTCGCCGCGATGACTGGGGTGCTGCCCGGCCAGGTGCTCAAGTCAACCGTGCGGGGTGGTGTCCGACGCGAGGCCAAGGGCGGCTACATCACTGGCCCGGGTACCTCGACGTCCGATTCGATCCCGGCGATGCTGTCGGCGGGTGAGTTCGTCGTCAACGCCCGCGCGGTCCGCAGGGTCGGTGTCGACAACCTCCGCCAGATCAACGCCATGAGGATGGCCAACGGCGGGCTAGTCGATGAGGTCGCGGCACTGCCGGCGCTGCGGATCCGGATGGTCGCGCTGGCCAAGAAACTGTTCGGGGGTTCGGCGGGGATCAAGGCGTTCATCCGCTCAACCGACTCGCTCCCCTACATTTGGGGTGCCGCCGGCCCGGGCGGCTATGACTGCTCCGGGCTGGTTAGTGCGGTGCTCGGGAAGATGACCGGCCGTGGCGGCGGCCACGGGCAACGGTACTTCACTACCTCCTCGATCCGCGCTGGGATCCTCGGCATCAAGCCTGGTCTTGGTGGCACCCTTCAGATCGGGGTCACCCCCAGCCGCGGGCACATGGTCGGCCGATACGGCGGCCTCGGGTTCGAGGCCGAGTCGACCAGGACCGGCATCAAGATTGGCTCAGCCGCGTCCCGCCCTGAGAGCTTCGCTCGCCATTATCACCTCGCCAAGGGCGGTATGGTCGACCTTAAGGAGCTACTACGCGCTGGCGTTGCGATCGGTGGTGACCCGGGCAAGCTCCGCGTTGACCGGTTCGACCGTGGCGGGTTCCTGCCCCCGGGCCTGTCGATGGCCTACAACGGCACCGGCCGGCCCGAGCCGGTGGGGATCAACTACGACCGGCTCGCTGCGGCGCTGGTGAAGGCGCTCCACGCTGCCCCACCCCGGGTGGCGGTCGATGACATCCATACTGGCCTGCTCCGGAAGAAGAACGCGTGGACGGGTGGCATGAGCCTGGGATTGTCCTGACGTGGCCGACTTCCCATGGCAAGTCAAGATCGAGGTCGCCTTTGCCTCGCAGCCGATGGCCGCCTCGCCGACCTGGACCGACATCTCCACCTACGCCTCAGCGGTAAACCCGCTCAGCATCTCCCGTGGCCGCCCCGATGAGTTCTCCGACGTGCAGCCCGGCACGATGAGCTTGCTGTTGAACAACGCGGACGGCCGGTTTACCCGCGGCCGTGTCGCCTCACCGTACTATCCGAACGTGCGGAACGGTCGGCGGATCCGCGTGTCGATCATCTACTCGTCCACCACCTACGTCCGATTTGATGGGCATGTGAACGAGTGGCCGACGACTTGGGAGGAAGGGACCGGCGGGGCGCAGTCGTGGGTGACGGTCACCGCGACGGACCGGTCCAAGCGGCTGGGGCAGACCGGTGAGCTTCGCTCCATGGTCGAAGAGGAGATCCTCCGCGACGCGATCGCCCCGGACTCCACGCACGGGTCCGCGTACTACCCGCTG
>DASXTS010000038.1:0-2767 GCA_036505275.1 Pseudonocardiaceae bacterium
GACCATCGAGCAGCAGCGTGTTGCCAACGCAGCGTACCGCGCTGGTGGAGATCACCCGGACGCCCATGAGCGTCATCGCCTCGGCGCCGCCGGCCCACAGGGCGTTGACCACGGCCTGGACGTCCTGCTGGTGCACGATGACGTCGTCCGGCCGGGCTCCGGCCGGCAGCCCACCGCCGGGTCCGCGAGGCGCGTCGTCCAGGTTCACGGTCACTCCCGGCCCGCGCAGCGGCACCAGTCCGACGCCGGCCGCCAGCGGCGCGGTCGCCGTGCGGACGTCGGCGACCCGCCGGTCGCGCGTCGCCGCCTGCCGCTCCAGCGCGTCCACCTCGGTCTGCAGCCTGGTCACCCGACTGGTCGCGTCGCCGACCGTGCGCTCCTCGGACGCGATGAGCTGGGCAAGCTCGACCCGGCGACCAGCCCGCAGGTCAGTGCCGCGCGCGGTCTCGGCACTGGTGGCGAACAGCACGCCGGCGAGCAAGGCGATCGCAGGCACCAGGGCACGCCACCGGCGCCGCTCGCCGGCTCTCCCGCCCCTTGCCCCCGGCACCGTCATCGGCGTCTACGCTAGCTCGGAAGGAGCACAGGAGGAGAACAGGTGCCCAAGTCGCGAGTCCGCAAGAAGGCGGCGTACACGCCGCCGAGCAACGTCCTGCCCTCCGCCGCGAGCGTCGCCAAGAAGAAGGGTCCGAGTCCCGGGTGGTACCCGTTCGTCATGGTGGGCCTGATGCTGCTCGGCCTCGCCTACATCGTCGTGTACTACATCGCTAGCGAGCGGGTGCCGCTGATGAAGGATCTCGGCGCGGCGTGGAACTTCGCGATCGGGTTCGGGCTGATGGTCGGCGGCCTCGGCTTGGCGGTGCGCTGGCGCTGACGGCCGGTCGCGGTCGGCCGGAAGCACACCCGTGTGATTCATCCCCACCGTTTTCCACAGTTGTGGATGACATCGGGTCATCCACACAGCCCTGTGGACGGAACTGTGGATGAAGGGACGGGGCTCAGAGCAGCTCGAGGATGGTGGCGTTCGCCATGCCGCCGCCTTCACACATCGTCTGCAGCCCGTACCGGATGCCGCTGGCCCGCATGTGGTGGACGAGCGTTGTCATCAGCCGTGCACCCGAGCCGCCAAGTGGGTGGCCCAGGGCGATCGCGCCACCGAGCGGGTTGAGCAGGCCCGCGTCCGCGCCGGTCTCGGCCAGCCAGGCCAGCGGCACCGAGGCGAACGCCTCGTTCACCTCGAAGGCACCGATGTCGCCGATCGCGAGCCCGGACCGCTTCAGCGCCTTCTCGGTGGCCGGGATGGGCGCGGTTAGCATGATCACCGGATCGCTCGCGGCGAGCACCGCGGTATGAATCCTGACCAGGGGCCGCAGCCCTAGTTCCGCCGCCGTCTCGCTGCTGGTGACCAGCAAAGCGGCGGCACCGTCGGAAATCTGCGAGGAGGAGCCGGCCGTCACCACGCCGTCCGGCTTGAACGGCGTCTTCAGCGTGCCGAGGGCGGCCAGCGAGGTGTCTCGCCGCACCCCCTCGTCGGCGCCGACCAGCCCGCCGTCGCCCACCGGCACCGATACGATCTCCGCCTCGAATGCCCCGGCGTCCTGGGCTGCGGCGGCGCGGGCGTGCGAACCCAGGCTGTACTCGTCCAGCTGCGTCCTGGAAAGCCCCCACCGCTGCGCGATCATCTCGGCGCCGACGCCCTGGTTGAACACCACACCGTCGTACCGGGCCAGCATCCGCGGCCCGAATGGCATGCCGACATCACGGCCGATCGAGGACGCCATCGGCACCCGGCTCATCGACTCCACCCCGCCGGCCACTACGACGTCGCACTGTCCACTCACGACAGCGGCAGCGGCGAAGTGGACCGCCTGCTGCGAGGAGCCGCACTGCCGGTCGACCGTGGTGCCGGGAACTGACTCCGGCCAACCGGCGGCCAGCGCGGCGTTCCGGCCGACGTTGAAGGTCTGCTCGCCGACCTGGCTCACGCAGCCCCACATGACGTCGTCGACGACCGCCGGGTCGAGGCCGGTGCGGTCGGCGAGGGCGGCGAGCACATGAGCGGACAGGTCAACCGGGTGGATGCCGGCAAGCGCGCCGTTTCGCCTGCCGACCGGGGTCCGCACCGCCTCGACGATGACCGCGTCACGCATTGTTACTCCTCGGTAGGATTACTCGAATCGTACGCTGGCTGAGTGCAGTGGGCACCCCGCGGGACGGAGACGACGCTGGCCGGGCTCGGCGCTTTGGCCGCCGCCGTGCTGGCCGTGACCTTGGACCCGGCCGGCCGGTTGCTGTTCGGGGTCGGCACGCTGTGCCTGGTCAGCCTCGTGCTCGCAGACCTCCTGCTCCGGCCGCGGCTGCGCGCCGATGCCGACGGGCTGCAGGTGCGCACGCTAGCGGTGCGCCGGCGGCTGCCGTGGTCGGCCGTGCAGCGGGTGCAGGTGGACGAGCACAGCCGGTACGGCCTGGTGTCCCGCACGCTCGAGGTGGACATCGGCGATGGCCTCGTGCTGCTCGGCCGTCGCTCGCTGGGCACCGACCCGCGAGACGTCGCCGACGCGCTGCGGCAGATCCGCGGCAGGCCATTCGGCTGACCGCGGGCTGCGCACGAACCTCACAGGAGTAGCGCCTGCGTGCGGTAGACGACGAGCCCGACCAGCACCGCGAGCATGACGCCGAGCGCGAGAACCTGCATCGAGGTGCGGGACGGCCTGGGCGGCGCGTACACCAGCGCCAGGGCCGCCAGCGCACCCACGACGAACCCGCC
>DASXTS010000039.1:0-3455 GCA_036505275.1 Pseudonocardiaceae bacterium
GTGGTTTCCTCGTCGACGACCTTGGGGCGTCGGTAGGCGCCGTCGCGGTCCAGTCGGACGGTGCGCCAGGCCGAGGCGGGCAGGGCATCGATGTGGCGGCCAAGTGCGGGTGAGCGCATCCGCAGGGTGAGGAAGTCGATGTGCCGGGCGTCCAGCTCGGCGAGCATCGGCTGGGTGGTGACCTTCTGGTCCATGACGAGCAGGCTGGGCCAGTGGCCGGTGAGCGAGCGCCAGTGCTCGGCGAAGACGAGCACCTCGTTTGCCTGGGTGGACTTGGTCAGGTCGGCGTTGGCATAGACCAGGGTGTCGGTGCTTGCGTCCTGGGCGAAGAAGGTGCGCACCGATCGGGTGCGCTGCGAGCGGGTGGGGACGTCGTGCTTGTCCAAGCCGACGTCCTCGCCCCAGTGCATGATGGCGTGGAAGTCCAGGTCCAGGTCGCCGCCGGCGTCGGCGATGAGGTGGGTGGCCAGCATCGCCTTGCCGAGCGCGCTGAGCAGCGCCGCCTGCTGGGCGTGCGCCAGCCGGTAGGAGTAGGTGGTCAGCGCGGTCGCCTTGGGCAGGGCGGCCAGGCCGGCGAACAGGCCAGCGCCGGGGTCGGCGGCGAGGTCGTCGACGTGGGACACGCGGCGGATGCCGACCAGCTTGAGCGCCAGCAGCGACAACAGGTAGCTGACCGCCGGGATGACCGTCGTCGCGGGGTAGCCGGCCCGCTTGGCCAGGGCGGGCAGGTCCAAGGCGACCAGTTCGGGGCTGGGGCAGCTCGGCGAAGTCGATGACGCCTGCACGGCGGGGGTGGTCGCGGTCGGGGGCGCCGCGCTCAGCAGGTGGGCGGACCGGCAGCCGAGGGAAGCCTGCTTCGGTGAGGACCTCGGCGACACCGGTGCGGTTGAGCGGCGTGGGGCCCTCGGCCAGGGCTTGGGAGATCTCGGTGGCGGAGTGCCCGGCCCGGCGCAGTTCGATGATGCGGGCACGGGCGGCGTGCTTGGCCGGTGCGCGGGTGGGGCCCGGGCGCGGGTTGGCGAAGAACCCGGTCTTGCCGGCCCGGAAGTCGCGTACCGCCGACCGTAGCGTGGCTGGTGACCAGCCGGCACGCTCGGCCGCCTGGGTGGCCGACAGTCCCTCGTACAGGTAGCCGCGCAGCGCCTCGTAGCGCCGGTGGTTCGGGCCGGTAGGCCTGGCGAAGAACTCCCCACCAGCTCGGGCGGCGGTCGCCCGCCTCATCACGCTGATATCCGGCATTGCACAGCGAGATCCACCCCTGCCGGCAGTCGAGCCGATCTCCTGACGCTGTTGCACCGCAAGGATCTCGCGGAATGCACCGCCAACCTCACCAGACCATACAAGGGGTTGTCCCACCTGACGCGAGAATCGGCGCTAATCCTTCTCCCTCCACGACCTGACTCATGAACGGCCTCTGGACGGCGCCTCGTCGACGTGCCACCGGATAACGCTGAATCCGTAGTCGACCGCCGCCTGCAACTTGCCGCGGTCGATCTGGCCATCCGGTCCGATGACGGGGATGAACGAGGCGGCGCGCGGGTTGCTGGCTGTCATCCTGCGGAGCAGCCGTTCTACCTCGTCGACGTCCCGGATGAATTCAGGTCGCGCGAGCACATCGCGCCCCCGAAGCCGCACCCGGATGGCCTCCCCCTCACGCAGGTTCAACTTCCACCTCCCGCCCGCCGGGGTGAGCAGGGTGTCGCCGTCCAGCGCGTAGCTCACCGGCTGCCGGTACACCCGGCCGGTCTTGCGGCCGGTGAACGTAAGCAGCATCAGCCGGCGGCTGAGCGGTGTCTGGAACGGGAGCCGCAGGAGGCGCCGCATCGGCCACGTTGACCACGCGCATGAGGCGCGCCTGCCGGCGGCGGCGACGTGGGGACATCGCGGGCTGGTTCATGATCATCCTCCTGGGCCCTCACGCGCCGACCCTCGTCGCGGACGTGCGGCCCGGACAGGGTGACCGGCACTCCCGAAAGGCGCACCGCACGGATGCGGTGATCGTTCGCTTCGATACGAACAGTTCGTCACGTTGCGCATCGCCATCGTCCTCTCGCTGTGCTGACGAGCTCCCCTGGGACCTCATGCTCCCCGGCGGGCCGCCTCGCGTCGTCGTATGGCGGGAGGCTTCGCGGCTGCGCCGGGCGGTGTAGGCGCGGCCGTGACGATGTCGCCTGTGGTCGTAGGGGGATGCGATCGGCAGCGTGCAGGGCAGCCGATCGCACGACATCCAGGCAGGCTGGACCAGCCGCCACCTGCACTTGCACGGGCAGAGAGTGCCGACGCCGACGACCGGCCGCGCGGGGCGCGCGTGCTGGCCAGGTCCGGTTGGCCACGCCCAATACGCTGCATCGGCACCGCGACCCGGTGCCGCGCGCTGTCGCGACGTTGTCAGGTAGTTGTCAAGGTTGTGACGCTCCAGGCTCGATCCCAGGGCGACTGAATCGAAAATCGCTCGGTGAGTGGCAGGCGGCAGCGCCCGGCGGAGCCGGGCTCGTGTCGGCTGGATGCGGCTGTGACGGCGCCTGTCTGCGTGGTCAGGCGGCCGTGTGGAGGGTCACCTTCTTACCGGAGATCGCCAAGGCCAGCTCGTCGAACGCGGCGGCAACTCGAAGGCCCGCTGGCTCCTTGACCGCGAGCTCGTAGTGGCCGCGCCGAAGGTTCTGCACCAAGGCATGCCCGGCCAGCACGACGGTGGCACTGCGGTCCTGTTTGAGCCCGTGCATCGGCCGGAGCCGCGCCTTCAGCCGGCCGTGGTCGCATTCGATGCGGTTGTTGGCGTACTGGTCGGTCCGATGCCACCTCGCCGGCAGCAGGTCATCGAGCACCGCCGGATACGCCGCTGCCCGGTCGGTTGTGACCTCTATCGGCGTGACCCTCGTCGTGCCGATGGCCCGCTCGAAGAACCGGCGCGCCGCCACCGCGTCCCGCCATGGCGAGACGAACACGTCGATGACCTGGCCGAACTGGTCGATGGCCCGGTAGACGTAGCGCCACTGCCCAGCAACCTTGGTGTAGGTCTCGTCGACCTGCCAGCGGTCACCGACGGTGTGCCGGCAGGGCCGGGCGGCGTCGGCCAGCAGCGACGTGAAGCGTTGAACCCAGCGGTAGACGGTGCTGTGGTCGACCTCAATGCCGCGGTCGGCGAGCAGTACCTCGACATGGCGATACGACAGCGCGAAGCGCAGGTACCAGCGGCCCGCCAGCACGATGACCTCCGGCGGGAACCCCACCCCGTAGACCGGCACCGACACGGGCATGACCGCGATCGTCCTGAGGGCGCCGGCTTCTCGGTCCGGGCGCCGGCTCTGGGAGGTAGCTCAGACCCCGAGGTAGGCCGAGCGGATCGCCGGGTCGGCGAGCAGGTCGGCGGCTGCGCCTTCCATCGAGATCGAGCCGGTCTCGACGACGTAACCCCGGTCGGCCATCTCCAGCGCCTTCTTGAGGTTCTGCTCGAC
>DASXTS010000040.1:0-35447 GCA_036505275.1 Pseudonocardiaceae bacterium
CCCGACGAGGTGGACAGGAACGCGGCGAACGCCCCGGCCGCGACCAGCGCGGCCAGCACCCTGGCCGGCCACGACTCGAGCACCGCACCGGGCAGCATCAGCACCGCGGCGTCGGTTTCGCCCGTGATCAGCAACTGCGGCTCGTACAGCCTGGCCAGCACCCCGCATACGGTCGGGAACAGGTAGAACAGGCCCAGCAGCGCCAGCACCACGAGCGTGGTCGAACGGGCCGCCCGGCCGTCCGGGTTGGTGTAGAAGCGGACCAGCACGTGCGGCAGGCCCATCGTGCCCAGGAACGTGGCCAGGATCAGCGAGTAGGTGGCGAGCAGCGGGTGCCCGCCGTCGAAGCCCTGCAGCGGCCGCAACCACCCCTCGTTGTCCGCCGGCGCCCCGGTCACCACCGGCACCGCCGACCCGGCCGCGAAGACGAGCGTGCTGCCGGCCCTCACCTGGTGCAGGCCGGGCCCCCAGACCATGTTGCCCCGGACCAGCGCGCCGTCCACCCTGGCGGGCTCCTCGGCCGACCTGCCGTGGATCCCCACCAGCACCGGGGTGCTCACCTGCAGTACGACATCCGTCTGCACGGTCACCGTGGTCTTCGTGGTGAACGCCGGCGGGTGGTCGGCGCCGATGGCCCGCAACGCCGAGGTCCGCTCGCCGGAGGCCCCGATCAGCAGCACGAATACCGGGACGGCCAGCGCGGAGAGCTTGAGCCAGTACTGGAACGCCTGTACGAACGTGACCGAGCGCAGGCCGCCGGCCATGACGTTCGTCACGATGAGGGCGGCCACCACGGCGGCGCCGACCCAGCTTCGCCAGCCGGTCAGTACCGACAAGGTCAGTCCGGCGCCCTGGAACTGCGGCACCAGGTAGAGCCACCCGATGATCACCACAAGGCCGGTGGCCAACCGCCGCAGCTGCACCGAGCGCAGCCGGGCCTCGGCGAAGTCCGGCAGCGTGTACGCGCCGGAGCGGCGCAGCGGCGCCGCGACGAACATCAGCAGCGCCAGGTAACCGGCGGTGAAACCGATCGGGTACCACAGGGCGTCCACGCCGTCCTTGAGCACCAGCCCGGCGATGCCGAGGAACGACGCGGCGGACAGGTACTCGCCGGAGATCGCCGCGGCGTTCCACCCCGGTCCGACGTTGCGTGCGGCCACCAGGAAGTTCGACGTGGTGCGCGAGAACCGCAGGCCGAACCCGCCGAAGGCGACGGTCGCCAGCCCGACCACCGCGACGGCCAGCAGCGCGTAGAGATCTGGCTGCACGGCCGGCGGTCAGTCTTCGACCATGTTGACGAAGTTCTGCTCGGTCCGCTCCGCCAGCCGCACGTACACCCAGCCGACGATGAGCAGGAACGGGTAGACCGCCACGCCGAGCACCAGCCAGGGCAGCCGGATGCCGAACACGCTGGCCCGGCCGATGTCCTCGCCGTAGTAGAAGACCAGCGGCAGCCCCCCGACGATGACCCCGACGAGCAGCGCCAACCACAGCGACACAGACAGCTGCGCCCTGATCAGCGACCGGACCAGCATCTCGCCGACCCCGGTCTGCTCCTCCACCTCGGCAAGCGTGCGCACCACCCGCCTGGCCCGCTTGCGCTCGGCCAGCACCACCCGCACCCGCTTGGGCGGCGGCCCCGGCCGGTCCGGCGGCTGCAGGGGGTGGGCGAACTCCGGTAGCCAGCGCCCCGATCGGCCGCCGGTGCCGCGATCTTCCAGGTCGCTCACCGCTGGTTCCACGCCTGCTTGGCGGCCCGGACCAGCCGGTCCTTCAGCTCGCGGGTGTGCCGGCGGCTCACCGGCAGCTCGGCCGGCTCGGCCGCGCCACCGATCCGCACCACGTACCCAGACGCGGCCATCCGCAGCTCGGTCACCAGCGGCAACGCCACCAGGTACGAGCGGTGGATGCGGACGAACCCGGCGTCGGCCCACTTGTCCTCGAGCACGGACAGCGGGATGCGGACCAGGTGGCTGCCCTCGGCGGTGTGTAACCGTGCGTAGTCACCCTGGGCCTCGACGAACCGCACGGATGAGCGCGGCACGAGCTTGGTGGTGCCGGCGAGCTCGACCGGGATCACCTCGTCCTCGGTGCGGTCCTGCTCCTCCGGCGCCGCCGCGGCGCGGGTCCGCAGCACCCTGCGCAGGGACTCGGCCAGCCGCTCCTCGTTGAGCGGCTTCATCAGGTAGTCGACGGCGCCCACGTCGTACGCCTCGACGGCGCGGTCGCCGTACCCGGTCACGAAAACCACGGCCGGCGGCATGGTCAGGGTGGCGAAGAGCCTCGCCAGCTCCAGCCCGTCGAGCCCGGGCATGCCGATGTCGAGGTACACCACGTCGATCGGTGTGCGGCCGGGCTCGTCCATGTCCCGCAGCCGGCGCAGCGCGTCGGTGGCGTCCAGCGCCGTGAACAGCAGGCCGACCTGCGGCTGCCGGTCCAGCAGGAACTTCAGTTCGGCTAGTGCCGGCCGCTCGTCGTCCACGGCCAGGACGACAAGCCCGGCCTTGTTGTCATCCGCGCTCATTCGCAGGGTGCCCCTAGGTCTGCCGATGACCCGCGGGGTCGAGCATCGGCACTGCTTCGGCCATCCTGCCCATCCTGGACGCTCCGTGTCCACGCCCCAATGCCGGGACGAGCGACCCTTACCCATTCGTGACGGGTCGTAGCAGGCAGCGGACACGGTCACCGGCATGGTTGCTCCGGGTAGCAGACACGGCGGAACATAGGCGCGTGCGTGACCTGCTGAGCGATCCAGCAATCATGGTCGGGCTGGGCCTGATCGCGGTGATCGGCATTGGCGGCACGGCCATCATGGTGCGCGGCCGCCGCTCGTTCACCTCCCCGGCCGAGAAGGCGACGTTCACCGCGCTGCACACCATGGCGATGGCCGCACCGGCGCTGCGCCGCGGGCTGTCCGTCGATTCGGCGGCCGCCGCCGCGCCGCTGCTGCGCGAGCTGCTGGACTGCCGGGCGTTGATGATCACTGGGGAGGACGGCAACTACCTCGCCTGGGACGGCGAGTTCACCCACCACGGCCAGGGCATGATCGACCAGGCGGCCAAGGTCGCGGACAGCGGTCAGCGGGTGGTGCTCGGCGGTTACGAGGTGGACTGCGGCCGCGTCGACTGTCCGATCCGCGGCGCCGTGATCGTGCCGCTCGAGGTGGACGGTGCCGTGGTCGGCACCCTCGCCGCCCTCACCTCCTCAGCGAGCGCCGCCCGGTTCGGGCTGGTCCGCGCCGCGACCGAGGTGGCCCGCTACGTCTCCACCCAGCTCGAGCTCGCCGAGCTGGACGAGTCGCGCTCGCGCCTGGCGCAGGCCGAGGTCCGCGCGCTGCGGGCCCAGATCTCCCCACATTTCGTCTACAACGCCCTGAACACGATCGCCTCGTTCGTGCGCACCGACCCGGAGGAGGCCCGCGAGCTGCTGCTCGAGTTCGCCGACTTCACCCGCTACTCGTTCCGCACCGCCGGCGAGTTCACCACGCTGGCCGAGGAGCTGCGCAACGTCGACCGCTACCTGACCCTGGAGCGGGCCCGCTTCGGCGACCGGCTGCAGGTGCGGCTGCAGATCGCGCCCGAGGTGCTGCCGGTGGTGCTGCCGTTCCTCGCGCTGCAACCGCTGGTGGAGAACGCCGTGCGGCACGGGCTGGGCGGCAAGCCCGACGGCGGCACGATCAGCGTGACCGCGGAGGACGCCGGCACCGAGTGCGTGATCAGCGTCGAGGACGACGGGGTAGGCATGGACCCGGCGCGGCTGCGCGACGAGATGACCGATTCGCACCTGTCCGGCGCGCATGTCGGGCTCGGCAACGTGCACGACCGGCTGCGCTCGGCCTTCGGTGACGACTACGGGCTGGTCGTGGAGACCGAGCGTGGCGCTGGCATGAAGGTCAGCCTGCGGGTGCCCAAGTTCCGCGTCGGGGTGCGCGCCGCGCCGGTGCCGTCGCTGCCGGTTGCCCAGGCCGAGGCGCTGTCCTGAGCGAACGCCGCCGGGACCGGCCGAGCGCGTCGTAGGCTCGATGGCATGACCGCCACCCAACGCCTGCTGTCCCGCCTGCCCGTGCTCCGCGATCGCGCCGACTCCCGCCCGACCGTCGCCGTGGTCAAGCTGCACGGGTTGATCACCCCGACGCCCACCCCGCTGACTCGCGGCGTCATCAATGCCACGAGCACGGAGAGCGCGCTGACCAGGGCGTTCGATCAGGATCGGCTGGCCGCGGTGGCGCTGACGATCAACTCGCCCGGCGGCGCGGCCACCCAGTCGGCGCTGGTCGCGGACCGCATCCGCCAGCTGGCCGACGAGAAGAACGTGCCGGTGCTGGCGTTCTGCGAGGACGTGGTGGCCTCCGGCGGCTACTGGCTGGCCTGCGCCGCCGACGACATCTTCGCGCACGCCACGTCGATCGTCGGTTCGATCGGCGTGGTCAGCCGCGGGTTCGGCATGCATGGGCTGATCGATCGCATCGGCGTGGAGCGCCGGTTGCACACCGCCGGCGAGCACAAGGCCAGGCTGGACCCCTTCCTGCCGGAGAAGGAGGACGACGTCGCCTGGCTCACCGGCATGCAGGCGCAGCTGCACGAGCTCTTCGTCGAGTGGGTGCGGTCCCGCCGCGGCGCGCGGCTGAGCACCGGCACCGAGCTGTTCGACGGCGAGGTGTGGACCGGCACCCGAGCCGCCGAGCTGGGCCTGGTGGACGGCGTCGGCACCCTGCGCGAGATCGTCGGCAAGCGCTTCCCGGACGCCGAGATCACCACCGTCGAACCGCGCAAGGCGCTGCTGGCCCGGCTCGGCATCGGCCCGGCCGCCGCGTCCGCCGGCCGCACCGGCGGCGGCGATCTGGCGCTGTCCCTGCTGGAGGCGCTGGAGCACCGCGCCGCCTGGGCCCGCTTCGGGCTGTAGACCCTAGTCCCGCCGTTCCGGGCCGCCGTCGTCAACCAGCCGAAGCCACTCGCCGAGCGGGGTGTCCTGTGCCTCGTCGTCGGGCTGCGCGTCCTCCGGCAGCTCCTCGGTCAGCCGCAGGCTCAGCGGCTCGCCCTCGTTCTCCTCGCGCGGCGTCGTGCCGTACCGGTCGGCGGCCGCCCAGTCGTCCGGCGGGTCGGTGTACTCCAGCTCACCGACCTCGTCCTGGTCGGTCGCCTCGTCCGGCGGCAGGCCCTCGAAGTCGCCGGTGTCCCGATCGGTCATGGGTCCACTGTCCCAGCGCGGTCGAAGGCCGGCCACCGGAGCCACCGCAAGGCCGTCAGGAGCCGCAGGTGTCCGCCGGCTCCCGCATCCCATCGACCGGTTCGGCGGCCGGCTCGTCGGCTACCGGCTTGACGAACAACGTGCCGCCGCCCGGCTCGCGCCGGAACCAGTCGACCCGGGTCAGCGACGGCGTTGCCGGGGTGCCGTCGCCCATCTCTGCTGGCATTCTTGGCCATCCTGTCAATCGGGGACTCAGGAGAAGCGCAGTCTAGCCAAAACTAACGGCTTGGCCCGGAGGAATGGCAAACGTTTGGGTAACAGGCCGTAATCCGCCTGACCGGGGATCGGCCACCGCCTAATCGGCGGACCTGCCGTCACCGGCCGTAGTATGGATAATGCCGAGGCGGGCCATATCGGACACCAGGGTGCCGACGCGTTCCGCTGCCGTCGACTCCGGAACGCCGCGACGCCGGGCGAAGGCCGTAACGGCATCGTCATGCGGCAGGCCGGCGAGGAGTTCGAGAAGGCACGCGGCCTCGTCGGTCACGAAGAACAGCTCAGGTGGCCGTGATCGGCGGCCGACCAGGACCCGGTCGCTGCGGGAGCACCGCCGAATGACCAGCCCGGGTTCCACCATGCGGCCGCTTCCCGAGGTTCCGCGGTGCCGCTGCGCCGGCCCCCCGGACGGCGCCGGGGCCGCCGCGGGCCGCCGGCCGCACATTCCCGCGATCAAGATATGTGCATCGGCGCCGAGATATCCACCCCGCTCCAACAGCCATTCGCAAAGAATTGTGGCCCGTTCGCGGGCAACCGGCAGCAGCGATCCGGATTCGACGGCGTCGAATGCGGCAATGCCGCCGGCGTCATCGACGAGCTGCGCCATGCAGGAATAGGCATGGGCGGCCGCGAGCGTTTGTTCGAGCGGCCACTGCCGGCCCACCGGCGGCCAGGTCGGCTCGAATGGCGGGCACCCGTCGGACTCGACGGTCAGCATCGAGCCGGTGATGGCCAGATCGAACAGTTTCTGGTGAGCCGCCTCGTGTACCAACCATTCGGCGGCCTCCACAGCCGACCGGGGTGGGCTCAGCAGCACCAGCCCCGGATAGCTGCGCGACGAGGCGGACGCCAACGTGCCGGCACTGTCCGGATCCACCACGCCGAGCAATGCGACATGGGCGAGCAGATCATCGGCGAGGGCCGGGCTGAGCGACCTGGCGAGCGCAATTCCGCCGGCGATCGGCTCGAGCGCCGCGGGGAATCGTTCCCCGTCGGCCTCGGTGAGCAGCCGCAATGACCGGACGCTCGCGGTTTGTCTGGTCAACTCGGCGCCGACCGCGGCCACCGCGTCGCAGAGCTGCACGTTCGCCTCGCGCCGCGAGGCCACCGGAATCCGCCTGTGACCGCTGTGCAGCCATCCAATGTCGGCCACGACGGCATCGAGCGGAACCACCTCGTCGGACAACATCGGAGGACCGGTCGCGAGCGCCCTGCCGATGCGGCCCCGAAAGGACGGGCTGTCCAGCACGTTCGGCTCGAGTCCGGTCAAATCCGCCGCCGGCCGAAGCAGGTCTGAGGCCAACTGGTAGAGCGTTCGGCGCGCATCGAGCAGTGCGTCCACCGGCGCTATCGAGGCGTGCACTTCCGGTAAGTCACCGGAGTCAGTCGAAATGGTTGTTGTCATTCGTGCTCGGCTTCCACATCAGGGCCACGCCGTGGCCGGGGAGAAGCCAGGACCGTACCGAAAGATCAGCTAGCGCTTCTGCCGGTATCCACCGGCCGGACATGAGGGCCGATCGGAAGGTGAACGGGACAACACGGAAGAGCAGCGGGTCGTCGCCGTCCCAGCCGAGGCCGGTGGCGTCGAACCCGACCCGCTCCAGGTAGCACGGGTACGGGGCCTGCCAGAAGCAGAAGGGGTCGCCGAACGGTTGGAGTGAGGTCGAGATGAGCGACATGCTGCGGATCGAGCCGACCGCATGGTCGACGTCCGCGAGCTCACCGAGGTCGAACTCGAAGATGCGCAGGCTGCGCAGATAGCTTATCGGGCTCTGTTTCGGCATATTGCCCACGGGCTGCCGAAAAAGTGTCAGGAACTCCGGCCAGTCCCGATACGACACCTCCGACAGGGCCGCCCTGACCGGGTTCACCCGATGGTGGCTGCCGTCGAGGTCGACGTATTCGATGCCCAGGTGCGCCGAGGATGAAATCTCGTCGACGGACTTCTCGAACAAGGCCGGATTCGGCACGAACCACGATTCGTACAGCGGCACCCTCGTAGCCAACGCCAAGGCATCCCGAAGGTCGGGGTCGCATGTTGCGAAGATGGCGAACCGGTGGTCGGTCACACTCTCCTTGAAGCTGTGCCGCACCGCAAGTCTCAGTTCGTAGGTCTGTGGGTCGACCCGACGCAATTGGTAGTCGACAAGGGTGCGCGTGCTGATCGTGAGATCATCCCCGCGCGGGTTGGCGCCAGCGCCGCCGAGAACTCCGGCCACCACCTCGTCCACCGGATGATCATGCCCGTAGATTCGCCACAGCAGTTCCGACATGACAACCGCCGGCGGTGACGCGGCAACAATGGTTCGCGTGGACAACCGGGCGAATTCGTGGCCAATCCGGGGCCGGAGCACCCGTCGGTAGACCGCAATGGCGAATGCCGTGCAGAGCAGCACCGGCCAGAGCGCGCCGGCGACCTCCAGGATGGCCTGGTCCACGATCGAATCCGGCGGCGGCCATGCAATCGTTACGATAAGTAGCAGGAGTGCGGCCACCGCCAGTCCGACAACCAACGCTCGCTGCACCGCCCGCCCGTGCCCGCCCCGACTTTCCGCGCCGGGTACGAGCTCACCGGTCGCGGGAACTCACATCATGACTCGCAATTCCGGCAGCCGCCAGGGTTCGTGTTACTCAGCGGAACCGGTCGGACACCGGGCGGGAGATCAGGAACGGCCGCGCCGGTTTCCGTCTCGCGGTGGCCAGTCCGGCTCGTCCTCGGTGTCGACCAGCGTCGACAGCTGGACGTTTGCCGGCTGCTCGACTGCGTCGGAATCGGCCTGCACGGCGTGGTACAGCTTCAGCAGGTGCGACATCATGGCCGTCCGGGCGCCGGCCGAGTCACGGCGCTTCAGAAATGTGACGACGGTGTCGTGTTCGATGCCGGAGCGGGCCGGCATTCCGCGCTCGGAAAAGCTGGCGCGGCGGAACTCGACCAGCTCGGGAACCAACATCAGATAGTTCGCCAGCAGCAGTTCGTTGCCGCTCGCCCGCACCACGGCCTCGTGGAACCGCTCGTCGGTGTCGATGAGCCGGTCGATGTCGGAGGCCGGGGCATGGATGTGCGCGCTGCACAGCTTCGCGATGTCGTCGATTTCGCCGTTGGAGGCGCGGGCCGCCGCGAGGCTGGCCGCCATGCCCTCCAGGGCCATCCGTACCTCGAGGATCTCACCGATGTCCGGCCGGTGCCTTGAAAACTGGCCGAGGAACGTGTCCTGTGGATCGGCCGGCGGCTTACGGACAAACCAGCCGCGCCCGCGCCGCACCTCGACCAGCCGGGCGACCTCGAGACGCTGCAGCGCGGTCCGCACCGAGCTGCGGGCGACGCCCATTCGCCTGGCCAGCTCCGGTTCGTTGGGGAGCTGCTGACCCGCATGCAACGCACCGCCGGCGATGAGCTCGCGAAGCTTCTGCTCGATCACTTCCGGCAGCGGCCGGCGGGTGTCCGGTAGCTTCCACAGCCCGTCCTGGGACGTGCCGGCACGCCCCATGGTCGTGTTGTCCATCGCGTCTCCCGTCGCAGCGCCCGGGCGCCCTTGATCAGGCGACACGCGGAGCCTGCGAGCACACTCGCCGCCTCATCCATGCCGCTCTCGCAGCACGCGGATCGCATGCCGGTTCCGGCACACGTTGAACCAGGCTAACAGCTCGTCTGTCATCGGACCAGACGGAGCGCCGAACCGCCATCCGACATCATGTTGACCTTGACAGATGTCTGATGTCTGCTCAGACTGGTCTGACTACTTCACGATGGGCTGGAGGACCACCATGTCCGACTTCGCGACCTCCACGTTCGTCGGCGTCCTCGTCGCCGTCTTTCTCGCCATCAGGTACTGGCGGATGGTCATTGGCCTGGTGCTCGCGCTCTTGCTCACAATTCTGATCATGGGCGTGTACCAGGTGGTCGACACCATGCAGCACACGGCAACGAACGTGCCGGTGCAGAGCAGCCAGGACAGCCACCAGGATGGCGGCCGCGCCTGAGCCGCTAGCGCAGCAGGCGGGACAGCCGGCGGTCGGCGAGGGGTTTGCCGCCGGTCTGGCAGGTGGGGCAGTACTGGAAGGAGCGGTCGGCGAAGGACACCTCACGGACGGTGTCACCACAGACCGGGCAGGGCAGACCGGTGCGGGCGTGCACCCGAAGGCCGGCGCGCTTCTCGCCCTTGAGGCGGGCTGCGGCCTGGCCGACCGAGCGGTCGACGGCGTCGGTGAGCACGGTGTGTACGGCGTCGGCGAGCCGGGCCACCGCGCCGTCCGGCAGGCGGCCGGCGGTTGCGTACGGCGACAGCTGGGCGGCGTGCAGGATCTCGTCTGAGTAGGCGTTGCCGATGCCGGCGATCACCGACTGGTCGGTGAGCACGGTCTTCAGCCGCTCGGTGCGGCCGTCGAGGATCGCGGCGAGCGCGGCGGCGTCCAGGGTGAGGGCGTCGGGGCCGAGCTTGGCGATGCCGGGGACGGTGGCCGGGTCGGTGACCAGGTAGACGGCCAGTCGCTTCTGGGTACCGGCCTCGGTGAGGTCGAAACCCGGCCCGCTCCCCGGGCGCGGGTGTCCCGCAGAGCCGAGGTGCACCCGCAGCGCGATCGGGCCCTTGCCGCCGGGGCGCGGCGGCGCCGGGGCCAGCGCGTCCGACCAGCGCAGCCAGCCGGCGCGGGAGAGGTGCGCGACGAGGTGCAGCCCGTCGCAGTCGACGTCGAGGAACTTGCCGTGCCGGGACGCCGCGGTCACCGCCCGGCCGTGCAGCGCGTGCGGCGGCGGGTCGAAGGTCTTGAGCGCGGCCAGCGAGGCGACGTCGACGCGGGTCACCGTGCGCCCGACGGCGTGCTCGCGCAGAAACACGGCGAGCGCCTCGACCTCCGGCAGCTCCGGCATTGCTCCAGACTACGGCGTCGTGCGCAGTGCATTCGGGGAACGCAGTGCCTTCGGGGAACGCTTCGACCTGCCGCCCGGCTACCTGGACACCGCGAGCATCGGCGTGCCGCCGCACTCGGCCGGCGAGACCGTGGCGGCCGCGGTGCAGCGCTGGCGGCGGGGTGCCGACCGGCCGCCGGCTTTCGACGAGGCGGTGGCGGTTGCCCGCGGCGCCTGGGCCGACCTGGTCGGCGTGCCCGCGCACCGGGTGGCGATCGGCGCGAGCGTGTCGCAGCTGGTCAGCCTGGTGGCGGCGAGCCTGCCACCCGGCGCGCGGGTGCTCACCGTGACCGGCGAGTTCACCAGCGTGAGCTTCCCGTTCGCGGTCCGGGCGCAGCGGCGGGAGCTCACCGTCACCGAGGCCGAGCCGGCGGCGCTGGTGGCGGCGGTGGACGGTCACGACCTCGTGGCGGTGAGCGTGGTGCAGTCCGCCGACGGGCGGGTGCTCGACGTGCCGGGCCTGCTGGCCGCGGCCCGCGCCGCGGGCGCCAGGGTGTTGCTGGACGTCACGCAGGCCGCCGGCTGGCTGCCGCTGACCGGGCTGGGCAGCGCCGACTGGGTGGTCGGCGCCGGGTACAAGTGGCTGCTGTCGCCACGGGGTACGGCCTGGCTGGCCGGCACGGCGGAGGCGTTGGAGCTCACCACGCCGCTGGCGGCGAACTGGTATGCCGGCGAGGACCCGTGGCAGACGGTGTACGGGCTGCCGCTTCGGCTGGCCGGCGACGCCCGCCGGCTGGATCTCTCACCGGTCTGGCTGTCGCAGGTCGGCGCGGCCGCGGTGCTGCCGTGGCTGGCCGCCCTCGACCTTCACGCCGTGCACCGGCACTGCGTCGGCCTGGCGAACGAGCTGTTGCGCGGCCTCGGCCGGCCGCCGCGGGACAGCGCCATTGTCTCGGTCGACCTCCCAGGGGAGGCGACCGAGCGGCTGGCGGCGGCCGGCGTGCGCTGCGCGGAACGGGCCGGCCGCACCCGGCTCGCGTTCCACCTCTACAACACGTCGGACGATGTCGAGCAGGTGCTGGCGGTCCTCAGGTGATCACGGGCTGCAGCGGGCCGTCGCCGTCGCGGTCCGGCACGGCGTAGTGCCGCAGGTGCCGCAGCGCCCTGGACGTCTCCGTCCTGGCCGTGAAGTAGCCGCGGACGCTGCCCACCCACCGCTCGGCCGGCAGCCCGGCGGACGCGCCGCCCGGCGTCTCGGCGATCAGCGTCCACGGCCGCCGCACCAGCCACCGGGCCGGGAAGAACGCGATCAGCAGCACGAACGCGAACGCCAGCCAACCAGGGAAGAACAGCGTTTTCGGTGTGAGCACCACGAACGCGATGATCAGCACGAACAGCACGACCACCATGATGATCGCGCCAACCCGGCCGCCGCTGACGTCGTGCTCGAACTCCTCGTCCGCCTCCGGATCGGCCCACTCGATTCGGCTGTGTACCGTCCACATCCGACCCTCGCGGTCGCGCACGAGCCGAGTCATTCCGCCTCCCGCCCAGCCAGACGGCCACCGTACCTCGCTGCGGCGGCCCCGGGTGCGGCACACTCCAGCGGTGGAGATCGTTGAGCACATCGAGGCGTTGCGCCGCGAGGGCGGGCTGCTGGCCGACAGCGCCGAGAAGACCGATCCGCAGGCGCGGGTGCCGACCTGCCCGGCCTGGGAGCTGCGCGACCTCCTACGGCACATCGGCATGGTGCACCGCTGGGCGACGGTGTACGTCGCGGATTGCGTTCGTGCCATGCTGACGGCCGACGAGCAGCGGGAGCGGTTGGAGCCGGCTCCGGATGACGACGGCGCCCTGGTGGACTGGTACCGGGCCGGGCACGCCGGCCTGGTCGACGCGCTGGCCGCGGCGCCGGCCGACCTGCAGTGCTGGCAGTTCCTACCGGCCCCGTCGCCGCTGGCGTTCTGGGCCCGCCGGCAGGCGCACGAGGCCGCCATCCACCGGGTGGACGTCCAGGGCACCGCCCAGCGGGGCGAAATCACGCCGTTCGAGCCGGCGTTCGCCGTCGACGGCATCGACGAGATGATCTCCGGCTTCGGGCTGCGGGCCGCGCGCCGGCTGGTCGCCGACCCGCCGACGGCGCTCCTGGTGCGGGCCATCGACACCGGCGACGACCGGCTGGTGCGGTTCGAGCCCGACGGCGTGCGGGTGACGGAGGAGGCCGGCCCGGCCGATTGCACGGTGCGAGCTTCGGCGTCCGACCTGTACCTGCTGCTCTGGAACCGCCGCACCGCCGACGGCCTCGACGTCGACGGCGATCGGTCGGTGCTGGCCCACTGGCGGGCGAAGGCGCGGATCCGCTGGTCCTGACCAGCACGCCGGCCGCCTGTCAAGCGATGGCCCGTTCCAGGTTCGCCGACATCCGCCGCAGCGTGCCGACCACGGCCTGGTACTCGTCGCCGGTGAGGCCGTCCAGCGACCGCCGGCGAATGTCCGCGACCTCCGCAAGCACCTCGGCGTGCGCCCGCCGGCCCTTGTCGGTGAGCCGGTACGCCTCGCCGTCGACCACCAGCCATCCCCGGCCGGCCAGATCGTCCTCGACCTCCGGCTGGGACGGCCCATCGGCGGTCCAGAACGGCCGCAGCGCGCCGGCCGCCGCGGCCCGGTCCGCGCCGCCGCCCTCGTGCACGATGTTGAGCAGCTGCCAGTGCCTGCGTCGCAGCCCGCGCCGGCCGAGGACGTGCTCGAAGGTCCGCTCGATGAGACCGTCCAGGTGCTTGAGCCAGAATCCGATCGGCTGGTCCATCCCGCCTGCACCTCCCGGTGTCTGGGAAAGTAGTTATAGTTCAACAACTAGTTGTTAAAGAGTATGGACCGGAGGGGCGATGGCCGTCAAGCACGAGCACGACGCGGCGGTCGCCGCCGTCGAGTCGGCCATGGTTCGGATCCGGCGCCGGCAGGCCCGGCGGACCCTGGCCCGCTCACTTGCGGCGGCCGACGTCCGCTCTGCCGAGCTGACCCCGGACGGTTACGCCGTGCTGGACCTCGTCGAGGAGGCCGAGCAGCACGGCGAGGCCGCAACCGTCGGCTCGATCGCCGATGCCATGGGCGTCGACCGGCCGCGAGCGAGCAAGCTGGTGGCCGCCGCGGTCCAGGCCGGGCTGGTGCGCCGGCGGGCCGACCAGGGCGACGGCCGGCGCGCCCTGCTGGTGCTCAGCCCCGCCGGCCGGGACCACCTGGAGCACGTGCACGAGCTGCGCCGGCGGCGCTTCGCCGCCGCCATGGCGACCTGGGAGCCGGCCGAGCGGGCCGACTTCGCGCGGCTGCTCACGGCGTTCGTGGCCGCCCTGGACGCCGGCAGCGGACGGTGACCACGCCGGCCGCAATTGGGTGGGCGGCCGGGGCGCGCGTCGACCATCCTGTCAGGCGTGACCGACGACCTGGAGGTGACGCCGTCGCTGGTGATCCCGGCTGGCGAGCTACGCGAGCGGTTCTCCCGGTCGTCCGGTCCGGGCGGTCAGGGCGTGAACACGGCGGACAGCAGGGTGGAGCTGTCGCTCGACGTGGCCCGCTCGCCGTCGGTGCCGGCGCAGCTGCGCGAGCGGTTGCTGGCGCGGCTGGCCGGCCGGCTGGTTGACGGCGTGCTGACCGTGGTCGCCAGCGAGCACCGCAGCCAGCTCGCCAACCGCCGTGCCGCCCGCCTCCGGATGGCCGCCCTGCTGCGCGCCGCGGCCGCGCCACCGCCGCCGGCACGGCGCCCGACCAGGCCGGGACCGGCCGCAATCGAACGACGGCTGGCGGCCAAGCGCCGCCGGTCGCAGCGCAAGCTCAACCGTCGGACGGACTACCGGTAGTCGTCGTAGCCGTCGTCGTCGTAGTCCTCGTGACGCTCGGCGTCGGGGCGCTCGGAGTCCGAGCGTCCGGACAGCTCTCGTTGCAGCGCCTCGAAGTCAGTGGTGGGGGAGCTGTACTTGAGCTCTCGGGCCACCTTCGTCTGCTTGGCCTTCGCGCGGCCGCGCCCCATGGCTCGACCCCCTCACACACAGGGACGGGGCGGCCGGGGGAACGGCGGCCCCGTTGATCTCGACTAGTTTCTCCTACCGACACCGTACCGTGTCCCGGGCAACTAAGGCGAAGTGGCGAGCCGCACTCCGACAGCTCGTGGCACTATGCGACGCGTGCCGCCACCGTTCGTCGCCTACCTCAGGGTGTACGAGCCGTTGCGGGCTTTCGGGCCGCAGCCACGTGCGCGGCTGGAGCGCGCCCTGGCTGCCGGTGCGCTGCCGCCCACCGAAGCCGGTCCGCGGGAGCGGGAGGTGTGGCTGCGCACCCAGGTGGCGACGCCGCCGCGGATGCTGCCGGGCGACCGGGCCGACGGCACGGCGGGCGACGGTCCGCTGCTCGTGTTGAGCCTGGATCCCGCCGAGGTGCCCGGCGCCGACCGGTCCGGCGGCGTCCTCGTGTGCCCGCTGGACGTGCGCACCAGGGCGGCCGCCGCGCTGGTCGGCTTCCTGGCCACCGCGTCGCCGTGGCTGGTGCGGGTCGCGCTGCCGGTCGGCCCGCGGGCCGCAACGGACGCCATGCGAACTCGGGCCCAGACCGTCACCAGCGAGCTGGGCTCCAGTGCCGTGCACGTCGTCTCGTCGACCTGGACGGTGCCGCTGCCCTGGTTTGCGCTCGTCGACCCGGCCACGCGGCGGCTGGACCCGCTACCGCGGCCGGACCAGAAGCGCCGGGTGTGCTACCGCACCACGATCGGTGATGCGGTCAGTCGGGCGAGCAGGGCGCACACCGTCGTGCAGCGCGCGATCGGGGACAGCGGCCCCGGCCGGGTGCTCGCCGACACGGCGCGCTGGCTCGGGCACTTCCACGCGGGGTCGGCCGTCGAGCTGGACTACGGCGGCCTGGTGCAGCTCATGGACGACGAGAGCCTGCAGGGGGACACCTCCGCGCCGGACGTGCACGCCGCGGTTGACGCCATGGAGAGCGGCGACGCCGACGAGCTCGCCGCTCGCTACGAGCGGCTGCGCGACTTCTGGACGAGATTCGCGGTGTGCGAGCGCTTCGGCTAGCCGACCGTCTCGTGCCGCTCGTCGCACCGTTAGCGACGGTCGGCGCGCTCCGGGTGTGTCTGCTCACCCGCACGGGCGGCTTGTGCCAAGCTTCCGCGTCGGATCGGGGTGACGTGCAAACTCGCGGTAGTCGCGAGGTCGGGAGCGTCACCCAGCGGCCGGCAACGGCCGCCCTAACTCGGAGGTGTCATGGTCCGCGCGGTCCTGCGCGTCGCCGCGCTCGGGTCGCTGATCACGGTGCTGATCGGCACCGCGACCCTGCCCGCACTGGCCGACGGCGCGCTCGGTCTGAACGGCCCCACCGGCGAGCCACTGCCGTGGACGCTCGCCCTGCTCGTCGGTGTCGGCGGCGCCGCCTTCGTGGTGCGCGCCCTGCTCAAGCTTGGCCGCCGCAAGGTCTGACCGGCCGGTCGGTCAGCTCGTCACAGGGCGCCCTGGATGAGGCGGGTGCAGCCGACGACCCGCCCGCCGCCAAGGACCGGGTCCTCGGCCAGGGCGTCCAGGCCCGGCGAGTCGACGCCCAGCCGGCGCAGCGCGGCGACCATCACCGGCAGCCTGGCCCGCGCGGCGCCGTCCTCGATCTTGAGGGCGACCGCCCGGCCGTCCGGCAGCGCGGCGGCCTGCACCCCTTCCGCGCCGGCCTTGCACATCAGTCCCGGCACCGCCGCCATCAGCCTGGTGTCCTCCCGGCCGGTACCGGCGACCAGGTACGGGTGCGCGCGCATGGCGTCGGCCACCCGGCGCGCCGGGGCGCCCACAGCGGCGGTGGTCAGCCCGGCGAACGCTCGCGCCAGCCCGGTCAGGCTCACCGCGTACAGCGGGGCGCCGCAGCCGTCCACCGCGGTGGCGGCCACCGGCTCGCCGGCCGCCTCGGCGAGCGTGGTGGCGATCGCACGCTGCAGCGGGTGCCGGGGGCCGGTGTAGTCCGGCCGCGACCAGCCGCGGGCCACGCAGGTCGCGAGCATGCCGGCGTGCTTGCCCGAGCAGTTCATGTACGCCCGGCGCGGGCCGGCCCCGGCGGCCAGCACCGCCTGTGCCGACGGCCCGTGCAGCGGCAGGTCCGGCGGGCAGTGCAGGTGGTGTTCGGTCAGCCCCGCGCTGGCCAGGATCCGGAGCACGCGCTCGACGTGCTCCGGCTCGCCGTTGTGCGAGGCGCACACCAGCGCGAGGTCCGCGTCGTCGGGAAGGTCGAGCCCGGCGTCCAGCATGGCCAGCGCTTGGACGGGCTTGTTGGCCGATCTCGGCAACACCGGCCGGTCGATGACACCGACGGCTCGCTGCACGGCGCCGTCACCGCTGATCAGGACCGCGCTGCCACGGTGCACGCCCTCCAGAAAGCCGGATCGGAGAACTTCGACCAGCGGCTCGCTCAGCTCGGCTCCTTCGGTTCCTCCGGCGGTTCCCCCGGCGGTTCGCCCGGTTCCCCGGATTCCTCGCGTGGCTTGCGTGGTTCCAGCAGCTCGCGGGCCAGCAGGTCGTCCACCGATGCGGTGCCGGCCCGGTACCTGGCCGCGATCTCTGCGTTCAGGGTATCCACCACGGCCTGCACCTGCCGGCGGCGCAGCGATACCAGGTGCTCCTCGCGAAGGTAGGCGTCCAGCGCCTCGGCGAGCTTGTCGTCGGACAGTGCGCCGACATCCGAGAGATCCACGTCGGAGACCAGCGCCTCGACGTAGCGGCGGTGGGCCTCGGCGCGGGTCGGCTCCAGCCGCTGCAGCCGCCCCGAGCCGGCCGGCGCCGTTCGTACCTGGTCGGTCAGGATCGCGGCCAGATCCTCGACGACGGGGCTGCCGCCGTCCGCACGGCGGCGCCGCTCGGCCCGCACGATGTCGATCCGGGCGTGCAGCAGCCGGCGAAGGTAGGACAGATCGGTCTCCTCCTGCGCGGCCTCGTCGCGCAGCGACCGCACGTCCGCCAGCGTCCGCTCGGATACGCCGTCGAGGAAGCCCGGCGCGAGCACCCTGTCGATGCGTCGGCGCCCGCCAGACCGGACCTCGATCACGCGGCTATCTTGCGGTCTGCGACGCTGAGTCGCCACTCCTCACCGGGTTGTGACGCCGATTCGTCACCTGGCTGCGCTAGCCGGTTCATTCGGCCGTGGTCGACACGGCCAGTAGCGACCTAACCTCACCCGGTGACAAAGGTGGCCGTTGTGCGAGCCGGGCGAGATCGGCCGCCCGCGTCACGAGTTGCGCGTTGTCCACCACCCGCTGACCCCTGGCGAAGGACAGCGTGTCCTCCATGCCGACCCGCAGGTGCCCGCCGGCCGCGAGCGAGGCGAACATGACCGGCAGGCTGGTGCGGCCAACGCCGGTGGCCGAGAAGGTGGCGCCGTCCGGCAGGAGCCGAAGCGCGGCCACCAGCGTCTCGGCGTCGCCGGGCATGCCGCCGGGCACACCCATCACCAGGTCGACGTGGACGTGACCGCCGGCCGGCGGGCCGTGCTCACCGAGCAGCCGCCGCAGGCTGGCCAGGTGACCGATGTCGAAGATCTCGTACTCCGGGACGATCCTGCGCGCCTGCATGCGCTTGTGCAGTTCGACCACGAACTCCCAGCGGTTGAGGAACACGTCGTCGCCGAAGTTGACCGTGCCCATGGTGCAGGACGCCGAGTCGGGCAGAGCGTCGAGCACGGCGAGCCGATCGACCTCTGGATCGGTGACCGCGCCGCCGGTCGACAGCTGCACCACGAGGTCGGTCTGGGCGCGCAGCGCCGCCACTGTCTCCCGCAGCCGCGCCAGGTCGAGCGTCGGCCTGGCATCGTTGTCCCGAATGTGCACATGGATCATGGCCGCGCCGGCGTCCTGGCACGCCTTGGCCGTCGCCAGCAGCTCATCCAGCGTCACCGGCAGGTGCGGCACGTGCGCCTTCTCGTGCTCCGCGCCGGTCGGCGCCACCGTGATCAGTGTGCCGTGCTCGCCCGGCCGCCCCTGACCCCTCACGGGGCACCTGCCGCGGCCAGCGCCCTGCGGACCTGCACGGCTGTCTTCGGGGCGAGGTCATCGGCCTCGTCCAGGAGCCGGCGCAGCCGCCGCGGGTCCTGTTCGGCGGCGTTGAACACCTCGCGGATGGTGACGCCGTGCGCCGGACGCGCGATGACCTCGATCCGGTCGCCGGCCCGCACCGTGCCGGGGATCAGCACGCGCAGGTACGAGCCGACGTCGCCGCGCTGGGTGAAGCGCTTGACCCACTGCGGCTGGCCCATCCAGGACTGGAAGGTGGCACACGGCGTGCGTGGCATGGTGGTCTCGACCACCACGGTCCGGCCGATCCGCCAGCGCTCGCCGACCACTGCGTCGGTCACCGGCAGGCCGCTGGTTGCCAGGTTCTCGCCGAAGGAACCGGGTGGGATCTCGAAGCCGACCTCGTCCGCCCAGCGCGCCGCCTCCTCGCGGGCGTAGGCGTACAGCGCCTGGTTGCGGCCGCCATGGGACTCCTCGATCTGCCGGTCGCCGAGCACTCCGGACGGCTCGATCCGCACCGCCACGGCCAGCGGCCGCTTGTCGATGGCGGTGGGACCCGCGCGGCTGTGCCCGTCGTGCAGCTTGTGTACGGCGCACACCGCGACCAGCGTTCCGGGCATGCCGTCGAGTGTGCCCTACCGGACGCGGCCGCCAATGGCCGTGTTGGCGGCCGCCGGCCGCTCGGTCAGCGGCCGAGGCGGCGCAGCGCGGCCCGGCCGGCCTGCTCGCCGGCGTCGGGTGGCACGGAGTCGGGGTCCACGGCGGCCGCACAGCCGCCGGCGGTGAGCGCCGCTTCCACCGGGACCGACCGCTTGAGCAGCGCCAACGCCACCGGGCCCAGCTCGTGGTGCTGCACCACGGTGCCGACCCGCCCGGCCGGCCGGCCGTCCAACTGCACCTCATCGCCGGTGGACGGCTGCGCGTCACAGCTGCCGTCGAGGTGCAGCAGCACCATCCGCCTTGGCGGCCGGCCCAGGTTGGTCACCCTGGCCACCGTCTCCTGCCCGCGGTAGCAGCCCTTGTCCAGGTGCACGGCGTCGCCGATCCAGCCCACCTCGTGCGGGATCGTGCGCTCGTCGGTGTCCAGGCCCAGCCGCGGCCGCAACGCCTCCACCCGCAACGCCTCGTAGGCCAGCGTGCCGGCTGGCCGCGCGCCCGCCGAGGTCAGCCGCGACCACCAGGCGGCCAGCGCGGCCCGCGGCACCAGCAGCTCCGCCGTCTCCAGGTTGTTCGAGCCCAGGTTGTTCGAGCCCAGGTTGTTCGAGCCCATGCGCCACCGGGTATGCCGGACCAGCCCGCCGTCGGCGGCCTGCCCGGGTTCCAGCGCGGCGGCGTGCCCGGCCTCCGGTGCCGGCAGGCCGGCCGCGATCAGCACCTCCGCGGTGGCCGGACCAAGCAGGCTGAGCACCCCGTACTCGGCCGCCGCCGGCTCCACCGCCGACCAGAACCGCATCTTCTCCAGGTACGCCAGCAGCGGCCCGCCTTGACCTGGCTCGGTGTCCAGCCACACCTGCCCGCCGAGCTCGGCCAGCAGCATGTGCCGCTCGACACGGCCGTTGGCGTCCAGCACGAGCGCCTCCGTCGCTTCCCCGTCGGTGAGCGCGGTGACGTGCTGCGTGATCAGCGAGTGCAGCCAGCCGAGTCGGTCCGCACCCGGCACGACCAGCACGTCCCGATGCGACCGGTCGACCACGACGCAGCCGCGGGCCGCCGCCCGCTGCTCGGCCAGCGGGTCGCCGTGGTGCCAGGCCACCGTGACGTCCACCGAGCTGGCCGGCGCCGGCACCGCGCCGGGCAGGCCGAGCAACGGCGACGCGTGGATGGTCATGGCGAGGCCTCCGAGTCGACGCAGGTTCGGCATACGCCGGACAGGGCGACGTGCGCGGCGTCCAGCTCGAACCCCCAGCGCGACCGCGCCTCCGCGGACACCTGGTCGAGCAGGTCGCGCGGCGCCTCGACCACGCCGCCGCAGCGGTGGCACACCAGGTGCAGGTGCTCGTGGTCCTCGGCGGAGTACACCGGCGCGCCGTGGCCGAGGTGGGTGTGCCGCACCAGCCCGAGCTCGGACAGCAGCTCCAGCGTCCGGTACACCGTGGTGATGTTCACGGCCGGCGCGGCGCTCTGCACGTGGCCGCAGATCTGCTCCGGGGTACCGTGCCCCAGCTCACGGACCGCGTCCAGCACGAGCTGGCGTTGCGGCGTCATGCGCTTGCCGCGTCCGTGCAGCGTGCTGCGCAGCGACCCCATGGCAACCACGGTAGTCGTGAGTGGCAAATGGTGTTCCGGCACCATTTGCCACTCACGGAGGGGCGCCGCGCTAGCGTCGCCCCATGCGTGTGCTGGCGCTGCTGGACGGCACCCTGGTCGGCCCGGACCGCCCGCTGCTGCGCGCCGACGACCTCGGCGTGCTGCGTGGGGACGGCGTGTTCGAGACCGTGCTGGTGGTCAACGGCCGCCCGCGCAAGCTAGCGGCGCACCTGGAGCGGCTGGCCCGCTCGGCGGCGATGCTCGACCTGCCGGCTCCGGACCCGGCGGACTGGCAGCGGTGCGTGGCCGCGGCGTGCGCGGCATGGGAATGGCCGGACGAGATGGCGCTCAAGCTGGTGCTCACCCGTGGTCCGGACGGCGGCATGGATCCGGAAGGCGAGGGGTTCGGCGGCTCGGGCCCGGCCGCCGTCACGGGGTACGCGTTCGGCGCCCGGGTGCCCGAGATCACTCTGCGGCAACGCCGCGAGGGCGTCGCGGTGCTCACCCTCGACCGTGGCTATCCGGCCGGCCTCGGTGAGCGGGCACCGTGGTTACTGATCGGCGCGAAGTCGCTGTCGTACGCGACCAACATGGCCGCGATCCGGTACGCGCAGGCGCATGGCGCCGACGATGCCGTGTACGTCTCGACCGACGGGTGGGTGCTCGAGGCCCCCACCGCCTCGGTGATCGTCGCCAGCGGGCGTGACCTGCGGACTCCGCCGGTCGGCGCCGGCCTGCTGCCGGGCACCACCCAGCGGCAGCTCTTCCGCGCCGTCGAGGCGGCCGGTTGGACGGCAAAGACCGAGCCGCTGCGGGTGTCCGACCTGCTCGCCGCAGACGGCGTGTGGCTGCTGTCCAGCATCCGCCAGCTCGCCGCCGTGCACACCATCGACGGCACCCCGCGGCCGGTGCCGCCCGAGCTTGACGCGGAGCTGCGCGGTCTACTCGGCTGAGCCGCTCACACCGCAGCGGCTCACGGCGGCTGGCCCGTCATCCGGCCGGTACCGGAGATACCGCACGACCGGCACGGTACCGGCGGGCAAACACCGTTGCCGGACCCGGCCGTCCGCCCGTAATTTGGGGAGCACACGGGAAGGAGGTGGTCCAACGTTGAATGGTTATAGGACTCGTGAGGTGGCTGTCCGCTAGCCGCTGAAATTCGACCTGGTAACCAAGGTCGGCCGTAACGGCCGGCGAATACCAGCAGTCACCCGGCCCCGAGCCTTCCGGTGTCAGTCCGCACCGGGCGAGCGCGCGCCCTACCGGCAACGCGCGGGACATAGGCTCGGGGCCGTCCTATGTGGACCGTTGCAACGATGGCTCAGCCGACGATGCGCCGCAGCCGCGCCGAGATGTGCGGTTGCCGCGGCTGCCCGACCATCGATCGCTCCTCGACGTAGCCCAGGTCGCCGCCGTCGACGATTCCGTACAGCCGGGTGGCACCCGTGACGTCCTTGGCCGACGCGGTGCGGACTACGGCGTCCGTGCTCAACTCCCAGGAGGTCTGCGTGCGGGCCCGCCCGTAGTACAGCTCCAAGATGCCGGACGCGTGCGCAAGCAGCACCTCGATCGTCTCGTCCGGCTGCGGCCGCCAGAAGCCCACCTCGCGGGCCGCCGGCCTGATCACGTCGCCGTCCGCGGTCAGCAGCCAGGCCCGCGCCTCGTAGTACAGGAATGGCCTGCCGTCGTGGGCGAACGTCACCTGCTGGCCGTACCGGTACGGCCCGTCGATGGTCGGGTACACCGCCTCGCCCGCACCGCGCCACACACCCACCAGCGGCAGCAGCGGTAGGCACTGCTCGTGCAGGTCCGGGCCTTCCCGCAGGTTCGCCGTGTCGGCCGGCACCGGCAGGTCATCGAACTGCGGCAGGTTCCGGTGGCCGGTGTGGCGGGCCCGCTCGGCCGCGGCCTGGATCGCCGCGTCCGCGTTCCCGCCGCTCAGCGACAGTCCGGGCTCGGAACCGGTCATGATCCGTCGCGGGACACGTCGCGGGACACGTCGCGGGACAGCCGGTACGTCCCATACCCGGCCAGCCACACCGCCAGCCCGCCGCCCGCACTCAGCACAACGGTGAGGAACCACTCCACGGCCCGAGCCTATCGGCCGCAGCCGGCGCCGCCGAGCAGGCCGGCCCGTGGCTCCGGCAAGATCACCTTGCTCTGCACGCCAGCTGGCAACCGCCATCGCCGCAGCAATGACCGCGGAAACCGCAGGTCACCGCGCGTTGCCAGCCGGCGCTCACTGCAGAGCCGCCCGACACTTGGAAGAGATCGTCAGTCGAGGGTGACGTCGACGGTGTGCACGCCGGGGCCGGTGGCCGTCACCACGCCGGTACCGTTGCCGGAGCGGTGCAGGGCGCGCACCGTCCAGGTGCCCGGCGCGGCGAAGAACAGGAAGTCGCCGGTGGCGGAGGAGACGACCTCGGCGGTGAACTCACCGGTGCCGTCGAGAAGCCGGACGAACGCGCCGCCGACCCCGGGGCCGGACGGGCCGGCCAGGACCCGGCCGCGCAGCACAATCTCCTTGGTGGCATCGACGCCGGGCGGCAGGTCTGCGGTCTGCGGTGGGGCTCCGCACATGCTGGATCAGTCCTTTCCACTGCCGAGTTCGATGGGCGCGCCGACGAGCGAGCCGTACTCGGTCCACGAGCCGTCGTAGTTCTTGACGTCGCGCTGGCCGAGCAACTCGCGCAGCACGAACCAGGTGTGCGAGGACCGCTCGCCGATCCGGCAGTAGGCGATGGTCGGCTTGGATTCGTCCAGGCCCTCGCCGCCGTACAGGGCGAGTAGGTCGTCGTCCGAGCGGAAGGTGCCGTCCTCGTTGGCTGCCTTGGACCACGGCACGTTCAGCGCGGTCGGGATGTGGCCCGGCCGCTGGGCCTGCTCCTGCGGCAGGTGCGCCGGCGCGAGGATCTTGCCGGAGAACTCGTCGGGAGAGCGGACATCGATGAGGTTCTTTCGGCCGATGGCGTCCAGGACCTCGTCACGGAACGCGCGGATCGATGTGTCCTGCTCCCTGGCGACGTAGCTGGTGGCCCGACGCTGCGGCACCTCCTTGACCAGCGGGCGGCCGTCGAGCTCCCACTTCTTGCGGCCGCCGTCGAGCAGCCGCACGTCCTCATGGCCGTACAGCTTGAAGTACCAGTACGCGTACGCGGCGAACCAGTTGTTGTTGCCGCCGTACAGCACCACGGTGTCGTCGCTGCTGACGCCCTTGTCGGACAGCAGCTTCTGGAACTGGCCGCGGTCGACGAAGTCGCGGACCACGGGGTCCTGCAGGTCGCTCTTCCAGTTCAGCTTGACGGCCCCGCGGATGTGGCCGGCGTCGTAGGCGGTGGTGTCCTCGTCGACCTCGACGAACACCACGCCCTCGGTGTCCAGGTTGTCCTCTGCCCAGTCGGCGGTGACCAGGACATCGTCGCGACTCATGTGCTTCCTCTCTACAAGATTCTGTCGACCAAAAGATTCGTTCAGGTGGTGGTGAGCGCGCGCTGCAGCCGCCGTTGAAGAGCACCGGGCAGCCGCATGTACACCTCGCAGCCGAGGCAGATGCCGAACACCGCGTTCAGCGCGGCCGCGGCGAGTGCGAACGCGGTGGCGACCAGGCCGAGCGGGCTCAGCCCAGCGGCGAAGCCGGCGGCGGCCACCGCCACGAAGGCGAAGCCGACGCCCTGCGCGAACCGCACCGGCGCGGCGGCTTCGCGCTGCGCGGGCGGCGGCAGCCTCGGCGCTATCACCGCGCGGTAGAACGCGCCGTACGGCGAGAACCGCAGCCCGGCGAACGCGCCGAGCGCGAACACCGCTGCCTGCGCGGCGGCCAGCCACGCGCTGCCGGTGAGCAGCACGGCGATCAGCACGGCCGTGGTCACCCAGGCGGCGAAGCGCGGGCCGCGCGGGTCTATCGGTGCTAGCGGCAGATCGGGGACGGACACGACGGAACCTCCTGACGGGTGTGGTATGTCCCGATCAGGGGCGACAGGCGGTGGCGGTGCGCGGATGCGGGTGCCGATTCGACGCTGATGGGCGGACGGACCGCAGCCGCGCGGACGTCGCCGGGCCTACCGCCCGGTCACCGCGGCCGACACAGGCTGCTGCGGACGCGGCACAGGTCCACCGTGCGGCGCTTGGTCAGCAGCGTGGTCACGGCGTGCAGCCTACCTGCATTCCCGGGAACCGGGAGTGGCGTTTCGCCCTGTGGGACCGGTGTGACGTTGGTCCCAGATCACCTGAGGTGCGGGCGCAGCGCGTCGAGCAGGATGTTCTGGCGCGGCACCC
This sequence comes from Pseudonocardiaceae bacterium, assembly GCA_036505275.1. GTDB lineage: Bacteria > Actinomycetota > Actinomycetes > Mycobacteriales > Pseudonocardiaceae > DASXTS01. The sequence continues at coordinate 24,867 of DASXTS010000040.1, forward strand.
CGACCAGTCGCAGTAGCTCCCGGCCGTCGGCGGCCACCGCAAGGGTGGTCGGGGTGGACCGCACCTGCAGCGGTCCACTGAGGTCCGGCCGTTCGGTCACGTCCAGCTCGACATAGCGCAGCCCGGGCGTCCGTTCGGCCAGGTCCGACAGCACCGCGCTGGCCTGCCGGCACGGCGCGCAGAACGAGGTGGACAGCTGCAGCAGCGTGACGGCGTGCTCGGCCGGCTCGGCTAGAGCGGCCAGCTCGGCGAGCACCGCCGCCGGTAGCGGTCGAGCCGACCCCGGTGGCGCGGTACGCACCCGGCCGGCGCGCCGCCGCAGCGCCAGCCCGACCGCGGCGACCGTCACCGCGGTCACCAGCAGCACCCAGCCCGCGGCCACTCCCCGATCATCCTCCGACGGCACCGGCGGTGTTCAGCACGACATCGCGCGCGGTGCCCTCCACGATCAGTGCGCCGTTGTCGGCGCGGACCGCGGTCGGCGTGACGCTGAACGGCAGCGTGCCGGGGTCCAGCCGCACCGTGAACAGCCGCAGCACGGCCTGCTCTATGGCCGGCGCCAGGGTCTGGCCGTTCACCTGCACGGTGTGCGCCTGGATCTGCACCTGGCCACCGGCCAGCTCGAGCGAAGCGATCACCACGACCGAGGTGCGCTGGCCGAGGATGTCGGTGATGCCGCCGAGCTTGACGGCGTTGCTCGGCACCGCCTTCCCGGCGGCGTTGCGGTCCCGGTCGGTGACCTTCTCCACCCGCAGGTCCTCCACGGCGATGAGCTGCTGCAGCTCGGCGGCCCTGACCCGGACCCGGCCGACCACCTCGTCGATCCGCACGCTCTGTACCGAGCCGGATACCAGGTCGGCGAACGGCACCCGCACGTGGTGCAGGGTCGCCTCGACGCCGAGGTTGCGCAGCCGCGCGACGGTGACCCCGTCGGCGTTGACGTCCACGTCGCGGTAGTCCCCGGAGAAGGCCTGCAGCAGGAACGGGAAGCCGTTGATCCGCACCGCCGGGTCGTCGGGCAGGCTGAGATGGCTCCGCAGCCGCTTCGACACCTGGTATTCGGCGGCCGCCGCGGTCCCGAAGTCGGCGGCGACGAGCAGCCCGACGAGCACGATCAGGACGATCGCCGCCTTCTTCACCGCACCTCCCGATGCCTTCCGATCGGCCCGCCTCGGCTGAAGGGCGAGTATCCTCCTGGCAGAACCACGAAACGTGAACGGGATCGGTGGGCATGGGCGACGGCGCCAGCCCCTGCCGGTCCCGTTCGTTCATGGGTGGGGCCGGATGCGCCGCCACCGGCGAGGAGGTGGCGCGTGGAGTTGCTGCTGCTCACCGCTGATCCGAAGCCTGAGTCTGTGCTGCCGGCGTTGGCGCTGCTGCCGCACGGCGTGCGGCCGACCGCGCCTGAGGTGGCCGCCTTGCTCGACGCCGGCCCGTACGACGCCGTGCTGGTCGACGCGCGGGTCGACCTGGCCGGCGCGCGCAAGCTGTGCCGATTGCTCGGCTCGACCGGCCTCGACATGCCGGTGGTGGCCGTGCTCACCGAGGGCGGGCTGGTCGCGGTGTCCTCCGAATGGGGGCTCGACGAGGTGCTGCTGCCGTCCGCCGGGCCGGCCGAGGTGGACGCCCGGCTGCGACTGCTGCGCGGACGCGGGGCCGCCGAGGACAGTGGCACCGGCACCATCGCGCTCGGCGACCTGGTGATCGACGACGCGACCTATACCGCCCGCCTGCGCGGCCGCCCGCTCGACCTGACGTACAAGGAGTTCGAGCTGCTCAAGTACCTCGCGCAGCACGCCGGCCGGGTGTTCACCCGAGCCCAGCTGCTGCAGGAGGTGTGGGGGTACGACTTCTTCGGCGGCACCCGCACCGTGGACGTGCACGTCCGGCGGCTGCGCGCCAAACTCGGCACCGAGCACGAGCAGATGATCGGCACCGTGCGCAACGTCGGCTACAAGCTGGTCCGGCCGGCCCGAGCCGGCGGTCGGGAGATGGCGCTGCGCGCCCCGTGAGTGGCAAATGGTGCAGTAACACCATGTGCCACTCACGAGGTGTGGACGCGTTAGCGTCCCCACCATGGTGGCGCTGAGCTGGCGGTCGCGGTTGTCCGAGGACGAGGCCGACGAGGCGCGGACCCTGCTGGACGCGGTCACCGAGGCGGACGGCAGGCCGCCGGTGTCTGAGGCGGCGCTGCTGCGGGTGCGCCACGGCAGGGAGGACACCGACGAGCGCGGCGTGCTCCATCTGCTGGCCCGCGCGGCGTCGACCGAAGTGCCCAAGACGGGCGTCCCAACCGGCGAACACGCCGGGGGAGGGCTGGTCGGGTACGCCCAAATGGCCGTCGGGGACAGCGGCGGCGGCACGGCGGAGCTGGCGGTGTTGCCGGAGTACCGGCGGCGCGGAGTGGGCGGTGAACTGGTGCGGGCGCTGCTGGACCGCAGCAGAGGCCGCACGCTTCGGGTGTGGGCGCACGGCGAGCACCCGGCGGCCACCCGGCTGGCGCAGCGGTACGGGTTCACGGTGGCGAGGAGCCTGTGGCGGATGGGGCGCAGCCTGCTCGACCCGCCGCTGGCGCAGCCGAACTGGCCGGACGGGGTGCGGGTGCGGCCGTTCCGGGTTGGCGTCGATGAGGCGGCGTTCGTCGAGGTGAACAACAGGGCGTTCGCCGGGCACCCGGAGCAGGGCGGCTGGGACGTGGAGCAGGTGCGGGCGCGCGAGGCGCTGCCCTGGTTCGACCCGGCCGGGTTCCTGCTGGCCGTCGAGCCTGACGAGGACGCAGCCACCGACCGCATCCTCGGCTTCCACTGGACCAAGGTGCACAGCGCCGAGCTCGGCGAGGTGTACGTGCTCGGCGTGGACCCGGCCGAGCACGGCCGCGGGCTCGGCGCCGCGCTCACCCTCGCCGGGCTGCACCATCTTCGGGACCGCGGGATGACCACTGTGATGCTGTACGTCGAGGGCGACAACGGACCAGCCATCCGCACCTATAAGGCGCTCGGGTTCACCCGCTGGGACACCGATGTGGTGTACTCCTCACCCTGAGCAACCGACACTCGCGTCGTGACCATCTCCGAACGTCGTTGTTCACCTCCCGTTCATGCCAGCACCGGCAACCGTCAACCCCCCCGGCATACCGTCCGCGACCGTGAGCAACGTGAACACCAGCCGGCCGGTATGGGCCGCGATCGCTGTCGTAGCCGCTGGCGCCCTGGCCCTGGCGGGCTGCGGCAGCGACGTGAACACCTCGTCCGGCGGGTCCGGCTCGGGCGCCACCACCTCTCGGGCGGCCAAGCTCGAGTGCGGCGGCAAGACGGCCCTGAAAGCCAGCGGCGCGACCGCCCAGGCCAACGCCATGACCCGGTTCATCAGCGCCTTCGAGGCGGCCTGTGACGGCCAGACCTTGAACTACACCTCGAACGGCTCCGGCGCCGGGGTGAAGGAGTTCACTGGCAAGCAGACCGATTTCGGCGGCTCCGACTCGCCGCTGAACAAGGAGAAGGGCGAGGTGGACGTCGCCAAGCAGCGCTGCGACGGCAATGACGCGTGGAACCTGCCGACGGTGTTCGGCCCGATCGCCATCACCTACAACGTGCCGGGCAAGGACCTGGTGCTCGACGCCGCAACTATCGCGAAGATCTTCAGCGGTTCGGTGACCAGTTGGAACGATCCGGCGATCGCCGCGCTGAACGGCGGCACCCCGCTGGCCGAACAGAAGATCATCGTGGTCTTTCGCAATGACGAGTCCGGCACCACGGACAACTTCCAGAAGTACCTCGAGGCGGCGGCCAAGGGCGTCTGGACCAAGGGCTCCGGCAAGGTGTTCAACGGTGGTGTCGGCGAGGGCGCCAAGGGCAACGAGGGCACCTCGGCGGCGATCAAGAGCACGCCCGGCTCGATCACCTACAACGAGTGGTCGTTCGCCAAGAAGCAGAGCCTGCAGATCGCCAAGATCGTCAACAGTGGCGGCGGCAACGCCATCGAGCTGAGCTCGGCGAGCGCCGGCAAGGCGATCGAGGGCGCCAAGCTCAAGGGCACCGGCAACGACCTGGTGCTGGACCTGAACTCGATCTACGCCACGACCACAGCGGGCGCGTACCCGCTGGTGCTGGCCACCTACGAGATCGTCTGCTCGAAGTACACCGACACTGAGACCGGCAAGGCGGTCAAGGCGTTCCTGACAGTCGCGGCGACCGACGGCCAGCAGGGGCTCGAGGACAACGGCTACATCGCGATGCCGGCCGCGTTCCAGGAGAAGCTGCTGGCCGCCGTCAAGGCGATCGGCTGACCGGAAATGGGTTTGGTGTGACCCGCCGGGATAACCGGTCCGCTGTCGATTCTCCCGGTGGGTCCCCCATTATTGGCAGCATGAGCGATCGCGACCGCGAACGGCCCCTGCCGCCGGACCGGTCGGGAGGTGGCCGTACGGTCCGCCGCCGCGGGGACGCGGTCTTTCGCTCGATGACCAGCGTCTCCAGCCTGATCATCGTCGTGTCGATCGGGTTGATCGGGCTGTTCCTCCTGATCAAGGCGGTTCCGTCGCTCCGGGCCGACACCGTCAACTTCCTGACCAGCCCGCAGTTCTCCACCACGGACGCGAGGCACCTCGCGTTTGGCATCAGGGACCTGCTGGTGGTCACCGTGTTGTCATCGATGATGGCGCTGCTACTGGCCATGCCGGTCGCGTTGGGGATCGCCCTGTTTCTCACGTTCTACGCACCGCGCCAGCTGTCCCGGCCGTTCGCCTACATCATCGACCTGCTCGCCGCAGTGCCCTCGATCGTCTACGGTCTGTGGGGCATCGCGGTGCTCGGGCCGGCGTTGCTGCCGGTCGCAGAATGGCTGAACACCCGCCTCGGTTGGTTTCCGCTGTTCGCCGATGGCAACGTGTCCATCGCCGGCGGGGGCACGATCTTCACGGCCGGAGTGGTGCTCGCGATCATGATCCTGCCGATCATCACCGCGGTCACCCGCGAGGTGTTCGTGCAAACCCCGCGTACCCACATCGAGGGCGCGCTGGCTCTTGGCGCGACCAAGTGGGAGATGCTGCGCACCACGGTGCTGCCGTTCGGCCGCAGCGGCTACATCGCGGCGTCCATGCTGGGTCTCGGACGCGCCCTCGGCGAGACGGTAGCGGTGCTGATCATCCTTCGGGCGGCGTCGACGCCGGCCAAGGGCAGCCTGTTCGACGGCGGGTACACGTTCGCATCCAAGATCGCCTCGGCGGCCGCGGAGTTCAGTGAGCCGCTGCCAACCGGGGCGTATATCGCGGCCGGCCTGGTGCTGTTCGTGCTGACGTTGGTGGTCAACGCGCTGGCCAGGGCGGTCGCGCACGGGAAGGTGCGGGCACGATGACCACGATCGAAACCACCGCCCCGTCCCCGGCAGCGCCCGCACCGGCGCTACGTTCCATCGGCACCGCCCGCCGGGTGAAGAACTGGCTCGCCACCGTGCTGGTGACGCTCGCGTTCTGCGTCGCGGTGGTGCCGCTGGCCTGGCTGCTGACCACCGTGCTGACCAGGGGCTACCGGGCCATACTCCGCGCGAACTGGTGGCAGAAGTCGCTCAAGGGCGTGCTGCCCGAGCAGTTCGCCGGCGGGGTGTATCACGCGATCTATGGCACCCTGGTGCAGGGCCTGGTGTGCGCGGTGATCGCCGTGCCGATCGGCGTGCTCACCGCCATCTACCTGGTGGAATACGGCGAGCGCGGCCGGCTGGCGAGGGTCACCACGTTCATGGTCGACATCCTGTCCGGTGTGCCGTCCATCGTCGCGGCGCTGTTCGTGTTCGCGGTGTGGATCTCCACATTCGGGTTCTCGCAGAGCGCGTTGGCCGTGTCCCTGGCGCTGGTCCTGCTCATGCTCCCGGTGATCGTGCGGTCCAGCGAGGAGATGCTGCGGCTGGTCCCGGACGAGCTGCGTGAGGCGTCCTACGCGCTTGGCGTGCCGAAATGGAAGACGATCGTGCGGATCGTACTGCCGACGGCGTTGTCGGGCATGGTCACCGGCGTGATGCTCGCGCTGGCCCGCGTGATGGGCGAGACCGCGCCGGTACTGGTGCTCGTCGGCTACAGCCGCTCGATCAACTATGACATCCTCGACGGCAATATGGCGTCGATCCCCCTGCTGATCTACACCGAGCTGACCAACCCGGAGGAGGCCGGCGTGCAGCGGGTCTGGGGCGCGGCGCTCACGCTGATCATCGTCATCATGTTCTTCAACCTGCTTGCGACGATCATCTCGCGGCTGTCGGCCGTGCAGAGCAGATGAGGGGTCGGACGTGGCCAAACGTTTGGATCTGAAGGACCTCAACTGCTACTACGGCAAGTTCCATGCCGTCGACTCGGTGACCATGTCGGTGCAGCCGCGCAGCGTCACAGCGCTTATCGGGCCGTCCGGCTGCGGCAAGTCCACCGTGCTGCGTGCGATGAACCGGATGCACGAGGTGATCCCGGGGGCCCGCGTCGAGGGCAAGGTGGCGCTCGAGGGCGAGGACATCTACGCACCCGGCGTCGACCCGGTGAACGTGCGCCGCACCATCGGCATGGTCTTCCAGCGGCCCAACCCGTTTCCCACCATGTCCATCCGCGACAACGTGGTCGCCGGCCTGAAGCTGCAGGGCATGCGCGACCGGCGGCGTCTGGCGGAGATATGCGAGCGGACGCTCCGCCAGGCCAACCTCTGGGAGGAGGTCAAGTCCCGGCTCGACAGGCCGGGCGGCGGGCTGTCCGGCGGCCAGCAGCAGCGGCTGTGCATCGCTCGGGCCATCGCGGTGCAGCCCGACGTGGTTCTGATGGACGAGCCGTGCTCGGCGCTCGACCCGATCTCCACGCTGGCGATCGAGGACCTCATCGCCGAGCTCAAGCAGGACTACACCATCGTCATCGTCACGCACAACATGCAGCAGGCCGCCCGCGTCTCGGACCAGACCGCGTTCTTCAACCTGCCCGGCGTCGGCCAGCCCGGCCGGCTCGTCGAGGTCGACGACACGACTAAGATCTTCTCCAACCCCACCGAGAAGTCCACCGAGGACTACATCTCCGGCCGGTTCGGCTGACCCTTTTGGCGACGATGTGACATCGTCCCAGTCCGGAGCCAAGGTCGCGATCGAGGCCGAGAACACACGCCGGCCTGGTCGCGGCAGGCGCACGGCGTCCAGGGCGCCGTCCAGCTCGGGGGCAAGGGTGACCATCCGGACGGCGCCGCGGCCGGCCGCCAGCAGCCGGGCCAGCGCCTCGCACGACGGCAGCCCCAACACATGCGGGTCGTGCGCGCCGCAGCGCGTCGTGGCGAGGAACGGTCCCTCCAGGTGCACGCCGGCGAGCACGCCGTCGTCCACCAGCCCGGCCAGCGCCGCCGTGCTGCGCGCCATGGCGTTCACGTGCTGGTCGACGAATCCCGGCAGCACCCACCGACGCCGCAGCTCGACGGCCTCCTCACCGCGCCGGGCCGGGGTGTGGGCGCCGGCTCCCAACTCCGCGATGCGACCGGCGTGCAACCGTAGCCATCCCGGGTCGAGCACGCCGTCCGGTGATCACACGGCCGCCAGCCAGCACCGTCACGCCGTGACAGTCTGCGTCGGTGTCGCCCTTTTGATCTTGGGAGCCAGTTGGGCGATGATCTTCGTTGCAGCTACTTTGCTCTGAGGGCCACCTGGCAACGACGGCGGAGCCGCAGTTTGCCGCGCGACCTCGACCTTTGCCGGTAGCCAACTGGCGCTCAGAGCAAAGAAACCGTGGCGATCATCGGGCGCTGGCGCCGCCGACCGCCGGCCAGGCGCCCATCGGCGCAGGTCAGCCGCCGTGCAGCTCGTCGTGCGGCTCGACGTAGGAGAACACCTCGCGGCCGGCGATGAAGACCTGCAGGGCGCGGCTCATCACGTCGAGGGGGTCGCCCGACCACAGCACGACGTCGCCGTCCAGGCCGGGTCGCAGCCCGCCGACCCGGTCGTCCAGGCCCATGATCTGAGCCGGGTTGGCGGTGATGGCGCGCAGCGCGGTAGTGCGGTCTAGGCCCTCCTTGACGGCCAGCGTTGCCTGGTGCACCAGGAAGTGGATGGGCACCACGGGGTGGTCGGTGGTGATGGCGATCTGCACGCCGGCGCGGGCCAGCCGGCCGGGGTTGCGCAGCGAGCGCTGCCGCAACTCGACCTTGGAGCGGGTGGTGAACAGCGGGCCGATGATCACAGGAATACCCCGCGACGCGAGCAGGTCGGCGACCAGGTGGCCCTCGGTGCCGTGGTTGACGATCAGCCGGTAGCCGAACTCGTCGGCGAGGCGCATGGCGGTGGCGATGTCGTCGGCGCGGTGGCAGTGCTGGGACCATGGCAGCTCCCCGTCCAGCACCCTGGCCAGGGTCTCCAGGGTGAGGTCGCGGTCGAACGGCTTGCCCTCGGAGGCGGCGTGCGACCGCTGGGCGCGGTAGTTCTGCGCCTTGGTGAACGCGTCGCGGATGACGGCGGCCACGCCGAGCCGGGTGGACGGCAGCTTCTTCTGGTCGCCGTACACCCGCTTGGGGTTCTCACCGAGCGCGCTCTTCACGCTCACCGGCTCGCGGATGAGCATCTCGTCGACGGTGCGGCCGGCGGACTTCAGCGCGGCGGTCTGGCCGCCGATGGGGTTTCCGGAGCCGGGCAGCGCGACGACGGTGGTCACGCCGCCGGACAAGGCGTCCGCGAAGCCGAGGTCGGCCGGGTTGACCGCATCGAGCGCGCGCAGCCGCGCGCCGTTCGGGTCGGTCATCTCATTGGTGTCCTGGCCGGCCCAGCCCTCGGACTCCTCCCACAGGCCGACGTGGCCGTGTGCCTCGATGAACCCGGGCAGCACCCACAGCCCGGTGGCATCGACCACCGGCACTCCGTCCGGCACCGTGACCTCGTCGGCGTTGCCGACGGCGGCAATGCGGCCGTCCCTGATCAGCACGGTGCCGCCGTCGACCGAATCGCCATAGATCGGCACCACATACCCACCGGTGAATGCAACATCCATAGTTAGCGACGCTAACAGCGCACCGGCGCTGCTGCGTGTCGCCGTTTCGAGGATCGGCCGGCGTTCAGTTGGCGGGCATCTGGCCGGTGACGACGAACACCACCTGCCGGGCCAGTGCGACAGCGTGATCGGCGAACCGCTCGTAGAACCGGCCGAGCAGCGCGACATCGACGGCGGCCGCCACCCCGTGCGGCCAGTCGCGCGCCATCAGCACGGTGAACAGGTGTTTGTGCAGGTCGTCCATTGCGTCGTCGTCCTGATCGACCTTGGTGGCGAGGTCCACGTCGCGGCTGCGCACGACCTCCGCGGCGTCGGCCGCGAGCTGCACCGCCACCGCGCCCATCTCCGCGAAGTACGGCCGCACCTGTTCGGGCAGCACGTGCTGCGGATGGCGCCGGCGGGCCGCCTGGGCGACGTGCACAGCCAGGCCGCCCATCCGCTCGATGTCCGCGGATGCCTGGATCACCGAGACCACCGTGCGTAGGTCACCGGCCACCGGGGCCTGCCGGGCGAGCACCGCGAGGGCCTGCTCATCGGTCGCGGCACGCAGCTCGTCCACCCTGGCGTCATCGCTGATCACCTGTTCGGCCAGCGGCAGGTCGGCCTCCAGCAGCGCCCTGGTCGCCCGTCGCATCGCCTCGCCAACCAGCTCGCACATCTGGCACTGCTGCTCGGCCAGCCGCTGGAGCTGCAGGTGGTACGCCTCACGCATGAGCCAAGCCTAGAGCCAGGGTGTCGTTGCGTCTCGCTGGCGAACATGAATCACCGGTGAAAGCTCGGTGGCGGTAGCCGCAGATCAGGCGCAGGACGTGTCGGCGGCGTTCTGGGTGTCCAGCCGTACCGGACTGCCCGGCGGCGCCTGAACGACGGGCCGCGCCGGTACCGGCTGACCGAGCCGGACGGCCTCGATCACGCCGTCGAAGTCACTGCCGAGGATCACCTCGATGGCGCCGCCCATGGCCGGGTCGACCTGCAGCGCGGCGCGCGGCACCGCGGCGGCCACCGATAGGGCCTGCTGCTCGCGGGCCGCCGCGTACCGGATCACGGTGCGGTCCACGTTTTGGGTGGCGTTGTCCATCTTCACCACCTCGAAACCGACCGACCGCAGCCGCTTGGCGACATTGGTGGCGAGGCCCCCCTCACCGGTCCCGTTGATCACCTGGAGCTTGATCTGCTCGGGTGGCACGGCCACCGGCTGGGTATCGGCACCCGGCGTCGGAGCGCCACCGGTGGCCGCCTCGCCGGGCAGCGGGCTGCCGTCGATGATCGCGCGGAAGAGCCCTGTGGCGTCCTCCCGTCGCAGGTCCCGGTGGTCGCCGGCGTCGGTGGTCGGCAGCGTGACGAACGTGACGTCCTCGCTGTTCAGCCCGCCCAAGGCTCCGGCCAGCGTGGCCAGCTGGCTGCCGTCGACATTGTCCACGAACGTGTTGGCCGCCATCACGGCCACAATGCGATTCACCCTGCTGGGGTCGGTCAGTGTCCGCCCGGACGCGGCCGCCCTGACCAGGGCCGACAGCAGCCTCTGCTGACGGCGGAGCCGGCCGTCCTCGGCCATCGGATCCTCGACGACATGCGCGGCCCTGACGAACGCCAGCGCC
>DASXTS010000041.1:0-13806 GCA_036505275.1 Pseudonocardiaceae bacterium
GCCCCAGTGGTAGGGCATCCAGATCTGGTGCACCACCTGGTCCTGCACCCGCAGCGGCCGCATCCGGTCGGTGACCAGCACCTGCGCCTCGACCGTGGTCCGGCTGGTGACGATGTGCGCCCACTCCAGGTGCCGCAGCCCGCGCTCGGCGGCCAGCGCAGGGGACACCTCGACGAACAGGCCCGGCTGCAGCTCGGACAGATACGGCAGCCAGCGGCTCATCGCGCCCGCGGTGTGGTGCTCGGTGAGCCGGGCGGTGGTGAGCACGTACGGGAAGACCTCGCCGTGCAGCTCGGGCGGCGACGGGTTGGACGGGTTGTCGGCGCGGCCGTGCACCCGGCGGGTCGGGTTGCCCTGCTGGCGGTAGAACGGGTTGCGCACCGGCGACTCGTGCGGCTCGTAGTGCACCGGCAGCGGGCCGTCCACCAGCCCAGCCGGGGCGAAGAGCCACGCCTTGCCGTCGGCCTGCATGATGAACGGGTCGTCGCCGCGCAGCGCCTCCGGGCCGAGCGCGCCGGGCGGCGGGCGGTAGGAAGGTGGCTTGGTCCGCTCGAAGTCGGGCACGTCGTGGCCGGTCCACTCGCCGCGCTGCTCGTCCCACCAGACCAGCGCCTTGTGCTCGCTCCACGGCCGGCCGTCCGGGTCGGCGGAGGCGCGGTTGTACAGCACCCGGCGGTCGAGCGGCCACGCCCAGCCCCACTCGGCGGCGAACTGGTCCTGCTCGTGCCGCGACCTGCGGCGGGCCGCCCGGTTGACGCCGCCGGCGAAGATGCCGCTGTAGATCCAGCAGCCGCAGGAGGTGCTGCCGTCGGCGCGCAGCTCGAGGTAGCTGTCCAGCAGCCGGCCAGTGGTCAGGTCGTACCCATTGATGCGCCGCAGCACGTCCTCGGCGGACGGCTCGCCAGATTCAGGACTGCCGTGCATCTCGTAGTCCCAGGCCAGGTCGAGCAGCGGCCGGTCGCGCGGGTCGGTCGAGCCGGCCAGCTTCTCCCTCAGCCGCCGGCCGAGATGGTAGAAGAACCACAGCTCGGAGCGCTGGTCGCCCTTGGGGTCGAGGGCCTTCTCACGCCACTGCACCAGCCGCTGGGTCTGGGTGAACGTGCCCTCCTTCTCCACATGCGAGGCCGCCGGGAAGAAGAACACCTCGGTGCGGCAGCGCTGCGGCGCGATCTCGCCGGTCTCGATCTCGGGCGAGTCCTTCCAGAAGGACGCGCTCTCGATCATGGCGAGGTCCCGGACTACCAGCCAGTCGAGCTTCGCCATGCCCAGCCGCTGCAGCCGGCCGTGCGCGGAGCCCACCGCCGGGTTCTGGCCGAGCAGGAAGTAGCCGGACACCTTGCCGTCGACCATGTCCATCACCGTGCGGTAGGTGCCGTGGTCGCCGGTGAGCCTGGGCAGGTAGCCGAAGCAGAAGTCGTTGTCCGGGGTGGCCACCTCGCCCCAGTACTCCTTGAGCAGCGAGACGATGTAGGCGTCGGCGGCCCGCCAGAAGCCCTTCTGCCGGTGGCCGCGGATGCTCTCGATGTAGCTCGCCAGGTCCTGGTGATCGGCCGAGGGCATGGGCAGGTAGCCGGGCAGCAGGTCGTACAGCGTGGGGATGTCGGTGGAGCCCTGGATGCTGGCGTGGCCGCGCATCGCCATCACCCCGCCGCCGGGGCGGCCGATGTTGCCGAGCAGCAGCTGCACGATCGCGCCGGCCCGGATGTACTGCGCGCCGACGCTGTGCTGCGTCCAGCCGACGCTGTACACCAGCGCCGTGGTGCGCTCGCGCCCCGAGTTGGCCGTCCACGCCCGGCAGACCTGCTCGAACGCCTTTTGCGGTACCCCGCAGGTTGCCTCCACGAGCTCCGGGGTGTAGCGGGCGAAGTGCCGCTTGAGGATCTGGTAGACGCACCGCGCGTGCTGCAGCGTGGGGTCCGCGGCGATCTCGTGCGTGACGTCCTCCAGCGCCGGGCCGCCGGAGCCGTGCTGCTCCGGCGCGGACGTGTGCTTCATCTCGTGCGGGTGCAGGCCGCCCGGCTGCGGCTCGAGGCCCTCGTAGTGCCAGGTCGTGGAGTCGTAGGTCGCGGTGTCCTCGTCGTAACCACTGAACAGGCCGGCAAGCTCCTCGGAGTCCTCGAAGTCCTCCCTGATCAGGAACGACGCGTTGGTGTACGCGAGCACGTACTCGCGGAAGTCCAGTTCGTTGGACAGGATGTAGTTGATCACGCCGCCGAGGAAGGCGATGTCGGAGCCGACGCGCAGCGGCACGTGCAGGTCGGCCTGCGCGCTGGTCCTGGTGAACCGCGGGTCGATGTGCAGCACCGTGGCGCCGCGGGCCTTGGCCTCGATCACCCACTGGAACCCGACCGGGTGGGCCTCGGCCATGTTCGAGCCCATGATCACGATGCAGTCGGAGTTGGCGAGGTCCTGCTGGTAGTTCGTGGCGCCGCCGCGGCCGAAGGAGGCTCCCAGACCGGGAACCGTGGCGGAGTGTCAAATACGGGCCTGGTTCTCGATCTGGATCGCACCGAGCGCGGTGAACAGCTTCTTGATCAGGTAGTTCTCTTCGTTGTCCAGGGTGGCGCCGCCGAGGCTGGCGATGCCCATGGTGCGGTTGAGCTTCCTGCCGTGCGCGTCGGTGTCCTGCCAGCCCCTGTTCCGTGCGTCCAGGACCCGATCGGTGACCATGTCCATGGCGGCGTCGAGGTCCAGGGTCTGCCAGTCGGTGGCGTATGGCGCGCGGTACAGCACCTTCCGTTCCCGATGCGGACCCGTGACGAGCTGCTTGCTCGCCGAGCCCTTGGGGCACAGCCGCCCGCGGGAGATCGGGCTCTCCGGATCGCCCTCGATCTGCACCACCTGCTCGTCCGTGACGAACACCTGCTGGCCGCAGCCCACCGCGCAGTACGGGCAGACCGAGCGGGCCATCCGGTCGGCGTCCTGGGTCCTCGGCCGCGCGGCGGCGTACCGCGGCGACTGGACGGCCGCGCCGCGGCCCGACGCGTCGTCGCTGGTCAGCTGCCGGTAGACTGGCCAGGACGCGATCCATCTGCGAACGCCCACAGCGGCCGCCCCTTCGTCGTCGTCCGGACGCCCTGCTTCGTGATCGAACCGTAGCCCAGCCGCCGCCACCTCGCGCACCCCTTCCACCAGACGGCGAGTTCGCCGGTTGGGTCGCGCGTGTTCGCCGGTTGGGTCGCGCGTGTTCGCCAGTTGGGTCGCGTGTGTTCGCAGGTTGCGTCGCCCGAGTTGGGCGGTTCGGGCGTCAGGCCTCTGAGTGCACCGTGGCTCGAACATCCGACTCAGGTACCCAAACCGCGGACACACGTGTCCGGGCACGCGGACACGCCTGTCAGAGCGCGCGGACACACGTGTCCGGGCACGCGGACACGCCGAAGGACGCCGCGGCGGCGAGGGCTAGCGGATGAGGATGGTGTGGGGGGTGCGGGGGATCAGCTCGCCGATCACCTGGGCACCCGGGATCTCGCCGGCGACGAGGAGACCGCCGGAGGTCTGCGCGTCCGCGAGTAGGAGGGCGTCGAGCTCGGGGCAGGTGCCGAGATCGACGTGCGGGCCGACCCACTCGAGGTTGCGCCGGGTGCCACCGCTGACGTAGCCGTCGCGGGCCGCCTCGCGGGCGCCGTCGAGGTACGGCACGGCGGCCCGGTCGATCACCGCGGTGACGCCGCTGGCCCTGGCGAGCTTGTGCAGGTGGCCGAGCAGGCCGAAGCCGGTGACATCGGTGGCACACACCACGCCGGCGGCCACCGCGGCCTCGGCGGCGGACCGGTTCAACGTGGTCATGGCCTCCACGGCGTGCGGGAAGACCTCGCCGGTCGCCTTGTGCCGGCTGTTGAGCACGCCGGTGCCGAGCGGCTTGCTCAGGGACAGCGGCAGGCCGGCACGGCCGGCGTCGTTGCGCATGATCCGCGCCGGGTCCACCACCCCGGTGACGGCCATGCCGTACTTCGGCTCCGGATCGTCGACGCTGTGCCCGCCTGCGACGTGGCAACCCGCCTGCGCGGCGACGGCGAGGCCTCCGCGCAGAGTCTCGGCGGCCAGCTCGAACGGCAGCACCCCTCGCGGCCAGCACAACAGGTTCACGGCGACCACGGGGCGGCCGCCCATGGCATAGACGTCGGAGAGCGCATTCGCGGCGGCGATGCGGCCCCAGTCGTAGGGATCGTCGACCACCGGGGTGAAAAAGTCCGTGGTGGCCACCACGGCAAGACCGTCGGCCACCAGCACGACGGCGGCGTCGTCGCCGTCGTCCAACCCGACCAGCAGCTCGTACCCGCCGGCGTCGGGCGACGGCGCCGCGCCGGCCGGCAACAGTCCGGCGATCACCCGCTCCAGCTCGCCTGGCGGGATCTTGCACGCGCAGCCGCCGCCGTGGGCGTACTGGGTGAGCCGGTAGACCCCGGCTTGTGCACTTGCCGTCACGGACCCATGATGACGCGCGGTGCTGTGGGGAGGCGTATCCGGCCTGGTGACCGGCGCGGTCTTCAAAACCGTTCGAGCGACAGAACCTGTCGCTGGCGGGTTCGATTCCCGTCCGCCTCCGCCAGCACCAACGATATCGAGGCCTAGGCTCGTGCCGTGACCGACCGGCGGCGGCAGATCCCCCGCACCGACGTCGTGCTGGCCGCCCCGCAGCTGGTGGCGGCGGCCGGACGGCTGGGGCCGTCGGTGGTCAAGGCCGCCGTGGTCGCAGCGCAGGAGCGGGCCCGTGCCGGTGAGATCGCGCCGTCGGCGGTGACCGAGGCGGCGGTGGCCGCGCTGCCGGCGACCGCCGCCAGCCTGCGGCCGGTGATCAATGCGACCGGCGTCCTGGTGCACACGAACCTGGGGCGCGCGCCGCTCTCGCCGGCGGCGAGGGACGCCCTGCTGGCCGCATCCGGCACCACGGACGTGGAGTTCGACCTGGCCAGCGGCGCGCGGGCGCGGCGGGGGCGCGGCGCGCTGGACGCGCTGGCCGCCGCGGTGCCGGATGCCGGCGGTGTGCACGTGGTCAACAACAATGCGGCCGCGCTGCTGCTATGCGCGCTGGTGCTGGCGCCCGCCGGCCGGGAGATCGTGATCAGCCGGGGCGAGCTGGTGGAGATCGGCGACGGCTTCCGGATCCCCGACCTGCTGACCGCGGCCGGCGCGCGCCTGCGCGAGGTGGGCACCACCAACCGGGTACGCCTGGACGACTACGCGGACGCCGTCGGCCAGCAGACCGCGTTCGTACTCAAGGTGCACCCGTCCAACTTCCGGATCACCGGGTTCACGTCCATTGTGGACACCGCGGAGCTGGCCGGACTCGGCGTCCCGGTGGTGGTGGACATCGGCTCCGGGCTCCTCGCGCCGCACCCGCTGCTGCCGGACGAGCCGGACGCCGCGACCGCGCTACGAGCCGGTGCGTCGCTGGTCACCGCCAGCGGCGACAAGCTGCTCGGCGGCCCGCAGGCCGGGCTGCTGCTCGGCGAAGCCACGCTGGTGCAGCGGCTGCGGCGGCACCCGGCGGCGCGGGCGCTCCGGGTGGACAAGCTGACGCTGGCCGGGCTGGAGGCCACGCTGCGCGGCCCGCGCCCGCCGGTGCCGGCCGCGCTGGCGGTCACCGAGGCCGAGCTGTTCGCGCGCGCCACCGCGCTGGCCGCGACGCTGGCCGGGCACGGGGTGGACGCCGTCGCGGTGCACTGCGCCGGCACCGTCGGGGGCGGCGGCGCGCCGGGGGTGGAGCTGCCGAGCGCGGCGGTGAGCCTGCCGGCGGCGTACGCCGGGCCGCTGCGCGTCGGCGCCAGCGGCGGTCCGGGGCCGGTAATGCCGGTGGTGCCGGTGGTGCCGGTGGTGCCGGTGGTCGGGCGGGTCGAGCGGGGGCGGTGCCTGCTGAACCTGCTGGCCGTACCGGCCGCCGACGACGAGCGGCTACTGGCATCCATCCTGGCCGTCGGGGCCCGCTGATGCACGTCGTTGCCACGGCCGGACACGTCGATCATGGCAAGTCGACGCTGGTGCGGCGGCTCACCGGCATGGAGCCGGACCGCTGGGCCGAGGAGCGGCGCCGCGGCCTGACAATCGACCTGGGCTTCGCCTGGACCACGCTGCCGGACGGGGCCGAGGTCGCTTTCGTCGACGTGCCCGGCCACGAGCGGTTCGTGCCCAACATGCTGGCCGGGGTGGGCCCGGTGCCGGCCGTGATGATCGTCGTCGCGGCCGACGAGGGCTGGATGCCGCAGTCGGCCGAGCACCTCGCCGCGCTGGACGCGCTCGGCGTGCGGCACGGCCTGCTGGTGGTCAGCCGCGCCGATCTCGCCGACCAGGAGCCGGCGCTGGCCGAGGCGTCGGCTCACGTGATGCGGACCTCGCTGGCCCGCGCAGGCCCGGTGCCGTCGGTGGTGGTCAGCGGCGCAACCGGCGCCGGCCTCGACGACCTGCGCGCCGCGCTGTCCCGCCTGGTCGCGGGGCTGCCCGTGCCGGACGTGGCGGCCGACCTGCGGCTGTGGGTCGATCGCTCGTTCACCATCGGCGGCGCCGGCACCGTGGTCACCGGCACCCTGCCGGCCGGCACCCTGCACGCGGGCGACGAGCTGGTCCTCGCCTCGACCGGGGCGCGGCTACGGGTGCGCGGCCTGCAGACCACCGGCCGGCAGGTGGACACCGTGACCGCGGTGGCACGGGTCGCGGTCAACCTGCGCGGCGTCGACCGGCGGGCCATCGCCAGGGGCGACGCGCTGCTGACGCCCGACGCCTGGTTGCCGACCACGATGGTCGACGCGGCGCTGCACGCGTCCCCCTCGACCGATCCGCCGCGGCATGAGATGCCCACTCACCTCGTGTTGCACGTCGGCTCGGCCGCCGTGCCGGTGCGGGTCCGCCCGCTCGGGCAGGCCGTGCTGCGGCTGACCCTGTCCCGCCCGCTGCCGCTGCGGGTCGGCGACCGGGTGCTGCTCCGCGACCCCGGCCGGCACCACATCGTGGGCGGCGGCACTGTCCTCGACACCCGACCGCCGATCCTCACCCGCCGCGGCGCCGCGGCAACCCGCGCCATCGACCTGACCACCTTGGCAGATCTGGCCGAGCGTGCCACCGACACCACCGACACCACCGACACCAAAGCGGCCGCCGGACCGGTGGCGCTGCCCGCCGCGGCCACCGCACAGCACCTGCGCCACCGCGGCTTCGTCCGCGGCGCCGAGCTGCGCGCCATGGGGCTGCCGGCGCCGGGCCGCCCCATCGTCGGCGACTGGCACGCCGCGCCGCAGGCCTGGCGGGCGGCCCTCGACCGGCTGCTGCCGGCGCTCGAGGAGTGGCACCGGGCCCACCCGCTCGACGACGGCATGCCGGCCGACGTGCTGCGCCGCCGCCTCGGCCTGCCCGACCAGGCCCTCCTCGCTCCGTTGACGGCACAGGCCGGCCTGGTGGCCAGGGACGGACGCATTCACCGGCCGGGCAGCAGCACCGCCCTGCCGGCGCGACTGGAGGCCGCCGTTGCCACCGTCGCCGCGGAGCTGGCCCGCGCACCATTCGCAGCCCCGGAGGCCGAACGCCTGCGCCAGCTGGGCCTCGGCGCCCGCGAGCTCGCCGCGGCCGAGCGGGCCGGTCGCCTGCTGCGGATCGCCGACGGCGTCGTGCTGCTTCCCGATGCCGTCCAGCGCGCCACCCGCACACTTGCCGCCCTCCCCCAGCCGTTCACGCTCAGCCAGGCCCGCCAGGCGCTGGCCACCACCCGCCGCGTCGCCGTGCCCCTGCTCGAGCTCATGGACCGCAAGCGGATCACCGAACGGCTGCCGGACAGCAGCCGCCGCCTTCGCTGACCGAACCCTCAGTCGCGGGCCCGCCGAGGACGGCCAGCCGGCCCCGTCTTCTAACATCGGACCCAGTGACCCCGAGCACGGACGAAACGCCGCGGCGCGCGCGGAGCGCCGTCCTGCAGGAGCTGCGGTCGCCGTCCACCCTGCTGTTGGTGCTGTTCTGCCTGCTCATCGGCCTCCCCACGGTCATCTCACTGACGCCGGACCAGCAGGTCACGGTCGCCGGGCAGCACCTGGCGGTGGGAGCGCGCCGGCCGAGCCCGACGGTGTCCGGACCGGCTCAGCTCGTGCAGATCGGCAACACCGAACTCGACCTGGCCAGGCTGCGGGTGTACGGGCCGCTGCGGCCGCAGGTGGTGCTCGGCCCGGTGCAGCGCAACGCCGCCGCGGCCGCGGCCCTGGATCCGGCGACCAGGGGCCACGCCCACGCCGAGGCGGTCGGCGCCCTCCGGTCGGGGTTCCTGCGCTGGTACGGGTGGGCCACGGCCGGGCTGTTCGCCTTCACCCTGACCGCGACCGCGGCCGCCGGCTGCATCCGCATCCTTGGCACGCTGCGCCGGCAGAGCCGCGTGCAGAACCGGCCCGTCACCGTCGTGGACATCTGGCAGCGCAGCGTCGGGCAACTGCGTGGCATGGCGGTCGTCGCGGTGGTTGTGACCATGTTGGCCTGGGCGGCCGCCGGCGCCCTGGCCTACGTCGGCACGGTGCACGGGCTGCGCAGCGTGCGGTCGCTGTCCGACCTGGTCGGCACCTACTACGTGGCCCCGTCGCCGGTCGGCCCGCCGGTGCACGGCTATACCGGCGCGGTCATCGGCGACTCGCGGGCGTCCCGGGTCGGCGGCCCGCCGCTGGCCAACCCCACCCCGGACGACGTGGCTTGCGTGCGTTCGTCCGACTCGCTGGCCGATGAGATCGGCACGCTGATCGCCGGGCCGGTGCTCAACCTGGCATGCCCCGGCGCTTCCATCGCGCAGGGCCTGCGCGGCTCGCAGGAGCAGGGTGGCCGGGTGCTGCCCAGTCAGGTCGGGCGGCTCGAGCAGGTGGCGGGGCTGAAGTTCGTGGTCGTCGTGATCGGTCCCAACGACCTGTACTGGTCGGACTTCCTCAGGTACTGCTACGGCGTGAATGACTGCCAGGATCGGCTGGCCCAGGGCGAGTTCGACTACCGGCTGGCCGCCTTTGACGCGGCGTACGGCGACCTGCTCCAGGACCTCAACGACCTACCGGACAACCCGCAGATAATCGTGGTGGCCTCCTACGACGTGTTCAAACCGGACGCGAACTGCGCCGACGTCCGCGCGCCGGCCGGCGCCGGCGGCCTCAACCCGGACAACATCAAGCTGCTGACCAGCCGAAACGCGGAGCTCAACGAGGTGCTCACCGCGGGCGCGGAGAAGTATGGCTTCGACGTGGCGCGGCCCAAGCTGGCCCCGCTGTGCGAGCAGAGCCAGGACAAGCTGGGCGCCGACATCCAGGGCCTCGACGGCAGCCACCCGTTCCACCCCACCGGCATCGGCATGGTCCGGATGGCCTCCGCCGTCGTCCAGGTGCTCAGGCCGGTAGCCGGCTGATGCACCCGGTGCTCTCGCTGATCTCGCAGCGCACGGCGGCCGGCAGCCGGCCGGCCGGGCGGGCCGACCAGCAACGTCTCGCGCTGGTCGTCGAGGGTGGCGGGATGCGCGGCGTGGTCTCCTGCGCGATGACCGCCGCCATCGAAGAGCTCGGGCTGCTCGACGCGTTCGACCTGGTGGTGGGCACCTCGGCCGGCGCGCTGAACGGCGCGGCCCTGCTCTCCGGCACGGCGCGCGGGTGCACCGAGGAGTACGCGGACGGCTTCACGGCCCGCGCCTTCATCAACCCGGCCCGGCTGCTCCTGGGCCGACCCGTCGTGAACGTCGACTACGTGCTCGACTTCAGCTCCCGCCGGTTGGACGCGGAGCGGCACGCGCGCGCCGTTGCCAGCGCGGTCGAGTTGCACTGCGTTGCCACCGACGCGGACAGTTGCACGCCGTACGACCTGACCGGGTTCGCCGACCCGGCCGAACAGCGGGCCGCACTGCTGGCCAGCAGCCGGCTGCCCTGGATCGGCGGCGAGCCAGTCAACTTCCGCGGCCGGCGCTGGCTCGACGGCGGACTGTGCGAGCCGGTCCCGCTACCGACCGCGCTCGCCGCGGGCGCCACGCACGCGCTGGTGCTGCTCACCCGGCCGCGCGGTGGCCGCATGCATGCGGGCAACGGCGCCGGCAGTGTCGGTCACCGGATGGTGGAGCGGCGGCTGCGCGAGCTCAACCCGAGCCTCGTGACCGTCTACCGGCGGCGGGACGCCGTTCACGCCGGGGTCACCGCGCAAGTGCTCGCCGCGACCGATGCGCCGGGACCGCGGCCACCGCACGTCATGGGGATCGCCGTGCCACCAGGTAGCCCGCTGCCGTCCCGGCTGGACCGCGACGCCGCGCGGCTGCGAGCTGCCGCCACCCTGGCGCACCGGGCCGCCGTCGAGGCGCTGGCACCGGCGGTCACCCGGCCGTCGGGGGCCGGCCGGCGCGCCCCATAGAATCGCCCGATGCCCGCGCGGCCGACCGGTACCGGAATCCGCGACGCGGCGGAGGTGCTGCGCCGGGTCTTCGGCTACGACTCGTTCCGCCCAGGGCAACGCGAGGTCATCGACCATGTGGTCGGCGGCGGCGACGCGGTGGTGCTGATGCCGACCGGTGGCGGCAAGTCGCTCTGCTACCAGATCCCCGCGCTCGCGCGCGACGGCGTCGGCGTGGTGATCTCGCCGCTCATCGCGCTCATGCAGGACCAGGTCGACGCGCTGAACGCGCTCGGTGTGCGGGCCGGGTTCCTCAACTCCACGCAGTACCCCGACCAGCGCCGCCAGGTCGAGTCCGCGTTCCTGGCCGGCGAGCTGGACCTGCTCTACCTGGCGCCGGAGCGGCTGCGGGTCGAGTCGACGCTGCGGCTGCTCGACCGCGGCACGGTGTCGCTGTTCGCCATCGACGAGGCGCACTGCGTCGCCCAGTGGGGCCACGACTTCCGGCCCGACTACCTCGAGCTGTCCGTCCTGCACGAGCGCTGGCCGGCGGTGCCACGCCTCGCGCTGACCGCGACCGCAACCAGGGCCACCCACGCCGAGATCACCGGCCGGCTGAACCTCGAGAATGCCCTGCATCACGTCGCCAGCTTCGATCGGCCGAACATCCAGTACCGGATCGTGCCAAAGGCCGAGCCGCTCAAGCAGTTGCTCGAGCTGCTGCGCACGGAGCACGCCGGCGACGCCGGCATCGTCTACTGCCTGTCCCGAGCGTCGACCGAGAAGGCCGCCGCGTTCCTGGTGGCCCACGGCATCGGCGCGATGCCGTACCACGCCGGCCTCGACAACCGCACCAGGGCCGCGACCCAGGCCCGGTTCCTGCGCGAGGACGGCCTGATCGTGGCCGCCACCATCGCCTTCGGCATGGGCATCGACAAGCCCGACGTGCGCTTCGTCGCCCACCTCGACCTGCCCAAGTCCGTCGAGGGCTACTACCAGGAGACCGGCCGGGCAGGCCGGGACGGCCTACCGTCCACCGCCTGGCTCGCCTACGGCCTGCAGGACGTGGTGCAGCAGCGCAGGCTCATCGACGCCGGCGAGGGCGACCTCGCGCACCGCCGCCGCGCGTCCCAGCACCTGGACGCGATGCTCGCCCTGTGCGAGACCGTGGAATGCCGCCGCGCGCAGTTGCTGGCGTACTTCGGCGAGACCGCCGCGGCGTGCGGCAACTGCGATACCTGCCTCGACCCGCCCCAGTCCTGGGAAGGCACCGTCGCCGCCCAGAAGCTGCTCTCCGCCGTCTTCCGGCTACGACGTGAGCGCCGGCAGAGCTTCGGCGCCGGTCATATCATCGACATCCTGCTCGGCAAGCACACGCCAAAGGTGGCCCAGCACCGCCACGAGCGGCTGTCCGTCTTCGGCGTCGGCACCGACCTGCGCGACACCGAGTGGCGCGGCGTCATCCGGCAGCTCCTCGCCCAGGGCCTGCTCGCCGTCGACGGCGACCACAACACGCTTGCGCTGACCCCGGCCAGTGACGAGGTGCTCTTCCGGGGCCGCCAGGTCATGCTCCGCCGTGAGCCCGAGCGGGTCGTCCGGTTGGCCCGCTCGCGGGCCGGCGCGGCTCCTGACTCCTCCGAGCTGGCGCCGCACGCCATACCCCTGTTCGAGCGCCTCCGCGCGTGGCGTGCCACCACCGCCAAGGAGCAGTCCGTACCCGCCTACGTGATCTTCCATGACTCCACCCTGCGCAAGATCGCCGCGTCGTCGCCATCCAGCCTGGCCGAGCTGGCCGCCATCAGCGGCGTGGGTGAGGCGAAGCTAGCCAGGTACGGGCAGCAGATCCTGGATGTGCTCGCCGGCTCCGAAGGTCCTCCTGACGGCATGGCATCGTCGCCGCCGGCTACCCGACCGCCATGACCGAGCCGCTCGACGAACAGGACCTCTGGGACGAGTTCCACCGGGTGGTCAACATGACCTCCCGCGAGCTGGCCGACTGGCTGATGACCAGCGCGGCGTCGGAGAGCGGAGCCCAGCCTCCCGATCAGAGCGACCCCCCGATCGGCGAGCACGTCCTGCACATCCTCGGCAAGCGCCGCGGCGACCTGACCAACGACGACCTGCACGTCATGCGCACAGTTGTGAACCGCATCGATGCCCAACGCCGCAATGACCTGGCACCGCCTGATGTCCCTCGGCCACGACCCGCTCAAACCAGCCTGGCCGCCACAGCCGGGCCGGCGGAACCGTCGGGCTGGCGATGTGGAGGTGGCCGTGTCGGGGTGGCCGTGTCGGGGTGGCAGTGTCGGGGTGGCGGGATTTGAACCCACGGCCTTCCGCTCCCAAAGCGGACGCGCTACCAAGCTGCGCCACACCCCGTCGACCTGCGGCGCCGAGAGTAGCGGTCGCGGCGGTAGGATCTCCAACGCGATCCGGGCTCCGACCCGGCGCGCGGGCGTAGCTCAATGGTAGAGCCCCAGTCTTCCAAACTGGCTACGCGGGTTCGATTCCCGTCGCCCGCTCCAGCCCTCACCAGGGACAACGCGCCCGCCAAACGACCACCACGGCCTACTCTGCCCTCGCTCGTGCCATTGCCGTGCCACAAGCGACTGTCCCCGACAGGCTTGCTGACCGGTGCATCGAGCAATGATCAGACCCTGTGCATGGCCCTTGGCGGGGTGACGTGAACGGGCGCACCTTCCCGAGGAAGATCTTCAGGCCGAAGTAGTTCTGCCCAGGACCAGCGCTGGCGCGCCGGTTCGGGAAGGTATGGCTACGCTCAAGGTGGTCCACGACAAGACCGAGGCCAACGCGACGACCGCATCGACGGCTAGCTCGTCCCTGCTGGATGAGATCGTCCGTGACGGCGCGCCCGGCAGATGCTCGCGGCGGCGCTGCAGGCCGAGGCTGCCGCCTACATTGGCGCGCACGTCGATGAGGTCGACGAGCATGGCCGGTCAAAGCAGCCGCGGTCAACGACAAGCGCATTGACCCGGTGACTGGTGAGCGGATGCGGTTCTCCTCGGTGAGCCTGCCCGCCTGGTGCCGCAAGTCGCCGCAGGTGAGCAAAGCGTTGCCGCTGCTGTATTGCACGGCCTGTCCACCAGCGACTTCGCCCCGGATCGAATCCACCTTCGCCACCCTCCGGCTCCGAAAGCGGGTCACGAAGGGACCCCGCTCCCGCGCCGCCGGAGTCGCGATGGCCGTCAAGCTCATCGAGTCCGCACAGGCCCGATGGCGCGCTGTGAACGCACCCCACCTCGTCGCGCTGGTCCGAGCCGGCGCAATGTTCGAGAACGGCGAACTCGTCGAACGACCCGACGTTTGACTATTTCTCGCCAATGAGTCATGAGTGACGGCACGGGATCGCTCACCGGGCCGACCAGGCCCGCACTCTAGATCCGTTTGATTGTCGCGAACCACGCCGGTGCGCCGTCGTCGTGGTATCTCGTCAGAACCCGGTCCGGTTCGATGGCGGCGACATTCCATCCATTG
>DASXTS010000042.1:0-7484 GCA_036505275.1 Pseudonocardiaceae bacterium
CCGCGGAGTGTTTTGTGGTGTTGCGCGGGCCGACCGCCGGCCAGCCGCTGACCGAGGCCGGGATGCGCCGCATCTTCCGCACCCACCGGGCCCGCTCCGGCGCCGGCCGGGTCCGCCCGCACCGGCTGCGGCATACCTACGGCACGGAGCTTGCGGCGGCGGGTATCGACCTGCTGGTGTTGCGGGACCTGATGGGTCACGCCAGCCCGGAGACCACGGGCCGTTACGTGCACCTGTCCGCGGAGACGCTGGCCGCGGAGTACACCGCAGCGCGGCAGGCATCGCCATGGTGAGCGTCGCGGCCGCCGCGCTCGCCACTCCGCCGCTGCGATCGAGGGCGGAGTTGCTGGCCGCTTATGACGCGCACGTCGACGCGATGCCGGTCGCGGCCGGGGTGCGGTTCGAGCGTCGCCGCGCCGCCCGCCGGTTCCTGCAGCGGCACCCCGATCCGCACGCGTGGATGCGCCGCTCGACGCCGGCCCGGCTGGCGGACCTGCACCGGCTTAGGGCGTGGCCGTTCGTGTCGTGGTGTTTCGTGCAGCGTCATCTCGTGCCGGATCTGGAGTTGCTGCTGGCCAAGCCGGCCGGGGTCGGGCTACCGGTGGAATGGGCCGCGAACGACCCGGACAGCGCCGCCGCGGTCACCGAGGCTGCCGCGGTGCTGGGGTGGAGCGCGAACTGGCTGCGGCAGGTCCGCCTGCTGGCCGCCTCCACGATCTGCCTGCACACCGGCAAGCGGGTCCGGGAGCTCGTCGAGGCCGACTTCGCCGCCGTCCTTGGGCAGCTTGATGATCTGGCCGCGGTGTCGCCGTCGGCGCGGCATCACGCCCGCACCCGCCTGTTCGGGCTGCAGCAGGCCTGCTACCAGCTCGGCGCACTGTCCGCCCCGCCGCGCCAAGGCGGTCCGGTCGCGGCCACGCCGGTCCGGCACGCCGCGGGCGTGGCTCAGCCGGAGATCCGCGCCGAGGTGCTCCGCTACGTCACCACGATCACCACCACGCTGCGACCGAACACCGTGATCGCGCGGACCAAGGCGTTGCGGGTGTTCTTCGACTACCTCGCCGAACACCATCCCGGGGTGACCCGGCTGGATCAGCTCGAGCGGACCCGCCACATCGAGCCCTACCTGGCCTGGGCCCGGGGCAGGCCGTGGCGGGGCAAGAACCGCGAGGCCAAGACCATCGGGCTGACGGTCTTCCATCAGGACGTGGTCGACCTGCGGTGCTTCTTCGAAGACATCGCCGGGTGGGGCTGGGCCTCGGCGCCGTCACGGCGGCTGCTGTTCTCCGGCGACATCCCGCGCATGCCCGACGCGCTGCCCCGGGCGTTGACCCCGGACGTCGACCGGGCGTTGATGGCCGCCGTCGCCGACCTGGACGACACGCTCGTGCGGACCGGGCTGCGGCTGCTGCGCGCGACCGGGATGCGGGTCGGCGAGCTGCTCGACCTGGAACTGGACTGCCTACTCGATTTCGACCGGCACGGCACGTGGCTGCGGGTCCCGCCGGGCAAGCTCAACTCCGAGCGGGTCGTGCCGCTGGAACCCGACACTGTCGCGGTCATCGACGCCTGGACCGGCCGGCGCGGTCGGCAGCGGGCGCTGCCGCACCCACGCCACGGCCGGCCGACGGAGTTCCTGTTCCTCGAACACGGCCGCCGACCGACATCGTTCCGGCTGCGCAAGGGCCTCGTCGATGCCGTCCAGGCCGCCGATCTGCGTGGCCGCGACGGCCAGCTGCTGCACATCACCCCGACCAGCTGCGGCACACCTTCGGCACCAGCCTGATCAACGGCGGGATCGGGCTGCCCGCCCTGATGGCGCTCATGGGCCACGTGACACCGGACATGACGCTGCGCTACGCCAAGCTCGCCTCACCGACCATCCGCAGCGCCTACCAGGCCGCGATGGACAAGGTCCGCGCCGGGCAGCTGCTCCCGCTCGTCGCTGTCGGCGCCGCACCGCCAGTGCCGGACCGGGTGCAGTGGCTGCACGCCGAGATGCTCAAGACCAGGCTCGCGCACGGCTTCTGCGCCCGCCCCAAAGCCGCTGGCCCGTGCCCCTACGCCAACATCTGCGAGCAGTGCGACTTCTTCGTCCCAGACCCGCAGGCAGCCGCCGCGATCACCGCACAACTCCACGACGTGCGTCTCCTACGCGAGGACGCACAAACGCGGCTGGAACGACGAAGCCGCCCGCCACCACCGCGTCCAAACCAGCCTCGAACAGCACCTCGACCGACTAGGCCACCAGCATGGTTGACCCCAGGCCCGAGGGCCGGTTAATGCGCATGAAGTGCACCCGGCAGCGCTGCCAGCTCGCGCCGAGCAGCACCTTCTCGATGGCGTTGGTCAGGCCGCGGTGCTGATCGGAGATCACCAGCTGCACCCCGTGCAGGCCGCGCTCGCGCAGGCCGCGCAGGAACTCGGCCCAGAACGCTTCGGTTTCACTGTCGCCGACGGCGCAGCCGAGCACCTCCCGGCGCCCGTCGGCGGAGACCCCGGTGGCGATCACCACCGCCTGCGACGCGACCCGGCCGCCGCGGCTGGTGCCGCCCGGCCCGGGCAGGCGGACCTTGCAGTAGGTGGCATCCAGGAACACGTACCGGAACCCCATGTGGTCCAGGGTGCGCCCGGTGAACGCGGCAACATCGGCGTCCAGCTCGGCGCAGATCCGGCTGACCTCGCTCTTGCGGATCCCCGACTCCACCCCGAGCGCGGCGACCAGGTCATCGACCGTGCGGGTCGACACCCCGTGCACGTAGGCCTCCATCACCACCGCGTGCAACGCCTGATCGATGCGCCGCCGCGGCGTCAGCAGGCTAGGGAAGAACGTGCCGGTGCGGGTCTTCGGGATCTTCACCGTCAGGTCCCCGACAGTGCTCGAGACCACCTTGTCCCGACTCCCATTGCGCTGCGTCGTGCGGGTGGCACTGCGCTCGTGGCGGGCGGCGCCGACGTACGCCGTCGCCTCCGCGTCGATCAACGCCTGCAGGATCGTGTGCAGCAGCCGACGCATCAACTCGCCGCCATCGGCGCTGCGCATCGCCTCACTCAGCTCCAGCAGGGCAGACTGATCCAGGGCCATCGCGTGTACCTCGTCTCCGTGAGTTCCTTGGTCGGTCTCACGAAGCCTCACGCGGTGGCCCCTCCACCCCCGGCATCGACACGCCCACCAGGCCGGACCAGAGGAACCCGATCTACACCACGCCCTGGGACTCTGCCCTAGCCGCTGACGGGCAGGTCTTCGCGCGACGTCGGCGGCTCGTCAGCCGTCCCCTCCCAGCTGCTCGTACTGGACGGCCACGGGTGCAGGGTGAGCAGCTGTCCATGGCGGGCCGTCGTTGACAGTTTGCGGTGGCAGCGCCGAGTCGGACACGCGTCATCGTGAGAGTCGAGCAACGACCAGTACGGGCTTCGAGGCAGTCGTCGTCCCGATTGTCGACGACGCCTGAAAACTAGCCGGGCTGCGCCCGATGCCCGAAGGCATGTCGCGGCTGGTCGGCTTGGGTGGATGGGGGCTCCGGTCGGCGGGATCTAGACCGTGACCGGGTGTGCCGGTCCGGTGTATGAACCGCTAGCAGCGGTTGGTAGGCCTACTGGCCGCCCGTCCGACCGGAGCCGGCTATGACCCTAGCGCGCAGTGTCGCCGATGTCCTTGATCAGCATGTGGTGTTCGAGGCGGAGTCGATCGACCGGATGTATCTGAACGTGTGGCAGCCGCGGCTGGCCTATGGCGGTGGGGTGTCGGGGTTCTTCATCGGCCACCGCGGCCATCACTACGCCTCGACCGCGTTGATGGACCCGATGACCAAGGCGTTCGTCGCCGACATTCATGGCTTTGTCGCCGCCCGCGGCCTGGAGCTGGTGCACTTCGCGAAGGGCCAGCGCAAGGACGACCTGGCCCAGCAGTTCCTGGCCAAGTTCGCTGAACCGGAGGGGGTGCTGTTCGTCGGCCGGGCTCAGGAGAAGGCCGGGGTGTGGCACACCCAGCGCCGCTACAACCCGGTGACCGGGGGCAGCTACGCCTGGCTGGTGCGCTCGTCGGCGTTCATCAACTTCTTCTACTTCTACTGCGTGGACGCCGACTTCGGCCCTTATGCCGAGCGCCCGGCTATGCCGCGTCTGGTTGGGCGTGCCGGTGCCGAACTCGGGGTGCGTGGGTCGGCGCGGCATAGCCGGGTTGGTTGGCTGCAAGATCAGAGGGTGTCGAGGAAGGCCAGAAGCGTGTCGGGTGGGGTGTAGCGGCCGGGTTGGCTGTCGGGTGGTGTGGTTCGTGCCAGGGCTTGTTCCTTCATGGCCATGTCGGCGTGCTCTGGCAACGTCGGATATCGCAACTGTCCGAATGCCTTCCCTCAGCGGGTTGTTCGGCGGCTGACTTCGGCCGCGTAGTTTGCCCAGTCGCCGGCCGATGCGCGTTGCCAGGCGACTGCGACGGCGATGTGGATGCCGAGCAGGCGGGCGAGCAGGGCGGCGGGCAGGTCGGTGGCGAGCTGGAATAGTGCGGTTTTGCGGGACTGTCCGGGGCGGACGCCGAGCTGGCGCAGCCGTTCGTTGAGCCGGTAGGAGCTGAGGGGGCGTCCGGGTTGGCCGCCGGGGAACAGCCAGGGCGAGCGGCCCTGGTCTCCGATGGTTGCGTGGCCGTGGCGGGTCGCGGCGATCTGGCGGGCGAGGCTGGCGAGCGGTTCGGGGAGCACGACCGGTTCGCTGCCCAGCCGGAGGCGTACCTGGTGGCCGTCGGCGTGGACGTGGTCGAGGGTGAGGCGGCTGATCGTGGCTGGCCGTTGGGCGTAGAGCAGCACGAGCAGGCCGGCGAGGCGGTCCTCGGGTTTGACGGTGTCGTCGTGCAGCAGCCAGCGGGCCTGTTCCCAGCGGGTCTCGGTGTCGATGATGCCGGTCGGCCCGCCCCACTTGGCCGCCGCGAAGTCCAGGCGGGTCAGCTTCTGCCTGCGGGCCCAGCGGACAAAGTTGCCGGCGTCGACCCGGTGTGTGGCGTCCGCGCTGGACAGCCAGGCGTCCAGGTCGCCGTGGTCGGCGGCGGCGAGGGTGCGGCCCTGGGTGGTAAGCCAGTCGAGCAGCGCGATGGCGGCCTTGATGTTGCGGCGCGCGGCGACGGTTTGGTCGTGGGTGGTGTCGGCCCCGGCGAGTCGGCCGCGCAGCCGGCGGAGCACGTGCCAGACGGCGTAGCGGTGCAACATCTTCCGCTGGTCATGGTCCGGTCGTTCGGCGATGGTTCGGGTGATCCAGCGTTGCAGCCGGGCCATGTGCTCGTCGCGGTGCGGCAGGGTGCCGACGGCGACCAACACGCTGCGCAGGTGCTCAACGGGTTTGCCGGCGGGCAGCTCGTCGAGGGCCTGCTGGGTGAGCTGCTGGCCGGCCAGCCGGCGCAGGATCGCCGGTGCGGCGCTCTTGCTCAGCCAGCGGTCCACCGTGCTGGGCCGCTCGGTGCTGGTAAGGGCGTGGTAGAGGGCCTGCAGATCCGCGGGGATCTCGCCGGCGTCGTTGCCGAGCATGTCCCGCAGCCGTTGATCAAGGCAGCAGCGGGCGCAGGGGCCGGAGCGGTGGACCTGGCCGGTGTGTCCGCAGGTCGGGCAGGGGTGCCAGAACGCCGGGTCGGGCCGGATGCAGGGCCCGCAGAGCGGCTCGGTGTGGGTGCCACCGTAGATCGGGCCGACCTGGCCGCAGCGGGAGCAGCGGGCCCAGCGTTGCTGGCAGGCGTAGCACCAGGGCTGGTTGGTGGTCTTGGAGACCACGCAGGGCGCGTGGCGGCCGCAGATCGCGCAGGTCATCGTCTTGGACGGCCGGCAGGAGGGGCAGATCGGGCCGTCCGGGGTGCGCGTGGCGACCGGCCGTCGGCGACCGCAGGCCACGCACGGTTCCTGGTTGGCCGGGTCGGTGATGAAGCAGGGGGGACTTGCACGCTAACCACACGCCTCGACCTCACGGCCTGAACGGTCGGTGACCAGGAAAACCAGTGTATTCCGTGGTTGACGCCCGTGTTGAGCGGCGAGTGCATCAAGTAGCTCGGTCATCTCGCCGACCGCGTGTATCAAGTGCCTCACCCGGCATAGTTCGCCAGCGCGTACGCCACTGCTGCCGCCGGGTCCAGAGCCCGGCCTCGATCCCAGGTGCGATGCCACCGCTCCTCGCTAACGCTTGCCTTGATCCGTTCCAGAAAGGGACCGGTGATCGCGACGTCGAAGGGTGCGGCATGAGAAGCGATGGTGTCCCGGATCGTCGCGGCGGCGCCGGCGAGGGTGGCCGCCCGTCGCCCTTCTGAGCGCGCGGCGGCCACGGCGGCCAGCGTCTCGAGCCCTTCGGCGATCCCTTGACGCTCGCCCTGCTCCGCGAGGGACGCCAGCGCGTCGCGGGCGAGGCGGTCGGCGTGGGCGACGTCGTTCCCGGCCAGTGCGGCGTGCGCGATGTGGTTGAGCACGCGGGCAGCGAAGATGTCGTCACCGAGTTCGCGATACAGGTGCAATGCCTCCTGAAAGCCCGCGATCGCCTCCTCGGCACGACCGGAGTGCAGGAGTGCGGCGGCAAGGTTGAGATGCGACGTCGCCAGCTGCCAGCTGATTCCGGGTGCGCGGCAGATGGCCACGCATTCGGTGTACGGCTCGAGCGCGTCCGCATAGCGGCCCTGGCACATCGCCACGAAGCCCGGACCGTCAAGGCGTTGCGGAGGTCCATCGGGTCGTCGCTCTGGTGGGCAAGTTCGATCGCCTCGGTTGCCAGCTCGGCCATGCGCGCGTGATCAGCTTGTGGGAAGGCCAGCGCCGCCGCCGCACACAGCGCCTTCGCCCTTAGCGAGGGCGTGGCATGCCCGGCGACGGCCAGCGCCGCGGTCGACCAGCGCCTGCCCTCCGCGAACTCGCCGAGATGCCGCCAGTAGCGCCACAACGCGACGGTGTACCGCAGCGCCAGCGCCGTCTCACCGCGGTCGATGGTCCACGCCATGCCGCGCCGGAGGTTGCCGCGGTCGGCGTCCAGACGCCCGAACCAGTCCTGGTGCCCCGAGCGGAACAGGTGGGGCTCCGCCGCCTCGGCCAGCGCCAGGTAGTGCAGCGCGTGCCGCCGCTCGATCTCGTCGGTCTCGCCGGCGTCCGAGAGGCGCGCTGCCGCATACTCCCGGACGATGTCGAGCATGTCGTAGCGCGGGTCCGGGCGATGGGGCTGCAGCACGACCAGGCTCTGGTCGACCAGGGCGCTGATGCCGTGCAGCGGGTCGCCTGCGTCGTCGACGCTCCCGGCAACGTTGCGGATGGCGTCCAGGCTCCAGCCACCCGCGAACACGGAGAGACGGCGGAAGAGCGCCTGCTCGCGAGGCCCGAGCAGATCGTGGCTCCACCCGGCGGTGTCGCGGATAGCGCCCCGCCCGGGCCGGTCAGCGTCAGCAGCCGGACCTGCGGGTCGCGAAGCCTGGCGGTGATGCTCTCCAGCTCGCGTGCTCGACCGAGGAGCCGCGTCGGCGGTGCCGGCAGATCGCC
>DASXTS010000043.1:0-13215 GCA_036505275.1 Pseudonocardiaceae bacterium
CCATCAGGAGCGGCTCGAAGATCGCGTTTGCCGCGTTCCCGCTCTGGGTTCCGACGTCGACCAGCAGCGGGTTGAACACCTTGACGAACGGTCCGGCCGCCACGGCAGCCACCTTGACCGTCGAGTTTCCCGCCGCGCCGCCGCCGCCGCACGCGGCGACCAGCAGCATGGCCGCGGCGGCCAGCAGTATCCCCAACCTCTTGATCATCCCGTTCACGCTCTCTTCCTCGGGTCGGGATCTGGACTCGGTGCTGAAGGGCTGGTCGCGGTCGCCACCGTCGGGCCGCTGTCCTCAGCATCGGGCCTCTTGGAGTTGTCGGACCCGTAGCCGATCCGGCGGTCACGGGTGGCGGTGCCCCTAGCCGCAGATCGGCGAGGTTTAGCGAAGTAGCGATCTTGCGTCACCGCCGTTATCGATCCGGCGTGTCGGCCGTGACGTGCGACACGTGACTCTAGCTACCGTTCATCGTCATGTCAAACAGTCGTTAGATCTGAAGAGCAACGACTTCTGCCGGAGGTAGCGGCCGTCCGTGGTCAGACCGGCAGACGAGGGGTCTCGACGACAGGGCGCCGAACGGCGCGACACGACGGTTGACCGACAGCCGATCGTCCCGCCGCCGGCGTTTGCTGGTGGCCACCCGCGCGGCGCTGTGCGCCGAGGCCATGAACGTGACGGGGAGTTCAGTGGGCTGGCGAGGGGACCGGACTGGGGTCGCGTTCACATGGCGGGCGGCAGGCTGGCGGCTCGCGTTCCCGGCCATCCACAAGTGCGGCGGCGTCGGCAATCGCCCAGCGGTGGCCGGCGTCGGCAATCGCCCAAGGGTAGTGGCCGGCGTCGGCATTGACCATGATCGCCGAAATTGCCGACGCCGATTGCACCCTCCGCAACGCCCGTCGACAGTTTTGACGATCAAGGGCCGGAGCAGGCGTGAGCCAGGCCGGCTGGCGTCGCTACGCGGTTACTGAACGGCTGTCTGTCCTCGCCGGTCAGTACGCCGCGCTGTCCACCTCGTAGACGCGCCTGGCATATTCGTCGAGGGCGTTCCGGCACCCCTCGAGTGCTTCCTCTACCGCACGGGCGCCGCTAGCGCCGAACACGTCGCGCTGCTTGACCTTTTCGTGCCACCTGAGAAGCTTCGTCAGGTCCTCTTCGTTCTCTTCCAGCTCGCCATACGTGAAGTGACTGGCGGCCGTCTCTTTCTCGATTTCGGTGAGGAAGTCCTGGCACTTGTCGAGGATCTCGTCGTACTCATCGTTGCGAGCGGTGTTGTACTCCGTGACAAGATCGGCTTCGCCGACCACGGCGACGCTCGACAGCAGCTGTGCGCGGCCCGACATGTTCTGGACAATGTCGTTCCGCAGCGCACGCAGGGCCCGCTCCGCCTTCGGGTCGGCCGGCAGGGCCGCGACCGAGTTCTGCAGGTAGATCGCACCAAGGCTCTTCAGACGCCGCCACACCGCGGCGCGCAGCCGGGTCGGCTCACTCGGCACCCGATACACCAGGACAAGCCAGGGGATCGCCTCGCTGAGCGGACCGTTGGTCCGTTCCTTTACC
Organism: Pseudonocardiaceae bacterium; assembly: GCA_036505275.1. Taxonomy (GTDB): domain Bacteria; phylum Actinomycetota; class Actinomycetes; order Mycobacteriales; family Pseudonocardiaceae; genus DASXTS01. The sequence continues at coordinate 1,556 of DASXTS010000043.1, forward strand.
TCGGCGCGTGGGCTCGCGCTCACGTCGACACCCCCCGGCTCGTCGGGTTGCTTCCGCCGTGTGGCCACGGTGACCTCCCACTCATCGAGTGCTGGACGGAGTCGTCGGCGCTGGGTTAGGTGAGGGATCTAACGGCGGTTGCCGGCGCAGCGAACTGTGCACGAGCATCGTACACGGGCGGCATGGTCTCCCGCCGACCGCGAGACGCCGGTCGCGGCGGGCGCCGTCGTTGCGATCTCCGTCGGAACCGCCTACCGGCCGTCGTGGCCAGGCCGCAGCACGGCCGCCCTGGCCACGACCAGTGGCACGTCAACCCGCCAGTGACCGTTTGACCTCAGATGTAACAGCTGTTAGGATCTGGACGTCAGATGGTTATCCACCGCCCATAACGACGCAGGGTGACTCGTTGGTGGGCGTGTGGCTTGAGTGATGGAGAGGATGCCAATGGGCTCCAGTGCGGAGTGGGGGTTGGTGATCGCCGTCTTCGCGGCCTCGGTCGTGGAGGTGGTCGAGGCACTGACCATCGTGCTCGCGATGGGCATGACACGTAGTTGGCGGTCGGCTCTGGCCGGCACCGGTGCGGCGCTGATTGCGCTGGTCGGGTTCACCGCCGCGGCAGGGTATGCGCTGGCCAACTGGTTGCCGGAATCGGCGATGCAGCTGTCGATCGGCACCCTGCTGTTGATCTTCGGGCTGCAGTGGCTGCGCAAGGCGGTGCTGCGGTCCTCCGGGCGCAAGGCGCTGCACGACGAGGCCGAGGAGTTCGCCGAGCAGACCGAAGCCGCTCGACACGCCGGCCAGCGGCGCCGGTTCGGCCTGGACTGGTTCTCGTTCGTGGTCAGCTTCAAGGGCGTCTTCCTCGAAGGCGTCGAGGTGGTCTTCATCGTCATCACCTTCGGCCTGTCGGCCGGCAACATGCCGGTGGCCGCCGCCGGCGCCGCCATCGCCGCGGTGCTCGTGGTGATCTTCGGTGCGCTCGCCCACGGCCCGCTCACCAGGGTGCCGGAAAACACCCTCAAGTACGGCGTCGGGCTGCTGCTGGCCACCTTTGGCACCTTCTGGGCCATCGAAGGCCTCGGCATCCTGTCGCCCCACGGCGAAAGCCTGGAGTGGCCCGGCAGCGACTTCGCGCTGATCGCCCTGCTGGCCGGCTGGTACCTGCTCTCCCGCGTCCTGGTCAAGGCACTACGCCGCCCGACTTCGGCCCCGGCCACCCCATCTCAACCAACTCATGGCACCGCCTCCCTACCCGCCTACACCGCAACCGAGGAGGCCTGACAATGTCATTCCTCAAAGGCTTCGGCCAATTCTGGTACGACTTCATCATCGGTGACGACTGGAAGATCGCCGTGGCCGTCGTCGTCGTCCTCACCGCCGGCGCCATCGCCGTAGCAACCGGCGGCACCGAGTCCGCCCTGCTCGTCCCGTTGCTCGCTGTCGGCCTGGGCGCCGCCTTCACCACCGCACTTCTCATCGATACCCGAAAGACCTAACCAGCCCACCCCCGTTCGACCAATCAGCTCAACTCGTCGAACGGGGGCAACGGGTTTGCCGCCGAAGTCTCGGGTCCTGGAATTTGGAGTGTGCATCATGCCGACGACACTGAATTATCAACTGAGCGGGCGCGATCGCGCGATCCTGCGGGCCGTCGCCGCCGGCCGGTGCCGGATCTCCACGGATCTTGGCATGTCGCTGCTTGTCGATGGCGTTCGGTGCTGCGAGCAGTTCATCGGGCGTCGACTGACCACCGCCGGTTTGGTCGCCATCGCCGACGCAATTTCGGGCACGGCCGTGTTGACCTCGGCCGGCAAGGCGGCGCTCGAGGCGGCACTCGAGGCGGCACTCGAGGCGGCACTCGAGGCGGCGTGACATCCGTAGGGCGTCGGCCGACGGCGATGTTCCGACTTAGGTACTGATCTCTGATCCGAATCCAACCGGAGTGCAGCTGACCATGAACACCAACCCGTTCATCTTCCGAAACGACGACGAGCACACGTGGCCGCAGGCCGGTCCGCTGACCGGGATCAGGGTGCTGGATGTCAGCACGGTCTACGCCGCACCGATCGCCGCCATGCTGCTCGGGGATTTCGGCGCGGACGTCATCAAGATCGAGCATCCCAACGGCGATCCGGCCCGCACCCACGGCTGGAACCGGGACGGCCACGGCCTGTGGTGGAAGGTGATTGCGCGTAACAAGCGCACGGTCACGTTGAACTTCGGCAAGCCGGAGGGGGCGGAGCTGCTGCGCAGGTTGGTCGCCGACGCCGATGTTCTGGTGGAGAACTTCCGTCCGGGCGTGCTGGAGAAGTGGGGGCTCGGCCCGGACGTACTGCTGGACATCAACCCGCGGCTGGTGATGTTGCGGGTGACCGGGTTCGGCCAGGACGGCCCGTATGCACTGCGGCGGGCGTTCGGCACGCTGATGGAGGCGATGAGCGGATTCGCCCATCAGACCGGGCAGGAGGACGGCCCGCCGACGCTGCCGCCGTTCGGGCTGGCCGACGGGGTGGCGGGCATCGCCGGCGCGCTCGCGGTGCTGATGGCGCTGTACGACCGCGATGCCGGCGACGGTGCCAGCGGTCGTGGACAGGAGATCGACCTCTCCCTGTTGGAACCGCTGCTCGGGATTCTCGGGCCGGGGCCGACCGTGTTCGACCAGCTGGGCATCATCGCGGGCCGGCACGGCAACCGCTCCCCGAACAACGCCCCCCGCAACGCCTACGTCACCCGGGACGGCCGCTGGGTGGCCATCTCGGCCAGCGCCACCTCGATCGCGGAGCGGGTCATGAGGCTGGTGGGGCGCGCCGACCTGGTCGAGAAACCGTGGTTCGCATCGGCGGGGGAACGCAGCCGCCGCAGCGAGCTGCTCGACCGCGCGGTCGGAAAGTGGATCGCAGCGCGGGACCAGGACGATGTACTGGCGGCCTTCGAGGAGGCCGGGGCGGCGATCGCGCCGATCTACGACGTCGAGCAACTGCTCAACGATCCGCACGTCATCGCCCGCGACACGATCACCACCGTCAAGGACGAAGACCTCGGCGCGCTCAAGATGCAGAACCTGATGTTCCGCCTCACCGACACCCCGGGTGGCATCCGCTGGCCGGGGCGGCGGCTGGGCCAGGACAACACGCAGGTTTACGCCGACCTCGGATTGTCCGAGGACGAGCTGGCGGCGCTGCGCGACACGGGAGTGATCTGACTCAGTCAGGGCCTTGCAGCGGTCATTGTCGCAGCCCTGAAGCCTGCAACGAGCGCGGTCAGCGCGTCGCGCCAGAGTCCCTCCTCTTCGCCCTGCGGCATCAGGCCGCGCAACTCGACCGCCGCAAGGCCCTCGCAGAGCGCGTGAAACTCGTAAACGACATTGCGAATTGGCCGGCCGCCGAGCAGCCCGTCTGCCTCGAGGCGTTCGATCGCCGCCCTGAGGTCGGGCAGGGCCTCTGTCTGTGCGGGACGCAACCCGGCTGCGACCTGGGGTGCGGTCAACGTTCGCTGCACCGCGAGAGCGAATAGCGACCGATGCTCGACGGCGAAAGCCCGAAAGACGAGCCCGGCCTCGACGAGGTCGGCAGCCGAATTCTTCGTGGCGGGGAGCGCGGAGACGCTGGCGCCGAGCAGCTGGAACGCGCGGGTTCCCAGCGCCGCGAGCAAGCCCTCTCTCGAGCCGAAGAGACTGTAGACCGCGCGCGTCGTCGTCTCTGCCTCGGCGGCGATGCGCCTGACGGAGAGCGCGTCCTGTCCTTCGGTCTCGACGACCCGCTCTGCCGCGGCGAGCAGCTTGGACGCGGTCGTCTCGTTGTGCTCCTTCGGCCTTCCCACCGTCGACACGATACCGGTTACGTTACGCCGTGACGAAAAGACGGGGAGGGGTTGCGCCGTTCGGCCTAATCCCGGAGACCTGCCTACTTCGGTAGAGGCCCGGGCAGCGAACGCTCACACCGGATCGACCACCCTGCTCACGATCCATGCGTGCTTGCCAACCTGTCGGCCGCGGGTGAATCCGTACTGCTCGAAGAGTTCGACGGTCGCGCTGAACAGGAACCGGCCCGGCGCCTCGCGGCCGGTGGTCACCTCGGAGATGGCCTCGACGAGGCCGCCGCCGGCATGGGCGATCTGGTCGAGAGCGCCTTCCAGCGCCGCCCGCGCGATGCCCTGGCCACGATGTTTCTTGTCGACGTAGCAGCAGGTGATCCGCCAGTCGGGACGTGGCGGCGCGTCCTTCTCGTACTCGCGCTTGTGTTTGATGCCGGGCAGTTCCTCGGTGCTGCCGTACTGGCACCACCCCTGTGCGGCGCCGTCCTCGTCGAGCACGAGCGCGGCGTGAGCACGACCTGTCCGGACCCGGTCCTCCTTGACCGCGCGATGGCTGATCCCCTTCTGGCCGCACTCCGGGTGGTAACCGATGCACCAGCACCCGCCGAAGATCCCGTTGTTGCGCTCGACAAGCTCCGCGAAGGCATCCCACGTGGAGGCGTCGAGGGGGCGGATTGACATCATCGAGTCCTTTCGAGCGCGAGTGCTCCCACCATTCCGGCTCGCGAGCTCGACGTGCACAATCGCTCGCCGCTTGGCCGGTCGGGTCACGTCCGTGATCCCGGCACGGGCGGCGGTGACCGAGTGCCTCGAGCGTGGGCACGACATCGTCCCATACGGATCCGTCGAGCCACAGGCCAGCAATGAGCAGGATGTCCATGATCAGTTCTCTTTCTCCAGTGAGGTCAGATCACCCTCGGCATAGAGCCGGTGTTCCCATTCCTCGTTGAGGACGATGCGGAGACATTCCTTGAATGGGAAGCTCTCCATCCGGGGCCAGCCGGGCTCGGTGTGAGTCACCTCGGAGGCGAGTTGCTCGTCGGTGAGTGACTCCATGACGTGGCGGACCATCGCCTGGCGTTCGCGTCGGACCGTGAGCACCTCGTCGAGCGAGGGTCGTGCCTCGCGATCCCACGGGATACCGTCCCACCCGGGCGCTTCGTCCCACGGCAGGTCCAGCTGGTGCCACGGCGAGGCGTTGCCGAGGATCATGCGGCCCACCCAGGCAGCGCTGGCGAAGTTGAGGTGCCGCAGGGTCTGGATGAAGGACCACTCGCCGTCGACGCTGCGGTGGAGGGCCCCTTCGGGGAGCCTCCTCGCACGCGCGACGGTGCCATCCCACAGCCGCTCGAGGATTGCCCACGCCTGACGGAACCCGTCGGTGTCGTCGGGGCGCATCCTCGCCCGCTCAGGCATGCGACGGTTCAGTTCGGCGTCGACGAGCGGGGCGATGTCGACGCCGTTCACAACGACGTTCTGTAGCTCGCCGCTGATCTCGACGTCGACCAGCTCGACGCCGCGCATACGGCTTCCTTTGAACAGGGCGCCGCGGACCTGCGCCCCGCTGAGGTCGACTGCGCACATGCTGGCGTCATTGAGGTACACCCGGGTGAAGGTGGCGCCCCGGAGGCTCACGCGCTCGAAGCGTGCTCCGGTGAGATCCTGCTCGCGGAACTCGGTCATGGACATCACGTTAGGACCAGTTCCGGACGATCCACTTCCGGGTCATCTCGTGACCGTTGCGCGCTTCGAGCGCCGTCCTGTGTCGTGTGGCGAACGTGGGTGAGGTTGCGAGTTCTTGCAGATCACGCATGGTTGCTCGTCACGTCGCGGTCCCTAGGTGCCGCGGAGGCTGCGTCGGACGGGCGCATAGCGGGTGGTCTCGACGACGATCAGGGCGGCCATTATGACCACCAAGCCGGCCAGCCCGGCAAGCGGTGGGAGGACGGCGGCGGCTGGCAGGGCGGCCAAGAGCACGCAGGTCGCCACCAGCCGTGGCAGGCTCAGCGCGCTGTGCATGCGGCGCTTGAACAGCAGCTGCCCGGCGAGGTACAGCGCGACGCCGCCGAAGAGCGAGAGCGCGTAGAAGGCGCCCAGCGGCTTGCTCTCACCGGCGTGCGCCAGCACGCCCTCGACGCCGACGGCGGCGAGCACGATGCCGGCAACGATTGGAAAATGCCCAAAGGTGTAGGCCTCGACGGCCAGGTCGACCCTGGCTTGGCCCCGCACCTCGACGAGCCGGTGCTCGGCCGCGAGCGACACCATGTCGAAGTAAAGCCACCACAGGCAAACGGCGGCGGCAACGCCCAGGATGGCCGCGAACAACAGCGGCGCGCTGATGGGCTGGTCGGCGGCGCCCACACCGATCGCCACGACCGACTCGCCGATCGCCAGGATGATGAACAGGCCGTGCCGTTCGGTCAAGTGCACCGGGCTGTGCAGCCGCCAGTTGCCGTGCCTGGAGGCGACATAGGCGCCGACCCAGTCCACCAGGAGGGCAACTGCGAACAGCAGCGTCTGTGTCCAGCCACCCAGCAGCGCCCCGGACACCAACAAGGCCGCGCCCGCCATCATGGGCAGCCAGGTGATCGCGACCTGATGCCGCAGCCCGGGGTCATCGGTGGCGGCCACGGCGTAGACCGTGAGGTGCACGCAGCGGACCAGCAGGTAGGCGCACACCAGCACGAGGGGGCCGTTCAGGCCGCCGGGCGCGTCCTGCCACGCCTCGGGAATGGTCAAGGCGACCACGAACATCGCCGCCATCGCCACGACCATTCCCGCCCGCAGGAGACCCTCGTCAGCCCGCGCCTGATTCCCGAGCCAGGTGTAGCTGGACCAGGTCCCCCACAGCAGCGCGAGCATCAGCAGCCCCTGGAGCACGCCGTGAGCGCTGTGCCCATGCGCCATGTAGCCGGTGATCTGCGTTACCGCGAAGACGTAGACCAGGTCGAAGAACAGCTCGATGGTCGTCGCCCGATGGTCCTCGCTGGTGGGGCGAATGCCTCCCAAGACCCTGCCGCGTCGCTGCGCCTGGCGCTGCTCAACCACGCCAGCCCTCCTCCCACGGTCCGCTTGCAGCATAGGGCCCGGGGCGAAGCGGACGATGTCAGCGGGAATAACGGCGGCTGATCTTCACGGCCAACGTCGACACCGTTGCGGCAGGACGGGCAGCGTGCCGCCGCCGCATCCGCGGTCACCACCTGTACCACCCGGGCCCCATCGGCTGCCAGGTCGACACGCGCGACCGCTACACCCGTGCAGCCCAAACCACAGCGTCGTACCGTGTTCCAAGGCCCGTTCGTCGAATACGCGCGGTTGCGGCTCAACGCCCGAGCGATGGCCGCCCCGTCGAGAGCGAGTTGAAAAGGCTCGTCCCGTCTACGTCGAAAGGTGGTCGGCATGCGTCGACTCATAATCATCGGAGTCGCTTTCGCGTTTGCGGTCGGCTTCACACCCGCCGCGACAGCGCAAGGGCAAGGGGGTCAGGAGGCGGAGCCATTCGTCGTCCTGTCCGGTCCCGCCGACGTGCCGGCCGGCCGGCAGGTCGGCGACCTCGTCGTCTTTCACGGCTCATCGATTGTCGACGGAACGGTCGACGGGTCGCTGACCGCGTTCGACGCGCCGGTCACCATCTCCGGCCGAGTCGTCGGGGATGTCGTCGTCTTCAACGGGCGGGTGGAACTGCGCGGCGGCGCCGAGGTCACCGGCGACGTCGTCTCGCAGTCCGACCCGGTCGTGGCGCCGGGGGCGAGGATCGGCGGCACCACCAAACGGGTGCAAACCAGCGTCGATCGGTGGGAATTGGAATGGGCCGGTCGGATCGCGTTCTGGATTGCCGTCTCGGTGTCGACCCTCGTCCTGGGCCTGCTGTTGATCTGGCTGCTCGGGGCAGGCGCTGGACGGGTCGTGCAGGCGGCGCGGACGGCGATCGCAGCGGCCATCGGTTGGGGGCTGCTGGCATTCCTCGGCCTGCCGATCCTGGCCGTCATCGCCCTGGTGACAGTCGTCGGTCTGCCGCTCGGCCTGGTCGTCCTGGCGGCCCTCGGACTCATCTACACAATTGGCTACACCGCCACGGCGTTCATCCTCGGTCGGCAGATCGTGCGCCAGTCGACGCCGTGGGCCCTCGCCTTCCTCGTCGGCTGGGCAATCTTGCGGTTGCTGGCACTTATCCCAATTGTCGGCGGCTTGATCTGGTTTGTGGCGGTCGTCTTTGGCCTCGGTGCATTGACTGTCGTCATGTTGAGAAGCCGCGCCGGGCGCCAACCGGTACCCGCCTGAACGATCGCCGGCCAGTCCTCTCAGTGCGGGAAGGCGGGCGGGGCGGTCCGGACAACATCGGGCATCGGCAAGGCCGCCGCGCTCACCCTCGCCGAGCACGGCGCCACCGTGCTGGTGCACGGCCGCGACGCCGACCGTGGCGCCCGGGTCGTTCACCAGATCGAACAGGGCGGCGGGCACGCGCGTTTCGTCGCCGCCGACCTGAGCAACCCGGTCGCCGTCGCCCAGCTCGCCGGCGAGGTGGGGCCAATCGACATCCTGGTCAACAACGCCGGCTCATCCTGGTTCGGGCCCAGCAACGAACTCGACACCGCCACCTACGACCGGCTATTCGACGGCAACGTCCGCTCCGCCTACCTGCTCACCGCAGCCCTGGCACCGGCCATGGCCGGCAACGGCGGAGGCGTCATCATCAACTTGGCCAGCATGGCCGCCGCCATCGGCCTGCCCGGCGGCGCCGCCTACAGCGCGACCAAAGCCGCGCTGGTCGCCATGACCCGCTCCTGGGCGGCCGAATACGGCGCCAGCGGCGTGCGGGTCAACGCCGTCGCGCCCGGCCCTGTCTTCACCGAAGGCGCACAAAACACCATCGCCCTCGCCAAGACCACCCTGCTCAACCGCGCCGCGCAACCCGAAGAGATCGCCGAGACGATCACCTTCCTGGCCTCACCGCGCGCCGGCTACATCACCGGCGCCACCATCGCCGTCGACGGTGGTCGAACGGCTGTCTAACCCACGACTGCTGCCCCACGCCACGGACAGGTAACCGTGATGGCCGGAAGCACCGTGCTAGGCCTCAGCCTCGACGCCCACGACGCAGTCAGAGTGGCCCGGTTCTGGGCCGCCGCGCTCGGACGCCAACTCGCCGACGGCGCCAACGCCATGACGCAGTCGTCCTGCCCAGCGACCTGGCCACCGCCGGCCCACGGCTGGCCTTCCATCAAGAACCCGAAGGCAAGACCGTCAAGAACCGCGTCCACCTCGACCTCATCACCACCGACCTCGACGGTGAATCCGCACGGTTGAGCACAGGACCCCGGCTACAGACCTCCGGTCTCTTGCTGGCGCACGGCCGGTTCAAGATCATGAGTGCGGCAAGTTTCGGCGTACAGGTTGATGTGCACAGGTAGGTCCGGCTGAACGTGCACAGCCTGTCGTATCCAGGCGGAGGCGACCCTGATCACCGTCCGTGCTGGCACCGGCCCTCACGACGGCAGGGTGCGTGGCAGGTGTCGAGACGGCCGGGCCGGCTCCGACTATTTCTTGACGGCGCCGGACGGCGCCGGCGAGGGGGCCTAGGAGGTTGGCGATGAGCAAGGTCGTGCTGGACGTGTCGATGTCGCTGGACGGGTTCACCGCCGGCCCGAACGTCCGGGAGGCAGAGCCGATGGGCGACGGCGGCGAACGCCTACACGCATGGATGGCCGGGAACGGCCCCGACGGCCAGATCGACCTCGGCGTACGCCGAGAAGTGGACGCGACCGTTGGCGCCACGATCATCGGACGGCGCACGTTCGATCTTGGCGTGGGCCCGTGGGGTGGCACGCCATGGCCGGGTGTACCTGGCTTCGTGGTCACCCATCGGCCGCGGCAGGACCTGCTCGGCGACAACGGCGGCGTGTTTGCCTTCGACGGCCTGGACGCTGCGGTCCGACGCGCCAAGCAGGCCGCGCAGCATAAGGACGTCCTGGTGCTAGGCGCGGATATCGCCCGGCAGTTGCTCCGAACAGACCTGCTCGACGAGGTACGAATCCACCTCGTTCCGCTCCTGCTGGGCGGTGGAACACCGCTGTTCGACGGGGAGCAGGCCGAGTTGGTTCCAGAAGGCAAGCCGGTCACGGGAACCGTGACCCACCCACGCTTCCGTGTCACCAACGCCTAGCGCCGACGTCACCGGTCGGATCCGACCGGAAGAAGCGCCACCCTGCTCGCCGTGCACGTCTATCCGTACACGGCTGTGCACCTTAACCCGTACGCCGACAGCATGAGTGGTGGTGTGTCGCGGTGTAGCCAGGGCGATTGCGTTGTCGGATGTCGGGTGCCGTGATCTGCATGTTCGTGGGCAGCGGCGGCACGGTGAGAAGCGGCTGAACCCCGATCGGTGATCATGGAGTTCTCGACGCCTCGCAACACCGAAGGCCCCCCACCCCGGTCCTGGCCGTCGGCGACGGCGCGCTGGGCTTCTGGGCCGCGCTGCGCGAGGTCTTCCCAGGCACCCGCGACAGCGGGACTGGGTGCACAAGACAGCCAACGTGCTCGCCGCGCTGTTGAGTCGGCTCATCCCGGCGCGAAGGCGGCGCTGGGCGCCCAGGCAGCCCCGCCGCCGGCCTGGCCATACGGCACGGGACAGGACGCTTCGCTCGTCAGGTCGACAGGCAAGTAGCGGCTTGCATATACTCGTCGCTGTGGCTGACGTCTACCAGGCTTTGGCCGACCCCACGCGCCGGAAGATCCTCGACGAGTTGACCGAGCGTGACGGCCAGACCCTGTTCGAGATCTGCTCACGACTGGCCATGAAGCATCGACTCACCTCATCACGCCAGGCTGTCTCCCAACATCTCGATGTACTGGAAGGCGCCGGCCTGATCGTCACCCGCCGGGTGGGTCGCTACAAGTTCCACCACTTTGACAGACAGCCGCTGGAGCACATCGCCGACCGATGGCTCAAGCCCGACCCACAAAGGAGATCCGATGAGAATCCACCTGACTAGCGTCCTCGTCGACGACCAAGCTAAGGCACTACGCTTCTACACCGAGGTGTTGGGCTTTGTAGCGAAGACCGATGTACCGCTCGGCGAGTACCGTTGGCTGACCGTGGTCTCGCCCGACGATCCGGACGGCACCGAACTGCTGCTCGAACCCGACGCCCTTCCCGCCGCCAAAGTCTTCAAAGAGGCGCTGGTCAGCGACGGCATTCCCGCCACATCCTTCGCCGTGGACGATGTGGCCGCCGAGTTCGCCCGGCTCGAGCGGCTCGGCGTGCGGTTTACGCAGGAGCCCGCCGAGATGGGACCGGTGGCCACCGCGGTGTTCGACGACACCTGTGGCAACCTGATACAGATACAGCAGCGCAAGTAGCCGATGCTGCGGACCCGTAACTCGCGCTCAACGTCGACTTATGGCGGCGAAGGCCAACCCGGCGCGGGGATCCGCCGATCACTCGGTGGTGATGGCCCGCAGGATGTCGATCCGCGCGGCCCGGATGCCGGGGAAGATCGCGGCGAGCACGCCGGCGACCGCGGCCGCCGCCACGAACACGAGCAGCGTGCCGACCGGCAGCCTGAAGTCGGTGATGCCCTGGCTGTGCAGGGCGCGCACCAGCGTCCAGCCGAAGAAGGTGCCGACGACAAGGCCGAGCACCGCCCCCAGCACGGCGATGATCACGGCCTCCCAGCGGATCATCGCCCGCAGTTGCCTCCTGGTCATGCCCACGGCTCGCAGCAGCCCAAGCTCGCGGATCCGCTCGAGCACCGAGAGCGCCAGTGTGTTGATGATGCCGATGAAGGCGATGACCACCGCGAGGGCGAGCAGCAGGTAGAACAGCACCAGGATCTGGTTGATCTGGTTGA
>DASXTS010000044.1:0-44985 GCA_036505275.1 Pseudonocardiaceae bacterium
TACCCACGACCTCGCCGACGCCGGCCGGCTGCTCGGCGTCCGGGTGCTGCCGGTCTACGGCGGCCGGCCGTACGAGCAGCAGACCAGCGTGCTGCGCAAGGGCGTCGATGTCGTGGTCGGCACGCCGGGGCGGCTGCTGGACCTGGCCGAGCAGCGGCACCTGGTGCTCGGCAAGGTGAGGACGCTGGTGCTGGACGAGGCCGACGAGATGCTCGACCTGGGCTTCCTGCCCGACATCGAGCGGATCCTGCGGATGGTGCCGGACGAGCGGCAGACCATGCTGTTCTCGGCGACCATGCCCGGCCCGATCGTCACGCTGGCGCGGGCGTTCCTTCGCCGGCCGACGCACATCAGGGCGGAGGAGCACGACGCCGGCGCGATCCACGAGCTGACCGCGCAGTTCGTCTACCGGGCGCACGCGCTGGACAAGATGGAGCTGATCGCGCGGATGCTGCAGGCGCATGGCCGCGGCCTGACCATGATCTTCGCCCGGACCAAACGGACCGCTCAGAAGATCGCCGACGACCTGACCGAGCGTGGTTTCGCCGCCGCGGCGGTGCACGGTGACCTCGGCCAGGGCGCCCGCGAGCAGGCGCTGCGGGCCTTCCGCGCCGGCAAGGTGGACGTGCTGGTCGCCACCGATGTGGCCGCCCGCGGCATCGACGTAGACGACGTCACGCACGTCATCAACTACCAGTGCCCGGAGGACGAGAAGACCTACGTGCACCGGATCGGCCGCACCGGCCGGGCCGGCAAGCCGGGAATCGGGATCACCCTGGTCGACTGGGACGAGCTGGCGCGCTGGCGATCGGTGGACGCCGCCCTCGACCTCGGCATGGCTGAGCCGGCCGAGACCTACTCCACCTCGGAACACCTGCACGCCGAGCTCGGAATCCCGCAGGACGCCACCGGGCGGCTGCCGCTGGCCAACCGGACCAGGGCCGGGCTCGCCGCCGAGCCGGAGGAGGACCTCGGCGGCCGCCGCCAGCGCCGGCCTGGCCGCGGTTCTGCGGCCGAGGACAGCGGGGACAACAAGCCGCGGCGTACCCGGCGACCGCGGATACGCACCCGCGGCGGGGTGCGACTCGGCACCAGCGTGGACGCCGATTCGGCATCGTCCGGCGTGGCCAGCGTGGACGCCGTCGCCGAACCGGCCGACCCCGCCGAGTCGGGACGAACGAGGCCACGCCGCCGGCGGCGCCGGACCGGCTCGGCCCCGACCTCGGCCTCCGCCCCGACCTCGGCCTCCGCCCCGACCTCGGCCTCCGCCCCGACCTCGGCTTCCGCCCCGACCTCGGCTTCCCCGACCTCGGCCTCCGGCCCGACCTCGGCATCGGTCCCGACCGGCACCGCGCTGGCCGCCGCCGCGGACGCCGACCAGCCGCACTAGCATCCGGCCGTGGTGAGCAGCGAACGCCGCACCAGCGGTGACCTTGTCGCCGTCGCCGTCATCGTGGTCGTCGTGCTCATCGCGTCCGTCCTGCTCTGGCGCTTCAGTGACGCCAGGGCCACCGTGTCGCAGCCAGCGGTCGGCGAGGCGCCGCCGCTCACGGTGCCCACCGCGCTGCCGCCCTCGCTCGGCGAGGCCTGGAGCGCGCCGAGCGCCGCCACCCCGACACCGGTCGTGGCCGGCTCGACTGTGGTCACCGCGGACGGCCGCGAGGTCGTCGGGCGGGACCCGTTCACCGGAGCCACCCGCTGGCGGTACGCCCGCGACATCGACCTGTGCACGGTGACCTCGGCCTGGAGCACCGCGCTCACCGTATGGTCGAAGAACCCCCGGTACTGCAGCGAGGTCACGGCCGTCGGCGGGGACAGCGGCCGGCGCGTCGACCAGCGCAACGGCGACGCCGAGCACGGCACCAGGGTTCTCTTCGACGGCACCCATGCCACCGCGATCGGCCAACGGTACCTGGAGACCTGGCGGTCCGATCTCGTGCGGACCACGCAGTACGGCGCGGTCCCAACGCCGGTGAACCCCGGCAAGCAGCCGCGTAGCGGGTGCACCTACATCTCGGTCGGGGTGACGGTCAACCAGATCGGGCTGGTCGAGCGCTGCCCGAGCGACGGCGACGGGGTCGACCGGCTGACCGTGCTCAAGGCCAACCCCAAGGAGGCGGAGCAGCCCGAGGTGTTGTATTCGGTGCAGCTCGGCGTGCGCGCCGCACTCGTGGTGGCGATGTCCGCCCAGCGCACCGCCGTGCTGCTGCCCGGCCCGCGACGGCTCGCCGTGTACGACGAGAAGGGCAATCAGCTCGGCAGCTACCGCATCGACTTCACCACGTCGCTGACGTCGGCCGGCCGATCTGCGCCCGCGGTGGCCGACATCACGGTCGGGCCGAGGGCGGTGTACTGGTTCACCGGGTCCTCGACGGTCGCGCTCGACCCCGCCGAGTTCCGTCCACTGTGGACAGTGGAGGGCACGCTCGGGTCCGGTGTGCTGTACGCCGGGCGGCTGCTGGTGCCCACCGACGGCCGGCTCGCGGTGCTGGAGGCCAACACCGGCCAGCGGCTCGGCGAGACCCCGGTCGACCGCGGCAGTTACCACGGGCCGGTGCAGCTCTCCGCGGCCGGCCCGGTGGTGCTCGAACAGCGCGGCAGCACGCTGGTCGCGTTGCGCTGATGCCAGGCTGATGGCGTTCGATCAGACCTGGCCGCACCGGGCCGAGCGCGTCGTGCTGCCGAGCGAGCACGGGCCGCTGGCTGCGCTGTCCGCGGTGCCACGCGGCGCGCTGGCAACCGTGGTCATGGTGCCCGGGTACACCGGTTCCAAGGAGGACTTCGCGCCGCTGCTCGACGCCGTCGCCGACGCCGGCCTCGCGGCCCTGGCCATCGACCTGCCCGGCCAGTACGAGTCGCCGGGCCCGCCGGACGAGGCCTGCTACCTGCCGGTGCCGCTCGGCGCGGTCCTTGCCGGTGTCGTTCGCCGGCTCGACCCGCAGCCGGTGATCCTGGTCGGCCACTCGTACGGCGGCCTGGTGTGCCGCGCCGCCGTGCTCGCCGGGGCCACCGTGGCCGGCCTGGCGCTGCTGTGCTCGGGCCCGGCCGCGCTGCCCGCCGGCGTGCGCCGCATCCTGCTCGACCATGCCGAGCCGATCCTGCGCACCGGCGGCGTGGCCGCCGTGCAGGAGCTGCGCGAGGCGGCCGACGCCAGTGCCGGCCTGGCGCCGCGCACGCCCGAGCTCGCCGCGCTGCTGCGCCGGCGCTTCCTGGACAGCACCCTGGCCGGCCTGCTCGGCATGGCCGCGGGCCTGCGCACCGAGCCCGATCGCGTCGCCGAGCTGGCGGCAGGCCTGCGCAGCAGCGGCACACCGTGCCTGGTCGCCTGCGGCGATTCCGACGACGCCTGGCCGCCCGAGCAGCAGCGCGACATGGCCGCGCGGCTCGATGCCCCTTTCGCGACCATCCCCGCCGCCGCGCACTCCCCCAACATCGAGAACCCGGCCGCGCTGCTCGACCTCCTGCTCGCCACCTGCCACGCCTGGCTCGACGGCCGCTAGCTGGTCGCTAGTTCCACCACCAGAGCCAGAGGGTGGCGGCGGCCAGCGGGACGATCAGCAGTGCGGCGACTGCGGCCAGCGGCCCGCGCCGGCGGTCGACGATGAGCTGCAGGACGAGGGCGGTCACCGCGACCACGGCGTGGCCGGCGACCGCGGAGGCGCCGGGGCCCGGTCGGGCGCCGGAGAACAGGGCAGCCGCGGTGACGGCGGCAGCGAGGGCGAGCAGGCCGGCGGTGAGAGTGCCACTGACGAAGCGCAGCACGGCGACGGGGCGGCTGACCCGCGGCGGCCGGCGGCCCGCCGGCCCCGGCGGGTCGGCCACGGTGCCTGGCGCTGCCACCGGGTCCTCGACCGTCACGGCGCGAGCAGCGCCCACGGGTCGACGTCGGGCGCGGCCTGGCGCCCCTCGGCGCAGTGCCGGCGGAAGTCGCACCACGAACACTGCCGCCCGATCCGCGGCGGGAAGAGCACCTCGGCGTCGCCGCCGGCGGCCAGGGTGTCGGTGGCCAGCGCCAGCTCGTCGGCGGCCTCCTCTGCCCTGGTCAAATGCCGCCGCAGCGACTCCGCGGTGTGCTCCCAGGCGAGCACCTCGCCGCTGGGCAGGTGGTGCAGTTCGACGCGGCGGCAGTCGCGCCGCAAGGTCCTGGCCGCGGCCAGTGCGTACAGCGCGAGGGCCTGCGAGCCGCGGGCGTTGTCCACGCTCAGCCCATGCCGCCCGGTCTTGTAGTCGACGATGACCAGCTCGCCGGCCCGGTCGTCGATGCGGTCCACCCGGCCCTCCGCGACGATCCGAGTGCTGGGCGTCGAGACCCATCGTTCGATGCCGACCGGCTCGAATGTCGGGTCCAGCGCGTCCACGTAGTCGGCCACCCAGGTCTGGGCGCGCTGCCGGTACATGGCGGCCTGCTCGGCGTGCCGGAACCCGTCGGTCTTCCAGTGGGTGGCGACCAGACCGGCCGCCGCCGCCGGCGTCCGCCCGGCCGGTGGCAGCTCGAACAGCGCCCGCAGCGCGTTGTGCACCGCGGCGCCGACCGTGTTGTGCGCCCATGGCGCGCCCCTCGGCGGTGACGGCCGGTCCAGGTAGGTCATCCGGTAGCGGCGTGGGCAGTCGGTCCACGTCGCGAGCTTGGCCGGAGTCACCCGAACCAGGCGACGTGGCAACCCGCCCAGTTCGAGCTCCCCCTGAAGAGTTGTCATCGCCGTCAACGTTAGCGGCACCCACCGACACGCCGCGGCCAGGTTCGGCTCGCAGTTCTAGGTTCGCGCGGCCGCCGCCGCCTTCGCCATGAGCGACTCCAGGGCCGCCAGCGACTCCGGCGCAGTGGTCTCGGCCCCGATCGGGGTCGGCTTGTTCCGGCCGTGGTAGTCGCTGCCGCCGGTGACGACGAGGCCCAGCTCCGCGGCCAGGATGCTGAGCCGCGTTTTCGCCGGCTCGTCGTGCTGGGGGTGGTCGACCTCCATCCCCGCCAGGCCGGCCGCGGCCAGCTCGGCGATCACCTCCTCGCCAATGAGGCGGCCGCCGCGGGTCGCTCGTGCGTGCGCCAGCACGGTGACCCCGCCGGCATCGGTGATCATCCGGACCGCCTCGAGCAGCGGCGTGTCTTCGCGCCGGATGTAGTAGGGGCCGCCGTCGTGCAGGTACCGGGCGAACGCTTCCGGCACGCTGGCGACCGCCCCCGCGGCGACCAGCACGGCAGCCAGGTGCGGCCGGCCGGCTGGCGCGTCCGGGGCCAGGCCGGCGAGCACGGCGTCCTCGTCGACGGGCAGCCCGTCGGCGGCCATCCGGCGCGCGATCCGCCGCAACCGCTCCCGCCGCGCCTGCCGCAACCGGGTCTGCTCGCGCACCAGCGGCGGCGCGTCGGGGTCGAACCCGTACGCCAGCAGGTGCACGGTGATCCCGTCATCGGTGCTGGTGGACAGCTCGGCGCCGGGCAGCAACCGCAGTCCCGGTGGCGCGGCCGCCAGCGCCTGCGTCCAGCCGGCCGTGGTGTCGTGGTCGGTCAGCGCCACCACGTCCAGCCCGGCCGCGGCCGCCACCGCAACCAGCTCCGCCGGGGTGTCCGTGCCGTCGGACACATTCGAATGCGTGTGCAGATCGATTCGCACACGTCCCAGTCTGCCGGCAGCGGCTGTTATCGGGAGCGTCGGCGCTTCGGGGGCGCCTTCATCATGGACACCCTGGCGCTGGTGCTGCCCAGCCTCTCGCCGAACACCAGCTCCGAAATGGCGTCGAAGACCTCCTCCGGCCGCGGCAGGAACTCGATGCGGTTGAGGGCCTGGATCTGGCCGGCCGACTCGAGGACCAGCGTGCCGTAGCCGAACATCCGGCCGAAGACACTCCGCTCGTAGGTCATGTCGGTGATCTTGCTGACCGGCATCATGGCCACCTTGGTGGTAAAGATGCCGCTGGTGTTCATCGCCCGCTTGTCGGTGACCACGATCCGCTCGACCCACCACTCCACCAGGTAATAGGTGAACCGCAGCAGCGCGAACAGGGCGACGTACCAGAGCACGTTCTGAACCAGCCACGCGTAGGCGCCGCTGCCGCCGAGCACGTAGGACAGGATGAACGCGATGATCAGGGCGAACAGCGTCTGAAAGAGGTAGGGCAGCACGACGGCCCAGTGCCGGCGCAACCTGATTACCCGCCGCTCCGTGGACAGCAGGTACTCGTCCGGATCCCGGGGTGCGAGCATAGCCATGCTGGCCCCTCTTCTACCGCGCCATTTCTACCGCGCCACCACCGCCCCTACGCGAAGAGCGACCGGATGAATGTAGCGAGGGATTCCGCTCCGCCCCGCAGCATGGCGAGCAGGTCCCGCACGATGCCTGCCGACTGCTGTGGCTGAGTGACCACCAGAAACAGCAGGAACACACCCCCCGCCAGCAGGAGGAATCTCTTGGCACCCGGCTTCACCGTGACCAACCCCGTCCTTACCGTGCCGACGCGTCAGCACCCGTTGTACCTCACAAGACCGACAGTTCGGCAGGGTACAGCGTCAGTTAGGCCGGTACGGCGCAACGGCGCCCGCGCTTGGCTACGTTCTGTGGCATGACCAATGTACCCTACCGCCTGATCAGGTGCGTCGGCGCGGTCGTCCATGACGATCATGGCCGGCTGCTGCTGGTACGCAGAGCGACGGAACCAGGCCGCGGGCTGTGGTCACTTCCGGGCGGACGGGTCGAACCGGGTGAATCTGACGAGGCGGCGCTGCGCCGCGAGCTGCAGGAGGAGGTCGGCCTGGCGGTGCGGGTCGGCCCGCTGGTCGGCTCGGTGCTGCGGGCCGCGCCACGGGGCACCTACGAGATCTTCGACTACCGGTGTGCGGTGGTCGGGGACACCGCACTGCGGCCGGGCGACGACGCGGCGGACGCCCGTTGGGTGTCCGCCGCCGACTACCGTGCGTTGCCGCTCGTGGAGGGCCTGACCGAGACCCTCGAGGGGTGGTCGGTGCTGCCGCGGTGACCTGTCGTCAGCTGGACCGTGCCTAATCCCGCCGCTGCAGCCTCAGCGCCAGCTTCGGGCACAGCGTGACGGCCCTGCGGGCGTGCTTGAGCAGCTGCGGGGGCACCGGGGTGGGCGCGAGGATGGGGTATCCCCACTCGTCCAGCCGGATGAGTTCAGGCACCAGCTCGGCGCACACTCCGTGCCCATCGCAAGCGATCATGTTCACCTTGAACGTCTCGGTCATCGCCAACCCTCGCTCACGTCCGGCGGCTGCGGCACCGGCAGCACCGGCGGCCGCCACAGGCCGGCGCAGCCCCGCCCGGCCAGGTGCCGGCCGACATCGTCGGCGAACACCGTGAGCGCGGTGGCCACCAGCCGCACCACGCCGTCCGGGTGGCCGCAGGCGCCGCGCTTGTCCACGATGCCGAGCCGGAAGCGCAGCCGGTCCAGCGCCATCCGGTCGCGGCCCCAGGTGATCCGGGCCAGGTCGTCGGCGATGGCCGGCAGGCCGTTGAAGCACGGGCCGCACTGTCTGGCGTTCTGGGACGCCATCCAGGACGCCACCCGCACGGTCTCGGCGAGTCCGCACGCCTCGGCCGGCAGCCCCACCAGCACGCCGGCGCCGGGCGAGGCATTCAGCATCCGTAGGCCCTCCGGGGTGAACGGCAGGGACAGCGCCTCGATCCCGAGCCACGACCCGCCGTACCCGCCGAGCAGCACGGCCTGCAGTGTCTGCGCTGGGCCGCCGGCCATTGCCAGGATGTCGTTGCCGGTGACGCCGACCGGCAGCTCGTACACCGCCCTGCGGTGCACCGCACCACCGGCGGTGAACAGCGCCGTGCCTGGCGCCTCGGCGGTGCCGGCCTGGCGGAACCAATCGGGCCCGTGCCGGGCGATGAGCGCGAGGTGAGCGAGCGTCTCGGCGTTGGACACCAGCGTCGGCTTGCCCTTCACGCCCAGCCGGTACGCGGAGTCGTCGCGCGGCTTGCCCGGGCCGCCGCCGACGAAGTTGGCCACGGCGGTGGACTCGCTCGAGACATACCAGCGCGGTGGCTCGGCCACCTTGATCGTGAGTCCGGCGCCCCAGCGGTGCGCCGCCCGCTCTGCGATGGCGCCGGACATGGCTGCGGCCAGGCCGGTTCCGCGGTGCACCGCGACCGTGATCTCGGTGGCCCCGACGGCGAGCGCGGCCAGTTCGGCGCCGTCCAGCACCAGGTGCGGCACGGCGCGCAGCAGCAGCTTGTCCTTGCCGGCGGCCGGCTCGCTTTCCACGCCGTTGGCCACCACATAGGCGCCGCCGGCCTTGGCACCATTCTCGGCGACCGCGGAGAGCTTGCGTCCGGTGGGGAACCACGCGCCGCCCCGGCCGCGCAGGCCGGCCGCGGTCACCATGCCGATCAGGTGCGGCGCGGCGCCGGCCGGCAGTGGACCGTTGATCTGGGCATGCTCGGCCAGGTTGGCCGGCTGATTGGTGGCCGCCCAGCCGGCGAGCAGTCGGGGCCGGCCGTCGTAGCCGGTCAGCTGCGGGGCGCTCACACCGGCCTACCCACGGAGACCCGGCGCCAGCCGGCCAGCCGGACGCCACCGGCGGTCAGCACGGCAGCCAGACTCACGGTGACCACCGCGATCACCCAGACCCGGTCGGTGCCGACGCCTATGGTGTGCGCCAGCGCCAGCGGCCAGCCCAGGTAGGACAGCCAGTGCATCAGCCGCCAGGCCCGATGACTCAGCCTGGTCCGGAGCAAGCTTGTGATCACCAGCGTGAGCAGCACGTCGAACGCGATCGCGCCGAACCCCACCCACAGCGGCAGGAACTCCGAGATGAACGGCACGACGGCGGCGAACACGCTGATCCCGACATACTTGTCGAACGTGATGGTGATCGCGTGCACGATCACGAACGACACGGTGGTCAGCGCGACGTTGCGGTGCAGGCCCTCGGTGACGAACCGCGGCCAGGCCGGCGATGCCACCCGGCCCGCGGTCAGCAGCCCGAGCGCGACCGAGGTGGTGAACAGCACCAGCGAGACGAACCCGCTGGCCCGCGACAGGTACCAGTAGGTGCTCTCACTGATCAAAGGGGCGGCGGTGGTCATGCTGCCTCCTCGGCGCTCGGCCGGTTGTCAGGCCCGTTGTCAGGCCCGTTGTCAGGCCCGTTGTCAGGCCCGTTGTCAGGCCGGTTGTCAGGCCCGTTGTCGGGTGCGTTGTGCGGCCAGCCGGCGACGGTGATGACCGTGCCGTCGGTGGCGACCAGCCTGGCCGGCAGGTTGCGGTCGGCGAGCCAGGCCGGCGCCGCCGTGCCCAGCACGACGGCCGTCGTCGCGGCGGTATTCGCGTCCACGCAACTCGCGGCGGCAACCGTGACGTGGTTCCAGACCGGCACGGCCGGCAGCCCGGTGCGCGGGTCGAGCACGTGGTGCAGCGGCACGCCGGCGCGCTGCCACCGCCGCACCGCTGTGCTGGAGGTGGCCAGCCCGCCGGACCGCACGGCGACCACCGGACCGGCGCCGCTCACGTCGGCGTGGTGCTCGGCGAGCCGGACCCGCCAGCCGCCGCTGCGCGCCGGGCCAGCGACGGCCAGGTCACCGCCGAGATTCACCAGCACCCCGCACCCGGTCTCGGCCGCGATCCGCTCGGCGGCCACGTCGGCCGCCCACGCCTTGGCGGTGGCGCCGAGGTCGAGATGCACGCCGGCCGGCAGCGTCACGACGTCGCCGTCGATCTCGATGCGCCGCCAGGCGTCGGCCGAGGCGTCCCCGGCGGGCTGCGGGATGACCGGCAGGTCCGAGGACGCCGGCACATCGGCGAAGTCCCGGTCGTATCCGATGGCCACCAGCGCCCTGCCGAGGGTGGGCACCACGACCCCGTCCGAGCCGGCGGCCGCCCGCAACGCCACCCGCAGGGCCTCGACCAGCAGCGGGTGCACCGCCAGCGGGCCGCCGTGCGCGTTGAGCAGGGACAGCGCGGAGTCCGGCCGGAAGCGGCTGCAGGCCAGGTCGAGGTCGGCGAGAAGCCCGCGCAGCGTCAGCTCGGCCGCGGGCAGCGCGGCCGGCCCGGCCACCAGCAGATGCGCCGTCGTGCCGATGGCCGGAAAGCGCACGCCCGCGGTCACGACCCACCCGACGTGGTCTGCTCGTCGCCGCTGGAGCTCTCCGGTCGGTCACGCGGCGGCTGCGGCTGGGCCGGCACGTTCTGCCCGCCCTTGACCTGCACCGGCGGCTTTGTCGGCTTGCCCTTGTCGTCGGCGAAGTCGGTCTTCTCCTTCTTGGCCTTCGGCGGCGGCGCCGCGGTCGCGATGGCGGCACCCAATCCAAGGGTGGCCGCGATGCCGGCGGCGACCACCCCGACGGTGATCCTGGTGACCCTGGCCACCCCGGCGTCCCTGGCGAGCGGATGGAAGCGCTGCATCCTGCTCCTCCTCCTGTGCTGACTGCCGGGGATTACGGAGCCGGCGGGCCCGACGGTTCAGCCGGCCTGGTGATCGGTGGAGTGACCGGTGGAGACCGCCGGAGTGGAGAGCTCCCAGAACGGCTCCCGATACCAGCCGGCCGGTGCCGCCGCGCTGCCGGGGTGGTAGTACGGCGAGCCGGGCGCATACTGCGCCAGCGGCGGATACGGCGGATACGGCGGCTGCGGTGATGGCTTTGCCGTCGCGGCGCCGGCCGGCTCGTCGAAGGCCGGGATCGGGGCGCCGTGGCCCGCGTTGCCGCGGCCGAGCAGGGCGCGGGCCGCGGCCGCCGCGGTCAGTCCCTCGATCGCGGCGTGCCGGACGGCGGTGTACTGCATGTTGGTGGTCGCGCCGACCAGCAGCGCCTGTGCCTCGCCGTGCTTGCCAGCGGCGTCCGCCCTCGCCTGCCGGCCGGCCGGGTCGGCGCCCGGGGCACCGTCGGTCTGCAGCGCGGCGAGTTCGGCGCCGAGCCGCGCGACCAGTTCGCGAGCCTCGCCGCGGCGTAGCTGGACCCGGCCGCGCGCCCGCCGGCGGGACAGCAGCACCCAGCTTCCGACGCCAAGCACGCCGAGCGTGAGGCCGCCGAGCACCCACGGCAGCACGCTGGCGGTGTCGTCGGTGCCGAACGCCTCGCCGCCACCCGGCTCGTCGGCGTACCGGTCCCCCCGCCCGGCGCCACCGGCGCTGGTGCACTTCGGAGCGGACTTGAGCTCGCCGACGAAGTCGACCAGCGCCGCCGTCAGGTCACTGTTGGCGTCCGCGTCGAGGTCGGTGTTGTGCTTGGCGATGGCGTTGGTCGCCGCTTGGCCGGCCAGCCCGCTGCACAGCACCTCGGACCCCGCATAGAAGTACCGGCCCGAGATCACCGCAATGGTGTTTCCCGGCAGTTCCTTGGCGATCTCCCGCGGCCAGGTCCGCACCTCGCTGGTGCTGGATCCGGCGGGCAGCACCGCGATCTTGATGGGCTCCGGGCCGATCGCGGCACGCACCGCGGCCACGTCGAGCAGCCGGCGCGAGCTCGGATCGAGGAACACCGGGTTGGCCCGCAGCCCTGCCACCGCGTTCTGCACCGGCCCCGCGCTCGCCGCCGGCGCTGTCAACAGCATCACGCCGAGTACAGCGCCGATTACCCCGCCAGCTACCCGAAATCGGGCGACTCCGCAACTCATGGCGTCACAGTAGAGCGGCCGGACCCGGCAACGACGCAACTATTTTGTAACCGGCTCCGGCCGGCCCGGCTGCTCGCCGCCCCGCGCCTCGCCGTAGGAGCGGGTGGGTACCAGCACCTTACGGCGGAAGATGCACACCACCGTGCCGTCCTGCTTGTACCCGCGGGTCTCCACCTGCACCACCCCGCGGTCGTCCTTCGACCGCGACGGGGTGGTGGCCAGCACCTCGGTTTCCGCGTAGATCGTGTCGCCGTGGAAGGTCGGCGCCACGTGCCGCAGCGACTCGACCTCGAGGTTGGCGATGGCCTTGCCCGACACGTCGGGCACCGACATGCCCAGCACCAGCGAGTACACGTAGTTGCCGACGACCACGTTGCGGCCGAACTCGGTCGTCTCCTGCGCGTAATGCGCGTCCAGGTGCAGCGGATGGTGGTTCATGGTGAGCAGGCAGAACAGGTGATCGTCATACTCGGTGACGGTCTTGCCTGGCCAGTGCTTGTAGACCGCGCCGACCTCGAACTCCTCGAAGTACCTACCGAACTGCACGAGCGACAGTCTGCCCGGGCGGCGGGTATTGTTGACAACCGGGCTGTGATCGATTGCACGCCAGCCGAGGAGGTGAGGGACGTGGATGGCAAACCCGCGAGTACCTACCGCGTCCCCACCCATGCCGGTCCGGCCGGACCCGGCTGACCTCCGGCGGGGACGCGGCACGGCGCGGAATGCGCCGACGCCAACTCCAGCCGAGGAGGACGCCGTGTCTGCCATGAAGTCGATCCGTGCCGCCGGCTCCCGAGTGATCCGCCCGGGCTCCCGGCCGCGGCCGGTGCTCGCCGAGATCCCGACCAGTTACGTCGTGGACTGCGCCGTGTACGTCGACGGCCACCGCCTGCCCGGCCGGTGGACCCACAACACCGCGCTCGCCGAGGTGCGCCGACGTGGCAGCGGCTTCGTCTGGATCGGCCTCAAGGACCCGGACCAGGCGCAGGTCAACGCCGTCGCGGAGACCTTCGGGCTGCACGAGCTGGCCGTGGAGGACGCCGTGCACGGCCACCAGCGGCCCAAACTGGACCTGTACGGCGACACGCTGTTCATGGTGCTCAAGACGGTCTGCTATGTCGCCCACGAGTCGCCGACAACCGCCAACGAGATCGTGAACACCGGCGATCTGATGGTCTTCCTCGGCCCGGACTTCGTGGTCACCGTGCGGCGTGGCCAGCACTCGGGCCTGGCGTCGGTCCGCAGCCAGTTGGAGACCAACCCGGAACGCCTGGCCATGGGACCGGACGCAGTGCTGCACGCAATCTCCGACTACGTCGTCGACTCCTACCTGGACGTGACGGACGCCGTGGAGACCGACATCGACGAGATGGAGGAGCTGGTCTTCTCCAGCAATAGCTCCGTCTCCGCCGAGCAGATCTACATGATGAAGCACGAGATCACCGAGCTGCGCCGGGCGGTGATCCCGCTGGGCACCCCGCTGCGGCGGCTGGCCGACGGGTCGACGCCCCTGGTCAACGGCGAGGTGGCGCTGTACTTCCGGGACGTCGAGGACCACCTGACCAACGTGGCTGAGCGGATCACCGCGTACGACGAGCTGCTCACGTCGCTGGTGAACGCGGCGCTGGCGAAGATCACCCTGCAGCAGAACACCGACATGCGCAGGATCACGGCCTGGGTGGCGATAGTGGCGGTGCCAACGATGATCGCCGGTATTTACGGGATGAACTTCGAGTACATGCCGGAGCTGGGTTGGAAGTTCGGCTATCCGTTGGTAATCGCGGTCATCGTGGTGATTTGCAGCGGGCTGTATCGGGTGTTTCGGCGGAACAAGTGGCTTTGAGCTCAGGTTTGTTGCGTGTTGCGTTCTAAACCAAAGATTGGCTTGGGACCGGAGTGGGGTTCCGGTCCCGCTGTCTGGCCGGCGGTTTCCGGGGTGGTCGGGGACGTTGAGCCGGGACGCGGCGTACTGGAGTGGTTGTTTCATCCGGTGGCAAGTCGATGCCCGTGGAGGGCGTCGACGCGGCAGCACGTAGCAGCGTGCGCCTCTCGGCACCGCCGGCCCTAGTTTCCAACGCAAGTATTCCCACCCACGGCGCACAACCCGAGACTGTCGGTGCACCGCGGTAACGTCATGAGCGTGACCCGGGAGATTCGGCAGCTCGGCGAGCGAATGCGGGAACTGCACCAGCACATCGCTCACCTGCAAGCCGAACTCGCCCACTGCGTCGGCGAATTCGACACCGCTCAGGGCTATGAGCTGGACGCGTACCGCTCCACCCAAGCCTGGCTGCGGTACGAGCTGCGCATGCACCCACGGGACGCCTCCCAACTGGTTGGCATCGCGCGGCAGTTGCGCCAGTTGCCCGCCGTGGATCTGGCGTTCAGCGCCGGGCGGATCTCGCAAGCCCATGTGGCGGTGATCGCCCGCACCGCCCGGCAGGTCGGCACCGAGCACGTTGCCGCCTCCGAGCAGACCTTGGTGGACGTGGCCAGCACCCACGATCCGGACAAGCTGCGCATCACCACCCAACACCTGCGGTACTGCCTGGACCCCGACGCCGCCGGCCGCGACGCCGTCAAGGCCTACGAGAAACGCGAACTGTCCGTCGCGACCACGATCTACGGGATGGTGGCCATCCAGGGCCTATTGGACCCGGCCAGCGGCGCCACCGTGCTGGCCGCGGTGGACGCGCTCACCGACCCACCCCGCGACGACGATCCGCGCACCGCCGGGCAGCGGCGGGCGGATGCGCTGACCGAGTTGTGCCGGCGGGCGTTGGACGGCGGTGGGCTGCCGGAGGTGAACGGGGAGAAGCCGCACCTGCTGGTCACCCTGTCCTACGAGTCGCTGGTCGGGCAGCTGGGCGCGGAGCCGGCACGCCTGAGTTGGGTGGGGCCGATCGGCGGCGCGGACGCGCGCATGTTGGCCTGTGATTGCGCCATCATTCCCGCGGTTTTGAACAGTGCGGGTGAGGTGCTGGACATTGGCCGCAAGACCCGGGTGTGGCCGATCGCCATTCGCCGGGCGATTGAGTTGCGCGACCGGACCTGCCAGTTCGCCGGGTGTGAGGTGCCGGCGCAACATTGTGATATCCACCATATGCGACCGTGGGCGGTCGGTGGGCCAACGGACTATCACAATGGTGTGCTGGCCTGTCGGCATCATCACACGCAGGCGCACAAGTACCATGCCATCTTCCGAGCCGACGGGCGATTCACCGTCAACCGCAATTAGAACGCCGCGGCGGCGGGCACGATCTCCTTGCCGATCAGCTCCAGCCGCTCGGTCTCCCAGACCCGGTACAGCCAGCCGTGCGCCTCCGCGAAGCCGAGGCCGGCGAGGCTCTGCAATTGGGCGAGCAGGTCGTCCACGTTCTCGCCGTGGTCGCCGGGATCGAGCTGGACGAGCACGGTCTTCTCGATCCCATCGTAGGCCCGGCCCTCGGCTTCGCAGTGCCCGCGCAGGACGTCAAGCTTGTGCTCCACGTCGGCGCCGGCGAACAGGTTGCACGCCTGCGCGTAGCGCGCCACCAGGCGCAGGGTCTTCTTCTCGCCGCCGCCACCGATCAGGATCGGCGGTCGGCGGATGGGCTGCGGCAGGTTGAGGGTGCGCCCCAGCCGGTAGTGCCTGCCCTCGTACGGACCGTCGTCGTCGCTCCACATCTGCAGGCAGATCTGCAGGGTCTCCTCCAGCCGCTCGAAGCGCTCGGCGGTGCTCGGGAAGGGCAACCCCAGCCCGGCTGCCTCCTCGCCGTTCCAGGCGGCGCCGATGCCGAGCCAGGCGCGGCCTCTGGACAGCACGTCGAGAGTACTGACCATCTTCGCGACCAGCCCCGGTTGCCGATAGCTCACGGCGGTCACCCAGGCCAGCAGTTCCACCCGCGAGGTGCGCGCCGCCAGGTAGCCGAGGGTCGTGTACGCCTCGAGCATGTCGTGCTCGGGCGGACCTAGCACGGGGATCTGCCAGACATGGTCCATCACGCTGACCCGCGCGAACCCGGCCTCCTCTGCCGTGACGACGACGCGCGTGAGGTCGTCGGCCAGCCCGGCCGGCCCGTTCGGATAGGTGAAGTTCGCGACGTGCAGGCCGATCTTCACCGGCACTCCTCTCGGTTGAAACGATTGCGAAAGATCGTGGGCAAAGAGCGTCCACCGCAAAGGCAGCACTATACAAGAAGAGCCGATCGGCCGATCGTGTGAGACTTGACTATCGCCGGAGCATCCCTGGTTTGGCGCCGGACGCAGACGCGTGATTTGGCAGATGTATCGGCAGCCTGGAGGTCAGCACCTTGTTGATTAACGGCACGGACTGGCTGGTCGATAGCGAGTTGACAATCGCCAACCCGGAGCTTTTCGGACACAAGTTCACCCGACAGGCGACGCTGGCCCGGGCCGGCTTTAGGATTCCGCGGCTGGCCTGCGTTCCGGCGACCGCTTTCGATCAGGTGGTCGGCCCGGAGGTCGCCGCCTCGCTGGCCGTCGAGATGGAGGCGTCGGACCGGGCCCAGGCGCTTCGGCGCCGGATCCAGGAGACTGGTGTCCCCGAGGAGCTGCGCCGGACGTTGGACGAGCGGTTCGACGAGATCGCCGGGCCCGATGGGCTGGTCGCCGTGCGGGCCTGCGTGGTGCCGAGGCCGGGCGATGTGGAATCCGGCGAGGATTCCGCGGCCGACCCGTTCGCCGGCCTGTCCGACAGTTTCCTCTATGTGCGACGTGCGGAATTGGCCGACCGGGTCGCGGCCTGCTGGGCGTCGGCGTTCAATCCGGAGGCGGTGCTCTACCGGGGGCACCGTGGAATGGATCCGTTTGCCGCGCGGGTGGCGGTCGGCGTCCAGCGGATGGTGATGGGCGTCCGGTCGTTCGTCGCGTTCACCCGGAATCCGCTGGACGGTTCGGATCGATTCGTGATCGCCGCGGCCTACGGAATCGGCGAAGGGGTGGTGCAGGAGAAGGCCGACGTCGACCATTTCTTCGTCGACAAGGTGTCGGCGAAGATCGACGCGCACGTCGCGGTCAAGGGGCGGGCGATCGGCTGGGACCCGCAGCGGGCCGAGCAGGGACCGGTCGCCCTCACGGTGGAGGAGCGGTTGGCCGAGCTGCCGGTCCTGGAGGACGCCGAGGTGCGAGAGATCACCGAGGTGGCGGCCCGCGTGGAGGAGCTGTTCAGCGGCCCGCAGGACATCGAGGGCACCATGACCGCGGACGGCCGGATCCACCTGGTGCAGGCGCGGCCGATCGCGGCCGCGCCGGTTACCGCGGCTCCGGCGCACGAGCGGGCCGTGACCAGCGACTCCGCGGCGATCCTGTGGGACAACAACAACATCACCGAGACCTTTCCAGGGGTGAGCTGCGCGCTCACCTACTCCATCGGACGCGGGCTCTTCGAGGTGGGCTTCGCCGACCTCTACCGGCGGATGGGCGTGCCGGCCAGGGTGATCCACCGCAACCGGTGGCGGCTGCGGCAGATGATCGGCTACCTGGACGGCCACATCTACTACGCGATCGACAACTGGTACCAGCTGCACGGCATGATCCGTTGTTTCCGGCCGCTGTTCCCCACCTGGGAGCAGGCCCTCGGCCTGACCGGGCGGGACTCCGGGCGGGACCCCGGGCGGGACCCGGCCCGGTCCGAGCTGAACCGGGTCGCCAAGGTGGCGAACCTGGCCGAGATCGCGCTCCGGATGGCCGCCAACCCCCGCCGGGTCCGCGAGTTCCTGCGTTGGTGGGACGCGTACCACACCCAGCTCGACGTGTCGAAACTGAGCCCGTCCGAGGTGGATGCGGCCTACCGGCATCTTTGGACCGAGGTCAGCAACCGCTGGGGCGCCACCCTGGTCAACGGCATCGGACTCTTCACCGCCACCTGGGCGGTGAACGGCCTGCTGCAGCGCTGGGTGCCAACCGCCGACCGCAGCCTGCTCAACGGCATGCTGGGCGGCGGCAAGGTGAACCGGTCGGCGCAGGCCGTGCACTCGGTGGTCGCGCTGGCCGCGCAGGCCGCCTGGTCCCCCGCGCTGCGCGACGCGCTGCTCTCCGACGCCGATCCGGAGCGGCTCTGGTCGGAGCTCATCGCGGGCAGCCACGGTGCCGAGTTCGCCCTCGCGCTGCGCGAGCACGTGCGCCGCTACGGCGACCGCGCCCTGCAGGACAACAAACTGGAGGCGATCACCCCGCGCGAGCAGCCGTGGACCGTGCTGCACCAGGTGCGTGCCTACCTGCGGCAGGGCCAGGCCGTGCAGGACAGCCTGGCCACAGGTGAGAAGGTCCGCCGCGACGCGGTGCGCGAACTGCGCCGGCACTGCCGCAATCCGCTGAAGCGGGCGGTGCTGCGCGGGCTGTTCACGGCCATGCGGACGTTGCTGCGGATGCGCGAGGACATGCGGTTCTGCCGCAGCCAGATGTTCGGCGACTTCCGGGCGCTGCTGCTGCGCCAGGGCCAGCACCTGGTGGACGCCGGCCTGCTGGACCACCCGCGGGACGTGCTCGACCTCACCGTCGACGAGGTGCTCGGCGCCTTCGACGGCACATCGCCCGGTGCCGACCTGCGGGCGGTGGCGGCCGTCCGCGGGGCCGAGCGGGCCCGCCGGATCGAGGCGGACCGTACCTTCCCGGCCCGCCTGGCGACCGACCCCGACCGTCCCCTGACCCTGGCCCTGGCCGATGTGATGCCCGTGAACGGCTCCAACCGCAACGCAACGGCCGGCGAGCAGGTGCTGACCGGGCTGGCGTCCAGCGCCGGCACGGTCCGCGGCCGGGCCATGGTCGTGCTCGAGCCGACGATCACTGCCGACGAGACCCACGACCGCATCCTGGTCGCCCGCGAGACCGACCCTGGCTGGCTGTTCCTGATGATGTCGGCGAAGGCGCTGGTGGTGGAGCGGGGCACACTGCTGTCGCACACCGCGGTGACCGGCCGGCTGCTGGGCATCCCGACCGTGGTGTCGGTGCCGGGCGCCACCGCTCGCATCCCCGACGGGAGCCTCATCGAGGTCGACGGGTCGGCCGGCACCGTCCGCATCCTGGACGGCGAGCCGTGATCCTGCGGTTGGCACGCTACGTCGGCGCCGCCTACCGACCGTCGGTGCAGATCCCGTACACGGTCTCCTGGGCGGTCGGGCTCACGGCGCTGTTCGCCGGCGTGACCGGCGCGGTGAGCAGCTGGCGTCCCGGCGCGGAGCTGCTGATCACCGTGGTGACTCTGGTGGTCACCATGCTGCTGATCCGGGCCCAGGACGACATCAGGGACCTGGACTACGACCGCCGGGTCAACCCGGGCCGCCCGCTGCCCAGCGGCCTGGTCCGGGAGCGCGACCTGGTCACCATGGTCGCGGTCGGCAATGCCCTGTTGCTGCTGCTGAACGCCGGGCGCGGGGCTGCGCTGGCCATGCTCGCCGTGCAGATCGGCTACACCACGGTGGTGGTCGCCCTCGAGCGGCTGGCCGGCTGGCCGCACCGGGACCGCCTCGGGCTGCAGCTCGCGATCAACATGCCGATCCTGGCCATGCTCAGCCTGTACGTGTACGCCGGCTTCCTCCGCGCCGAGGACGTCGATCCGAGCGCCGCCGGTTTCGTCGTGGTGCTCGCGGTCACGGTGGCGGCGCTGTGCATGGAGCTGGGCCGGAAGGCGACCCGGCGGCCGCGGCCGGACGAGCGATCGTACGTGACCGTGCTCGGGCCGTCCGGCACCTCGCTCACGGCGCTCGCCGCGGCCGGGGTGGCAACGCTGATTGTGCTGGTGACGCTGGCGCCGTGGCGGCCGGGGGGCGGCTGGGGCTGGCTGGTGCTGGCGCCGCTGGTGCTGCCCGCGGTGGCCGTTGTCCGGTTCGCCGCGGGCGCAATCAGCTGGCCGCTGCTGCCGACCCTGGCCTACATCCCGGCCATGTACACCAGCTTCCTCGCGGTGGGCTGGCTGACGAAGGGCACGCTCGGATGACCGCGTTCTGGACGTTGCTCGGACCGGACTTCGCCGGCAAGTCCACCGCGCTGGCCCGGCTACGGGACGGGCACGGCTGGCAGGTGGTGTCCCACGACGACCAGTTCGTCGTGGACTACCCGCTGGTGGCCAAGCTGCGCAGCTGCTGGATCGACGACGCGCTGGTGTGGACCGGCAAGCGGTACAGCGCCGAGCTGGTGCTGTCCGTGATGCACACGGTGATCCTGCACCAGCGTGATGCGGTCGAGCTGCTCGGCCGGCAGGGCGGTTCCAGACCGATCATCGTGGACTCCTGCTACTACAAGCAGCTCGCGGCGTGCGACCTGCTCGGCGTGTCACACGCGCCCACCTTCGGCTACTGGCGTTCGTTCCCGCGGCCGGAGGGCGTGGTGTACCTGGACGTGCCCCCCGAGGTCGCCTGGGAGCGGTCCGGGCGGGGAGCCAGGGTCAGCGCCTTCGAGCACTACGGCGAGGCGGTGTCCCGGTGGGGATTCGTCCGGTTTCAGACCGATCTGCGCGCCCGGATGCTGGCCGAGGTCGGGGACCTGCCGCTGACCATGGTCGACGGCACCGCCACGCCCGACACGGTGCTCGCCAAGATCCTGTCGGCGGTCGGGGGGACGGCGTGTTGAGCGACGTCATGGGCGACCGGCGCGCGGACACGCCGGCGCAGGCACGGCTGGCGGAGCTGCTCGCGGAACGGGTCTCGTGGGTGACCGGCGGGACGGAGCCCGGCGCGGCCACCGCGGACAGCACCGTGCTGGTGCTGCTGCGCGCGTTGAGCCTGGCGGACCTGGTGCATGGCGCGCGGCAGTTCGCCGCCGGGCTGGACGCCGGCGAGGCCGCGGCCTGGCGGCGATCATGGACCAGGACCCGGTTCCTGTTCGGCAACCCGGCCAACGTCACCCCGTCCAGCCCGGCCAGGGTGGTCGCGCCCGGCGGGACGGCGGCCTGGCTCGGGCCGTTCCCGGACACTCGCCTGCCCGGTCTCAGCCGGCTGCTCAAGCCGGTCAGCGGCCGGCTGCCGCAGCTGCCGAATGACATTGATCGGGACCTTGATGGTGGCCCCGACCTGCCGGGCACCGGCCGGCCTCGGGTGCTGCAGATCGGCGTCGACGGGCTGTCGCTCGTGGACTACCTGGTGCACCTGCACCACACCCTCGCCGAGGCGGTGCTGCTCGGCCGGCTGCGGCCGGACGAGCCGCTGCGACTGAGCCACCGGCCGGCGCTCGAGGCCGACCCGACCCGCCGGCCGGCGTACGCCCGTGTGCTGCCGGAGCCCGGCGACACCGGCCGGCTGCGCCTGCACACCTGGCTGTCCTGCGCCTGACGGACGGCCGCACGAGGAACTCGAAGGACTGTGCCCGTGGATGTCACGAACTTCACCGACGCCGACCTCTCCCGGCTGGCCCTGTCCGTCCGGCTGCGGGAGCTGTCCGAGGCGTTCCGGGTGGCGGTCGCCGCCGAAGAGGGCCCGCCAAACGGGGAGGGGACGCCGGACGGGGAAGGGACGCCGGACGGGGAGCCGCCGCTGACCGCCCGGCTGTGGTCTCTGCTGTCCACCGAGATCCCGCAGCTCCGGGACGCCATCGTGCACCACGTGCGGAGCAGCGACGGCTCATGGGCCGCCGTGGCCACCCTCGTGGGGATCACCGAGGAGGAGGCCAGGGAACGCTGGCAGGGCCTCGAGCTCACCAGGACGCCGGACCCGGTGGCCACGGCGGCGGCGCTGGACGAGTGGTACATCAGGCACGCCCAGCTGGAGCCGCTGGCCCAGGTCCGCGACCCGTTCAGCCGGCTGCTGAGCGTGAACTCGCCGCGCGAGCACGAGTGCCTGATCTGCGTGAAGTACCGCGGCGGCGCCTACCCGGCGTACGGCGGTTACACCTCGCCGCCTGGCGGCTACCTGGTCGACGACGGGATGTGGCGGGTGGCGCACGGGCCCATGGCGTACTGGCCGGCGGGCACCCTGCTGATCGAGTCCAACCGGCACTTCCTCGACTTCGCCGAGATGACCGACGCGGAGGCGGCCGCCATCGGGCCGCTGATCCGCCGCCTCGTCGGTCCGATCCGGGAGGCCACCGGGGCGCCCAGGGTGCACACGTTCTCCTGCATGGAGGGCTGCGAGCACTTCCACGTGTGGCTGGTGCCGCGGGTCGGCGACGTGCCGAGCGGGCGGACCTTCATCGGCAACCCCGGCTACTGCAGCGTGCCCGAGGCGGACGCCGCGATTGCCGGCATCCGGAAGGCACTGGCCCGCGCCGAGGCGGATGCTGCCGAGGCGGACCGATGACAGCGCCGCGACGCCGGATACTGCTGGCCCCGGTGACGGTCGGCCCCACGAAGCCGCTGACGCCGTCGCACCTGCGGGTCCTGCTGGCAATGGACATGGTGCACCGCGCGACGGCGACCTTCGCCGACGTGACGCACGTGTACCACCCGCTCGCGCACGCGGCCAGCCGCCAGGTGGCCGGGTTCTGGGAGTACCTCGACCGCTGCCGTCCCGGGCTGGACTACGCCGCCAGTTCCGAGGAGGAGATCGGCGAGCTTTACGGCGAGTACCAGCGCGCCGAGCGGGTGCCGTACGCCGCGCTGGAACCGGTCGTGCGGCGCGCCGAGGCCGGCTGGGTGCATCCGGCCAGCGCCCGGCTGCTCGACCTGTGGGAAGGCCACTACCGGCTGCTCGGGATGCTGAACCCGGCGCTCGGCCGCGGCGGCCCGGACCGGATGCCGGCTGCCGAGCTGATCGACCTGCTGATCCGCAACGACCTCTGCATCGACGGGCGCCCGCTCGGCGCTCCGGTCTATCTGGACGCCACGGCCGCCGGCCTGCCGCTGCGGCTGATGGTCGGCGCGGACGGGCAGGCCAACTACCTGCTGTCCACGCTCTGCGAGCTGGTGCCCCAGCTGGCCGGCCATGACCACGTGGTGCTCGTGCACGATCCGGAGATCCGGGCCGACTACCGGACGATCGCCCACGTGCTCACCGCGCTGGGGGCGGAGGTGTCGCGCATCGAGTTCTCCCGGGTGCCGCTGGACGGCGTGGCCAGGTCCACCCGGTTCGGCGGCTGGCACGGCTACACGGTGGGTGCCCTGTCCGGGCCGCTGGTCGCCGAGTTCGGCGCGCCGGCCTTCGCCCTCGGGTTCCGGCTGTACCTGGTGGCGGGGTTGAGCCGGCTGACAACGGACTCGTTCTCGGTGCGGCACCTGCGCCGCTGGGTTCACCGGGCCGGGCGGCTGCTGGCCGAGCACGGTCGCCGGCACGGGGACGCCGCCGGTGATGTCCGCCTCTCCGCGCTGGCCGGGCGGCTCCCCTATGTGGACCCGCACCGGCTGGTGACCACGCTGCTCGCCCGCGACACCCGCGACACCCGCGACACCCGCGCCCCCGCGATCTCCACGGCGGATCTGCTCGACGTCCTGCTCGGCCCGGCGGCGCGCCCCGCGGCGCGCACCGCGGCGATCTCCGTGGCGATCTCCGCGGCATGAGGGAGGTGACTGCGATGTCGATCACCCCGGACGGCTCCCCGGCGCCCGAGCTGAGCTTCGCGGGCACCGTGGACCTCGCCCTGCTCCATCGCCGGAACCCCGACGAGGCGTTCCTCACCGATGCCGTCCAGACCGGCCCACACAACTTCGTCGCGGCCGCGCTGCTGCCGCCCGGGCACCCGCACTACGCGGCGCAGACCGGCCCGAGCCGGGACCGGGACCCGATGCTGCTGCTCGAATGCGCCCGGCAGGCCGAGACCTACGCGGCGCACGCCATGTTCGGTGTCGAGCCGGACGCGCGCTTCGTGCTGCGGAACTGGTCCGCTGAGTTCGCCGGCGCGCCGGCCGCTGTCCAGGGCGGCGGCCCCACCGAGCTGGTGATCACCGCGGTCACCGGCAACCGGCAACTGGTGCGCGACCGGCTCCGCGGCCTCGACTACGACCTGCAGCTCTGGGTGACGGGTGCCTGGGCTGGCCGGGTCCGGATGGCGGTCGGCTACCTCAGCGGCGCCGCATACACCGTGCTGCGGCAGCGAAAGCACAACGGACCGCCGCCGTCCTCCGACGACCTGACGCCGACGGCCGGCAGTCCGGTGGCCCCGAGCCGGATCGGCCGGCGCCGCGCCACCGACGCCGTGCTGCTGGACGTCGAGAGCCGGGCCAACCTGATCACCGCCCGGCTGCGCATCCCCGCGGAGAACCCCAGCCTGTTCGACCACACCCAGGACCACGTGCCGGCAATGGTGCTGGTGGAGGCCGCTCGCCAGCTCGCCGCACTGGCAACGCACGAGTGGGGTGGCGCCCCGCCGGACCGAACCGGGATGGCCGCGATGAGCTCGTCCTTCGGCGCGTACGCGGAGCTGACCGAGCCCGTCGAGCTGACCGCGACGCCGGTGGACGGCCGATCCGTCGAGGTCACCTTCCGGCAGGCCGGCACGGACATCGCGCAGGCGCGGATCACCATGTCGAGGCCGGCCAGGGCGACCGAGCGCGGGAGGGGGCCGAGGTGGCTCGTGCCGCGGTCGTAGCCGGCGTCGGGGGTTGGGTGCCGACCACGGTGGTGCGCAACGACGAGCTGGTCTCGTCGGTGTCGTCCTGGGCGGCGCACCCCGGTGCCGGCGCGCAGGCCGACGCCGAGTGGATCCGGGTCCGCACCGGCATCGAGCAGCGCCACGTGCTCGCGCCCGGCGAAGCGACAAGCGACCTCGCCGTCGAGGCCGGGCGCGGGGCGCTGGAATCGGCACGAACCAGGACGGCCGACGCCGTCGTGGTGGCCACCAACACGCCGGACCAGCTGAGCCCGGCCATCGCACCCGAGGTGGCCGCCCGCCTCGGGCTCGGCCCGATCGCCGCTTTCGACCTCAACGCGGTCTGCACCGGCTTCGTGTACGCCATGGCCACCGCGGCCGGCCTGATCGCCGCCCGGGCCGCCGATAGCGTGCTGGTCATCGGCGCGGACGCGTTCTCGACCGTGCTCGATCCGGACGACCTCAAGACCAGAGCGCTGTTCGGCGACGGTGCCGGCGCGGTCCTGCTGCGGGCCGGCACCCCCGGCGAGCCGGGCGCCCTCACCGGGCTGAACCTGGGCAGCGACGGCACCCGCCGCGCCCTGATCGGGATCCCGGGCGGCGGTTCCCGGCAGCGGTCGACGGGCCTGCCGGTGAAGGCGGAGGACAGCTACTTCCGAATGCAGGGCCGGGCGGTGTTCGCGCAGGCCGTGACCCGGATGTCGGAGTCCGCGCAGCACACGGCGGCCCTCGTCGGATGGTCCCTCGGCGAGATCGACCGGTGGGTGCTCCACCAGGCCAACGGCCGCATTCTCGCGGCCGTGGCACGCGCCCTGCGGGTGCCGGTGGACCGGTTCGTCACAAACATCGCGCGGGTCGGCAACACCGTGGCCGCGTCGGTTCCGCTGGCCCTGGCGGCGGGGCTCGCGTCCGGCGAGCTGCGACCCGGCCATCGGGTGCTGCTCGCCGGCTTCGGCGGCGGCCTCACCTGGGGTTCCGTCGCGCTCGTCTGGCCGGAGCTGCCCCGCTGGCCGGAGCTGCCCAGCCGGCCGCAGCGGCCCGCCGCCGCACCTGGAACGAGGTCCGACCAGTCAGGAGGGCGATGATGAATGCCATCGAAGAGCGGATCACCCGGATTCTGCTCGACGACTTCAAGGTCCGGGTCGACCCCATCGGCCCGGACAGCACGTTCGCCGATCTCGGCTTCGACTCGCTCGTGATCGTCGAGCTCACCCTGGTGCTGGACAACGAGTTCGGCATCGCCCTCGAGGACGGCGAGCTCAGCGACATGATGACCATCGCGGAGGCCGCCGAGGTCGTGGCGACCAAGAGCCCGGTCAAGGGCACCGTAAAGGGCACGGTGGCCTAGATGACTGCCGGACGGCGCCCGTTCGGTGTCGCGATCACCGGACTCGGGCTGGTGACCCCGGCCGGCATCGGGATCAGGCAGAACTGGGACCGGGTGCTGTCGGGCAGCTCCTGTGCCACCCGCGACGAGGCGCTGAGCGGCTGCCCGGTCGACTTCAGCTGCCGGGTGCCGGGGTTCGACCCGGCGGCGCTGATCGGCGGCTTCGCGTCCCGGCAGCTCGAACGGTTCGCCCAGCTGGCCATCGTGGCCGCCCGGCTGGCCGTCGAGGACGCCGGGCTGGACCCGCGGACCTGGGACGGCACCAGGGTGGGCGTGGTCCTCGGCAACTCCCTCGGCGGCGTGCAGTCCCTCGCGGCCAGCCACGCCGCCATGATCGAGGGCGGGCCACGCAAGGTGTCCCCGCTCATGGTGCCGCGGTACATGGTCAACATGGTGGCCGGTCAGGTCGCGATCGATCTCGGCGCCAAGGGGCCCAGCCAGGTCACCGCGACCGCATGCGCGTCGGCCGCCACCGCGGTCGGTGTCGCCCGTGAGCTGCTCCGGGGGGAGGCCTGCGACATCGTCCTGGCCGGGGGCACGGAGGCCGCGCTGACCCCGCTGGCCGTCGCCGGGCTCGGCCGGATGGGCGCGCTGTCCCGACGGTCCGACGACCCGGCGGCCGCGTCCCGCCCGTTCGACGCCGACCGGGACGGCTTCGTGCCGGCGGAGGGCGCCGGCGTGCTCGTCCTGGAACGGTTCGTCGACGCCAGGGCCCGCGGCATCCGGGTCCACGCGGTGGTGCGCGGGTACGGCGCCTCGACCGACGCCCACCATCCGACGGCCCCGGCGCCCGGCGGTGAGGGGATCGAGCAGGCGCTGCGGGCCGCGTTGCGCGATGCGCGGCTCGGCGGCGACGACGTCGACCACGTCAACGCGCACGGCACGTCGACGCCGCTGGGCGATGTCATCGAGGGACGCATGCTGCGCCGGGTGCTCGGCCGCCGCCCGCTGGTGACGTCCACCAAGGGCGTCACCGGTCATCCGCTGGCCGCCGCGGGCGCCATCGAGGCCGCGTACACCGCACTGGCCGTCGAACATCGCACCGTCCCGCCGACGGCCAACCTCACCAGGCTCGCGCCCGAACTGGACATCGACGTGGTGCACGGCGCGCCGCGGGCCGCGCCGGTCGACGTGGCGGTCAGCACCTCGATGGGCTTCGGCGGGCACAACGCGGCCCTTGTGCTCACCGCCGCCTAGACCACTACCCCGACGACCTCCCCGGAAGCCGAGATGAGCACGCTGACAAAGATCCGCCTCGTCGCCCTGGACAGCGACGGCGTCCTGCTCAACGACACCTACAGCCCGGTGATCGAGCGCTTCGTCACCAAGCACG
The DNA here is from genome assembly GCA_036505275.1 of Pseudonocardiaceae bacterium. Classification (GTDB taxonomy): domain Bacteria; phylum Actinomycetota; class Actinomycetes; order Mycobacteriales; family Pseudonocardiaceae; genus DASXTS01. The sequence continues at coordinate 26,739 of DASXTS010000044.1, forward strand.
GCGGCGAGTACACCGCCGCGGTCGAGCGTGGGGTCTGGGGTTCACCCCAGCTGGCCGCCGGCCAGAACATGGCGCTGGCGTGCCGGCTGCCGTGGTCGGCCAAGGAGACCATCGCGGCCTTCTTCCGCGAGCGCGACGAGTACCTCGAGACCCACCCGGTCGACGTGACGCCCGGCGCCGCCGAGCTGCTGGCCACCCTGCGCGAGGTCGGGGTCAGGGTCACCTGCTACGGCGGCCGCAACCGCGAGTACACGTTTGACAAGTACCTCGGTCACCTCGCCGATTACTTCGACCCCGAGGTCCCCTATGTCGACGTGAACGACTTCCGGCCGGGCAGCAAGGAGATCGCCAGAGACATCTTCGGCTACCGGTACGACGAGGTGCTCTTCGTCGACGACATCAACCGGGTGGCGGAGGTGACCAAGGCGCTCGGCGCCGGCTTCATCGGCGTTCCGGCCAGCATGCCGCACAACTTTCAACGCGCCGAGATGGCGCAGACCGGCGTGCGGTACATGGTCGAGGACATCCGGCAGATCGACGTCCCGCTGCTGGAGAAGGTCGATGACGAGCTCGCCGCCGGCACCCTCTGGCAGGGAAGGGACTGAGGAGCTGGACATGGCAGACCCACGACGTTTCGCGTACTTCCACGAGACCACGCCCCCGCCCGGCGCCGAGGGCTGGGAGTCGATGTACCCCTACTTCCTTGTCCCCTCCGCGGAGACCAGGGCCGAGGAGCAGGAACGGCTCTGGTTCGCCGACACCATGCACTGGTCGCGGGGCTGCCACCCGCTCGGCAGCGTGATCGCCGAGGCGGCCTGCCTCGGTGCCGGCCAGAACAGCACCCGGATCTTCGCGCTGCCCGCGTCGCTCGGCCTGGACCTGCGTATCCAGCACGGCTACGTCTACGTCTCGCCGGTGCCGGTGACCGATCCCGAGGAGATCGCCCGCCGCACCGGGCACTTCCACGAGCGGGCCGGGTTCTACTACCAGCACTGGGACGAGCTCTACGGCAGCTGGAAGGACAAGGTGTCCGCCCTGGTCGACGACATGCGCTTGGTGACGTTCCCGCCGCTGCCCGAGTACGAGCCGATCGAGGTGGTCACCGAGGCCCGCGGCCGGGCCACCGCCTGGGAGATCATCGCTGGCTACCGCCGGCTGATCGACGACATCTTCGTGGTCTGGCAGCACCACTTCGAGTTCCTCAACCTCGGCTACGGCGGCTACATCGCGTTCTTCCAGTTCTGCCGGCAGGCCTTCCCCGAGATCTCCGAGCAGTCCATCGCGCGGATGGTCGCCGGGATCGACGTGATCGCCTTCAGGCCCGACGAGGAGCTGCGTTCGTTGGCCAGGCTGGCGTGCTCCATTGGCGTGGCCGACCTGATCGACGGCGCCGCACCGCAGCGGACCTTCGCCGAGCTCGCCGGCAGCGCCGACGGGCGGCGGTGGCTGCGGGCCTACGACGAGGCCAAGGACCCGTGGTTCAACTACTTCGCGGAGTACGGCTTCACGCATGACCAGGACACCTGGCTGAGCAACCCGGCCATCCCGCTCACCGGCATCCAGCGCTACATCGGCAAGCTGCGGGCCGGCGAGGAGATCGGCCGGCCGGTCACCCGGCTGCGCGCCGAGCGCGACGAGATCGTCGCCGAGTACCGCAGCCTGCTCACCGACGACGAGGCCGCCCAGTTCGACGAGCTGCTCGGGCTGGCCCGGCGGGTGTTCCCGTACATCGAGGAGCACAACATCTACGTCGAGCACTGGGCGCACGCCGTGTTCTGGCAGAAGATGTGGGAGCTCGGCTCGTTTCTGGTGTCCGCCGGGTTCGCCCGCGCCCGCGACGACGTGTTCCACCTGAACCGCTTCGAGCTCGAGGAGGTGCTGCACGACATCGTGCAGTGCTGGGCGGCCGGCGTCGCCGTGCGCGGTGCCCGGCGCTGGGCCGCCGAGATCGACCGGCGCCGCGGGATCGTGGCCGCGCTGCAGGCGGCCACCCCACTGCCGGCCTACGGCACCCCGCCTGTGGAGATCTCCGACCCGCTGGCGATCATGAACTACGGCATTACCACCGAGCGGGTGGCCGCCTGGTTGAGTGCGGATGGCGGCCGTGGCGGCTCGGCTGGCGCTGATCGACTGACCGGCATCGGCGGCTCACCGGGAACCGTGGAGGGCCCGGTGCGGCTGCTGCGCTCCGAGCACGATCTCAGCGAGCTGCAGGCTGGCGAGGTGCTGGTCTGCCCGATCACGGCGCCGTCCTGGGGCCCGGCGTTCTCGGTCGCCGCCGGCGTGGTCACCGACATCGGCGGCATGATGAGCCACGCCGCCATCGTCTGCCGCGAGTACGGGCTGCCCGCGGTGGTCGGCACCGGCTTCGCGACCGCGCGGCTGCACACCGGCGACCGGGTGCGGCTGGACGGCGCGACCGGCGAGGTCGTCGTGCTGGATCGCGTGGCCGGGCCGGTGGCCGGGTCGGAGCCGGCGGCGGCATGAGCGCGCATTACACCTGCGGGTTCGACGAGCCCGCCTGCCGGGACGCCCGCGAGTTCGGCGGCAAGGCCGCCGGTCTGGCCTCGCTCACGGCGGCGGGCCTGCCCGTTGCGCCGGGCTTCGCGGTCGGCGCGGCGGCCTACCGTGCGTTCCTCGAGTCGTCGGGGCTGCGCCCGGTGCTGACCTCCGCGCTGGCTCGGGACGCCACCCGCGACGACATCGCGCGCCGGCTGGCGGCAGCGCCGATTCCCGATGCGGTGGCCACCGCCATCATGCAGCGCTACCGACGGCTAGGCATGGAGACCGGCGTCGCCGACGTTTCCGTCGCCGTCCGGTCCAGCGCGACAGCCGAGGATTCGGCGGCCGCGAGCTTCGCCGGCGAGTTCGAGACCTGGGTCGACGTCGCCGGGGCCGAGGACGTGATCGCCCACGTGCGCCGCTGCTGGACCAGCGTCTTCGCGGGCCGCGCCGTCGACTACGCCAGGGCGCAGGGCGTGGATCCGGCCGGCGTCGAGATGGCCGTGGTCGTGCAGAAGACGGTCCGCGCGCGGGCCGCCGGGGTCATGTTCACGGTCAGCCCGGTCACCGGGGACCGGTCCCGGATAGTGATCGAGGCGAGCTGGGGTCTCGGCCTCGCCGTCGTCGGCGGCGAGGTGACCCCGGACCGCTGGGTGGTCGACAAGGTCCGGTTGACCGTGGTCGAGCGGATTCCAGGCGACAAGCGCATCGAGTACCGGCGCGGCGACGTGGCCGTCCACGTCGACCCCGCGCGCCGGGCGCAACCCTGCCTGACCGACGACCAGGTGATCGAGCTGGCCAGGCTGGGCAAGCGGATCGAGCGCGAGCAGCGCTGCCCGCAGGACATCGAGTTCGCCGTCGATCGGGATCTGCCGGCCGGCGCCGACCTGGTCCTGCTGCAGCGCCGCCCGGAGACCGTCTGGTCCGGTCGGCCCCAGGTACCCAGGTTCGCCACCGGCCACGGTGTGACCCGGTGGATCGGTGACGCCGTGACCGGTGGCGGCGGGAACACCCGGACCACCGCACCCGCTCCCGGACACCAGCACGAGGCCGCGGCATAGCTTCGGCGCAGGAACAGCGGAGCAGGAACAGCAAGGAGACGATTCATGACGGCAGTGAACGACGAGCCGGACACCATGGCCGGGTACCCGCTCGGCACGAGCTCCGCCGAGAGCGCCCGGTTGCAACGCCAGTCCGACCAGCTCCGGCCGCACAGCGCGGCACTGCTGCACCAGCTCGACCTCAAGCCCGGCCAGAGCGTCATCGACCTCGGCTGTGGCCCCAGCGGAATCCTCGACCTGCTGTCCGCCGCCGTGGCACCCACCGGGCGCGTGGTCGGCGTCGACGCCAACCCCTACCTGATCGCCCAGGCCAGGGACTACGCCGACCGGGCCGGCCTGGACAACGTCGAGGTGCTGGTCGCCGACGCCCGCCACACCGGCCTGCCCGCGGACTCGTTCGATCTAGTGCACGCCCGCACCCTGCTGGCCACCTTGCCGGATCCGGCCGAGGTGGTCGCCGAGATGGTCCGCCTGGCGCGGCCGGGCGGCTGGGTCGCCGGCCAGGAGCCGGACGTCGAATGCGCCATCTGCTACCCACGGCTGCCCGCCTGGGACCGACTCCGTCAGATCTTCCGCGCCGGCTTCGACCGGCTGGGCGCCGACCTTCTCATCGGTCGCCGTCTGACCGAGCTGTACCGGCAGGCCGGCCTGCAGGACATCCAGGTCGTCGTGCACGCCGGCGCCTACCCGGCTGATCATTCGCGCCGCACGATCCTCCCCGACCTGGTAAGCAGCCTGCGCCCCGTCGTCCTTGAATTCGGCCTGTCCGACGAGGCGGAGCTCGCCGACCTCGACCAGGCCGTCCGCCAGCACCTGGCCGACCCGGGCACCCTCGTCATGTCGGAACTGATGGTGGTCGTCTGGGCCAGCAAGCCGGCCACCGCGCGCCGCGCCTGAGCCGCGTATGGCTGCGTGCCGCATCGGCGCGGGCACGCAGCCTACGGCTGGTGTGCGGAGGCCGTGAACGCGACGTGGGTCCGGTTGGGCGCCGTCCTACGTCGGCTGGTGTCGCGTTCATGCGATGCAGGGTCGTCGGGGACGGCGTGCCGTCTGGGTCGAGGACCGATCATGCCGCGAGCGGGAGGGCGAGGTTGCATGATTGGCGGATGGTGCGCCGTGCGCTGGTCCTTGGTGGTGGTGGGGTCACGGGTATCGGCTGGGAGTGGGGGCTGCTGGCCGGCCTCGCGGCCCGCGGGGTCGACCTTTCCGACGCGGACCTGATCGTCGGCACCTCGGCGGGCTCGGTGGTCGGGGCGCAGCTGGCCTCGGGTGTGGATGTCCACCAGCGCTATGCGGCCCAGCTCGCCCCGGCAGACGGGGAGATCGCGGCGGTGCTCGGGCCCGCGGCGATACTGCGCTATGCGCTGGCGATGATCGGGCCGCCGGCTCCCCAGCGGTTCCGGGCCCGCCTCGGGCGGTTGGCCTTGCGTGCCCGCACCGTGCCCGAATCGGAGCGGGTCGAGGTGATTGCCAGCAGGCTGCCGGTACACGAGTGGCCGGCACGTCGGTTGCAGGTGACCGCGGTCGACGCCCAGACCGGTGAACTGAAGGTCTTCGACCGGGAATCGGGCGTGCCGCTCGTGCTGGCCGTGGCCGCGAGCTGCGCCGTGCCCCTGGTGTGGCCACCGGTCACCATCGACGGGCGCCGCTACATCGACGGCGGCGTACGGTCGGGGACCAACGCCGACCTCGCCGCCGGCTACGACCGAGTCGTGGTCATCGCCCCGCTGGTCCGCGGCTACGGGCCAATGGTTGGGGCCAAGGCGTACGTCCGGGCCCTGCAGGCGCAATCGCGAGTCACGCTGGTCAGCCCCGACCGCGCCGCATTGCAGGCCATCGGACGCAACGTGCTCGACCCCACCAAGCGCGCGCCCTCCGCCCGTGCCGGGTGCGCCCAGGCCGCAGCCGCATTCGGGGAGGTGCGCGCCGTCTGGTGCGACTGAGCAGGTGGTGCTCACTCGTCATGCCTGCCCGTGATCCCGCCAGCCGTGCCGCGGCTCATAGCCGAGCAACCGGCGCGCCTTCTCGATCGACAGCAAGGTCTCGTTGGTGCCGAGCTCGGACGTGAGCGGGACGTCAGGAAACGTGGCGGCGGCGAGTTCGGCCGTCGGCTTGGTCATGACGGTGTCGGCGTTGGCGATGATGAACACCTGCATCCCGGTGCCCTCGTACTCGATCGCCCGGCGGACGGCCTGGGCCCCGTCCCTGGCGTCGATGTAGGCCCACAAATTCCACCGGCGCAGCGCCGGATCGTCGTCGAAGGATGGAAAGCGGGCGTAGTCGGCCGGTTCCATCACATTGGAGAACCGCAGGCCGATCATCTTCAACCGCGGGTTCCAGCGACAGAACTGCGCGGCCATCTGTTCCTCCAGATGCTTGGCCAGCGCATAGGAGGTCTCTGGGCGCGCCGGATATTCCTCATCGACCGGCAGATAGGGCGGCGGCGTGTCGAATGGGATCCCGAGCAGCGTCTCGCTGGAGGCCCACACAACATTGTCGATGTCGGCGGCCCGGGCCGCCGCAAAGACGTTGTAGGTGGCCGTGATGTTGTTGGCGAAGGTCGCGGCGTTGGCCGTGACCCCGGGGCCGGGGATCGCCGCCAGATGCACCACGGCGTCGACCTCGTGGTACCGGTCGTCGATGCGGGTCAGCGCCTCCAGCGTCTGCCCATAGTCGGTGAGGTCGATGCGGATGAAGGGGCAGCGCGCCTGCCGTGGTGGCGCGATGTCGAGGTTGACCACGTCGTAGCCGTGGGCGAGCAGCTCCTCCACGACGGCGCGACCGAGTTTGCCGCTGCCACCGGTCACCGCGATGGGACTCATCCGATCTCCTCCAGCCGGCCGGAAACAGCCCACCCTAGGGCTGACCTCGGCGGTCGCTCCGGACGGCTATGGTGTTGGGCGGCCCGGAGTGGGAGTCTCTCGGCGGACGGGGGCGAAGCAGCCATGGCGGAGTACGTACAGCTGGGCGCGGTCAACACCTGGTACGACGAGCACGGCACGGGTGATCCGCTGGTGCTGATGCACGGCGGCCTCGTGGACGCGCGGTTCTTCGCGCCGAACCTGGCGGCGCTGAGCGAGCGGTTCCATGTCTACACGCCAGAGCGTCGAGGTCATGGGCACACCGCGGACGTCGACGGCCCGATCACCTACCAGGTAATGGCGCAGGACACCATCGCGTTCCTGGAGAAGGTCGTCGGCTCGCCGGCGGATCTGGTGGGCCACAGTGACGGCGCGGTCGTCGCGATGCTGGTCGCGATGCAACGTCCCGAGCTGGTCAAGCGACTGGTGATGATCAGCGGTGGGTACCACAAATCGGGCGAGGCGATGCCCGACGCGGAGTGGGACGTCGAGCAGATCACCCAATTCCTCGGCCCCAGCTATGGCGAGGTGTCCCCGGACGGGGAGGCGCACTTTCCGGTGGTAGCGGAGAAGATCGGCCAAATGGCCAAGACAGAACCGAATCTGGACGTCTCCCAGCTGGCCACCGTCAGGCAGCGCAGCCTGGTGATGTTCGCCGACGACGACCTGATGACGCTCTCGCACGCGGTCGACATGTACGACGCGTTACCGAACGCCGAATTGGCCGTCGTGCCCGGCACGTCGCACTTCCTCACCCAGGAGAAACCTCACCTGGTGAATGCCATCGTCCTTGACTTTCTCACCAACGACCCGGTGCCCACCGTGGCACCGATTCGGCGCGCCCCGAAGCCGGCGGAGGCGTGAAGCGGGTGCTGCTCACCGGGATGTAGAGAAACCAGACGAAGTTCCGCCCGCTGTTCGACCACATCATCCTGCTCGGCGCGCCGCTGCCGACCCTGGTCGACCGGCTGGCGGTCGGCAGGCTGACCGGCTTGGTCACAGCCGGGTGAACGCGGGTCGTGGCGTCAGGTTTCGACGGTGAGGCTGATGGGGACCGCGGCCAATGCCTGGCTGACCGGGCAGTTCTTCTTCGCGTCCTCGGCCGCGGCCCGGAAGCCGTCATCGTCCAGGCCGGGCACCTCACCGCGAACAGTCAGGCGGATGCCGGTGATGCCTTCACCGGGCTGGAACGTGACCGTCGCCGTGGCCTCGAGCCGGGTCGGCGGCGTGCCGGCGCCGGCCAGACCGTGCGACAGAGCCATGGAGAAACAGCTGGAGTGCGCGGCCGCGATGAGCTCTTCCGGACTGGTCTTGCCGTTGGCCTTCTCTGCGCGCGACGGCCAGGACACCGGCTGCTGGCCGATCCCGGACGACTCGAAGGTCACCACGCCGCGTCCGGTGAGCAGGTCACCCTCCCAGACGGTGCTCGCAACACGATCAGTTGCCACGATGGAACCCCTTCTCAGGCTCGGGAAAGTACTGCGACGCATCGGACCCTACTGAGCCGCACGGCAACCTCGCGACGCCAACCCGAAAATCATGGTTGGCCGCGAATGGGCCGCCACGGTGCGTGGCCGTGGCCGGTAACAACCTGTGGTTGGCGGCAGATGATCAGCGCAGCGGGCCTGACCGGTCGTGCCGGGCCGCGGCGGGGGTGGGCAGATGAACGCGAAGGGTCGGTCGGGCGCCCACACCACGAGGGCCGGCGGCGCGGCGGAGGTCCCGCGCCACCAGCTCCCTGCTGGCCACCTTCTGCTGCCGCCCGGTCGCCTACAGCGTGCTCGCCGCCGCCGCGGTCACCCTTGGTCGCCCGCGCGCCAACCGGGCTACGCCGAGGGGGACTCGAACCTGCGCTCCGCTAGCTGCTGCATGGTCCGGCCATGGGCGGCCGCAATGCCGGACAGGGTTTCGCCCGCCCGGACGATGTGCACGTCACCATCGGTGGTGACGACCACGGCGTCGCCGGACGTGCCGCTCACGGCGGCCCGGCCACGGTCGAGGAACTGCAGGTATGTGTCGTGCAGGAAGGTCGACCACGGCCGCCACCCGCCGGCCTCCAGGAAGATGGTGCGCGCATGCCGGGCGTTGGTGAACGGATCCAGGTTGGCCAGCTCGTCGCGGGTGCCCCCGGTTCCCTTTTCGACGTGCAGGCTGCGGATCTGGAACAGGCCGATCGACGGACCCCACTTATCGGTCATCAGGCCCACATCGCCTCTGGCGTCGGTGCGTCCGCTCGATTCGGCCAGCACGATCGCCACGCCGACGGCCCGATCGTCGCCGACGAAGCCAGCATCGATTACGTGCCGCGCAATTTGTTGATCAGTCAATTGTGCCACGATGGTCGGCCCTCTCATGGTTGGGTTGCGCTGTCCTTGCTACGGAGACAGCAGACCGGCCAAAGATGCACCCTGACGCAAAGCAACGCAATCCATTGCCGCCGGATCCGCGGCGCCATTCACGACGCGTGGCTAACTGATCGCGGTGTCGACTCCGCTTGTGGGAGCGCATTTGAATTTCAAGCCGCCTGTTCCGTCGCGCCATTGGCACCGGAGGTCGAGGCAGACGGACCTGCGGCGGGGCGCTGCTTCGTTGCGTTCTCCGCGGCGCGGGAGGCGAGGAGCAACTCGGACAGGTAGCCAGCCACCGCGGCAATGCTCGGCCGGTCCCAGAGCAGGCTGCTCGGCAGCGCGATGCTGAACTGCCGGTTCAGCCGCTGCCGGATCGACTCGCTGAGCAGCGAGTCGACACCCATCTCGGACAGTGGACGGTGCCCGTCGAGCTCACCGGGATCGAGCCGCAGTTCCACGGCCACGACGCATCGCACCGCCGCGTCGACATAGTCGGGTAGCTCCTGATCGGGCAGCTCGAGCCAAGCCGCGTCCTGGTGCTCGACCACACCGTCGTCCGGGTCGGGCTCGGGGATCGCCGCCGGCTGGACCACGCCGAAGCGCACCCCGGACAGCCGGGCGACGACGGCACCGTCCAGGTCGGCGATCGTGACGTCCACCTCGACGTCGTCGGCCTGGTCATCCGCCCACTGCACAGCCACCAGCCGGATGCCGACGAGGGCCTCGTGCGGCGGTTCGCCGTATACGGTCACCTCGCGTAGCTGGCCAGGCATGCGCAGCCGCGGCAGGCCGGGGAACACGATCGGGGCCGCGGACAGCCCGGCATCGAACAAGGAGCCCCACGTGGTGGTCGCCATCAGGCGGTCCGGATCCGCCGCCACCCTGGCGAGCAGGTGCTCCTTGGCCCGCCGCACCTCCCGCACCTGCCACGGAAAGCCGATGCCGACCACGTCGATGGCGCGCAGCCGATCCATCACGCAGTTCGGGTCGAGCACCTCGGCGAAGGCGCCGGCCGCGGCCGGGTCCAGCCTGCCGCCGCCGGTGTCGTCGGTATCGGTGCCGCCGGCGCCGCCGCCCGCGTCGGCGCGGTCCATGACCCGCGCGGTGGAGTGGGTGAGCCAGGACTGGTCGTTGCCCTGATCGGCCAGCCGGGAGCTCAGCCGGAGCGAGCCGTCCTGCCGGACGACCTGCACGTCGCGTCGTGTGCTGAGCGCGACCGGCACCCGGAGCACGACATCGGTGAGGCCGCGGGTGCCGGCGGCAGCAAGGAAGGTGGTCAGCACCACCGCGGCCGGCAGGATCTCGGCACCGAGCACCTTGTGCCCGCCGGGGTAGGGCTTGCTGAGGTCGTCGAGCCTGGTCTGCCACAGCGACACCGGCGAGGAGCCCTGCACCGGCACGTGGTGACCGAGCACGGTGTGGCTGTCCACGTCGTGCTGCAGCTGCCCATCCGGGGCCGGCGCGGCGTCCACCCAGTAGCGCCGGTGTTGCCAGGCCGTGGTCGGCAGCTCCGCCGGTTCGCGGGTCGGGTGCAGGGCCGACCAGTCGACCGGCACCCCGACGCAGTGCAGCGTGCCGAGGTTGTTCAGCAGCGTCTCGCGTTCGGCCTCGTTGCGCCGCAGCGTGGTGATCACGACGCCGTCGTCCACCCCGCCGGCCGCGAGTGTCTCCATGATCGAGTGGGCCACCACCGGATGGGTCGACACCTCGAGGAAGACCCGATGGCCGTCCTGCGCAGCGGCGGCCACGGCAGCGGAGAACCGCACCGGGTTGCGCAGGTTGGTCGCCCAGTAGTCGGCGTTGCGCGGCGGGTTGGCCCGCGGGTCGTCCAGCGCTGTGGTGTAGGTCGGGATCCTGGCGGGGTGCGGGGCGAGCTCGGCGACCGCGGCGAGCAGGTCGGGGACGAGCCCGTCCATATGAGCGCTGTGGAAGGCCACGTCGGAGTTGACCCGGCGCGCAACCAGGCCCTCCGAGCGCCACTGCTCGATCAGCCGCTGCACCGCAGGGGCGCTGCCGCTGAGCACGGTCGACACGGGTGATGCCGCGATCGCGGCCTCGACGTCGGCGCCGCCTGCCAGCCGGGCCGCTGCCTCCGCGAACGGCAGGTCGACCATCGCCATCGCACCCTGGCCCGCGACCCGCCGCAGCAACATCGACCTGCGGCAGATCAGCCGAGCGGCCGCATCGAGATCAAGCATTCCGGCGGCGACCGAAGCCGCGATCTCGCCGACGGAGTGACCGATGATCGCCGCCGGGGCCACCCCGTAGCCGCGCCAGATCCGGGCGAGGCCCACCTGCATGGCGAAAGTCATGGCCTGGATCTGGCCGACGTCGCCGAGGTCACCGTCGAGCACCGCCTGCCGCGGGGAGATCGCGAGCTCGGACCGGTAGATCTCGTCCAGCTCGTCGAAGGTCTCGCCCAGCGCCGGCTCATCGCGCAGCAGGTCGCGGCCCATCCCAGGCCACTGCGCGCCGTGCCCCGAGAACACCCACACCGGCGACCCGGCGCCGCGCCGCGCCTGCCCGATGCTGGCTCCGACGGCCGGCCGGCCCGCGGCCACGTGCTCGAGCCGGGTGGCCAACTCGGCCCGGTCGGCTGCCACCACATATGCCCGCACCCCGAGGGCGGATCGGCCGTGCGCCAGCGTGTAGCCGATCCCGGCGAGCGAGGTGTCCTCGTCGGTGTGCAACCAGGCGGCCAGCCGTGCGGCGTTCGCCCGAAGGCCCGCCTCCGACGCGCCGGACAGCGGGAACAGGCGCGCGCCGGCCGGGGTGTCGCCGCGAGACTCGGAGTCCAGGGCAGGCGCCTCCTCGACGATGACGTGCGCCAGGGTGCCGCCGTAGCCGTAGTTGCCGATCCCGCCACGACGCGGCCGGCCGGCGGACCGGGGCCATGGCGTACTCTCCGTGGCCACCTTCAGCCCGGACCCGTCCCACGGGATGTTCGGGTTGAGCCCGGTCCGGGACAGGGTCGCGGGGATCCGGCCGTGGCGCAGCGCCAGCACCACCTTGATCACGCTGGCCACCCCGGAGGCCGCCTCCAGGTGACCGATGTTGGTCTTGACCGACCCGATGCGGCACGGCCGATCGGCGGAACGGCCGCCGCCGACCGTGGCGGCCAGCGCCGCGATCTCGATGGGGTCACCCACCCCGGTCCCGGTGCCGTGGGCCTCCACGTAGTCGATCGACGCCGGCGCCAGGCCCGCCGCCAGGCAGGCCTGGCGCACCAGGTGCGCCTGCGCCTCCCCGCTCGGGGCCATGATCCCGTTGGTCCGGCCGTCCTGGCACACCGCGCTGCCACGCACCACGGCGAGCACCCGGTTGCCGTCGCGCTGCGCTTCGGCGAGTCGCTGCAGCGCCAGCACGGCACAGCCCTCGCTGCGGACGTAGCCATTGGCCGCCGCGTCGAACGCCTTCGAGGTCCCGTCCGGGGACAGCGCGCCGGCGGCCTCCAGCGCCAGGGCGAAGCTCGGGCTGGCCACCAGCATCACCCCGCCGGCGAGGGCCAGCGACGTTTCGCCCGTACGCAGGCTCTGGCACGCCTGGTGGATCGCTACCAGGGAGGCCGAGCAGGCGGTGTCGACCGTCACGCTCGGGCCACGCAGATCCAGCGCGTAGGACACCCGGTTCGAGACCGCGCACATCGAGGATCCGATGCCGGTCCACGCCTCCAGCCGTGGCAGATCCTCCAGCAGCCGGCGCCCGTAATCGTCGCAACAGACGCCCATGAACACACTGGAATCGCTGCCGACCAGGCGACCCGGTGCGATTCCCGCATTCTCCAGCGTCTCCCAGGCCACCTCCATCGTAATCCGCTGCTGCGGATCCATGAGTTCGGCCTCGCGCGGCGAAATCCCGAAGAAGTCAGCGTCGAAACCCTCGATGTCATCGAGGTAGCCACCGAACCTGATGGCCCTGCGCACCGCCCGCGCATAGTCCGGGCCCTTCGCCGCATACGACTCCCAGCGGTGCGCCGGCACCTCCCCCAGCGCCTCCCGCTTATTGTCCAGCAGCTCCCAGAACTCCCGCGGCGAGCCGATCCCGCCAGGCAACCGGCATCCCATGCCGACAATCGCAATGGGCTCCAGCAGGTCGTGTCCACCGTCAGAAATCAAGGCAGCTCCCTGCTGAACATGGCTCAGGGTTACTGGTAGCCGAGTTTGCGTGCGCTTGTTACAGCCTGCGCCTCCCGCGCCCGCGGCCGCATCTCTTCAATTGCGCCGGTTGCCCGGCAAGGGTCGCCGGCGCCAGGGGCTCCCGGGGCCTGACCAGCAGGCGGGCGGCCGGGGGCGCAGGCCAAGCCGACGGAGCCGCACGCCGCCGGTTGTCCGGCGACATACGAGTTCGGGGTTCTACTGTCGCGTAACGCCAGGCAGAACGCCTCGAGGGACGGGAACAGATCATGTCCGAAATGACCCGCGGGGGCCAGATATTGGTTGCCTGCGCCGCCGCCGTTGCCATGGGTATCACATTACTGGTGGGCCTTGCCCGGCTGGCCGAAGGATCGGCGCCGCCATCGCATCCAGTGCCGCCCAGCTTCCAGATCGGAGTTCTGGCCGATACCGACTACAACGCCCCGCCCGGCGCCGGCCCGGAGGCGTTTCCGGCCTTGATGCAGGAATTGAACAACGAGCAGAAACTCGAGTTCGTCGTGCACCTCGGCGATATCTGGGGAGCCAAGAGCTGCACCGACGAACAGCACAGCGACGCGCCGTACGACTACGTTCGAGAAATCTTCGACCAGTCCGTCCACCCACTCGTCTACACTCCGGGCGATAATGAGTGGGTCGACTGTGCCGGCGACGCCAACCTCGGTCCGCGGCAGTACCAGCGCGATCCGCTGGACGCGCTGGCGGCGCTGCGGCGGGCGTTCCACCTGTCGCACGGCAATCAGAGTCTCGGCGTCGCCTCGGCCAGGCTGACGCTCGAACGGCAGTCGGACGACCCCAGCACACCGGTCGACGAGTCGCAGTATGTCGAGAACCAACGATGGTCGGTGACCCAAGGCTCGTACGGCACCGTCGTCTTCGCCACCCTGCACGTCACCGGCAGCGCCGACGACTGTACAAGGCGTGATCTCCAGCCGGATGGCAGCGTGGTTCTGGTCGGCAGCGTGACCACAAGTTGCTCATCGGAGGCACTCGATCGCAGAGCAGCCAATATCGCCTGGTTGAAGTCGACCTTTGCCGCGGCGACACAAATGAATGCCAAGGGCGTCATGGTATTCATGCAGGCGGATCCGCGATATGAGGCCGCGGCCACGGCGCCGTTGCGTCTCCCGTACAACGACTACCTCAGGACGCTGTACCGCGAGACGCTGCTGTTCGGCAAGCCGGTCACCCTCGTGCACGGCGATACCCACTACTTCCGGCTGGATCAACCATTCGCCGTCCCGTACCCGGCACAGGACCCGTTCGCCGACAGTTTTCAGGTGCCGGCCAACAGTGTTCCTGGGCAACTCAGGCGAGTCCCGAACTTCACCCGGATCGAGACCGCCGGCTGGCCGGAAACCGGCTGGACTCGGATCACGGTCGACTTGAATGACCCGAACGTGTTCGTCGCCGAGCCCGGCAGATAACGCGACGCCCCGGTACGACGGAGATGCTCGGACCTACCGCATCCTGCCAGCGGGATCGCGCGGCGATCAGGGTCATCGCCCGGGCATGCTCGAGCGGCGCACCACCAGTTCGGGCTGGAACACCACCCGCTGATGGCTGTGGCTGCCGGCATCGTCGCCGGTCTCGGCGATCACCAGCTCGGCCGCGGTGACGCCGATCTGCCACGCCGGCTGCCGCACCGACGTCAACGGAACCGCGGCGGCCGCGGCGAACTCGATGTCGTCGTAGCCGACGATCGCCAGGTCCTCCGGGACCCGGAGGCCGGCCGCGAACACGGCCTGCAGCAGGCCGAGGGCGAGCAGGTCATTGGCGCAAAAAACTGCCGACGGCCGCCGAGGCAGTCCCATCAGACGCGCACCGGCGTCCCGACCCGAAGCCACGTCAAGGTGGTCGACCCTCAGCACCGTCACCGCACTCTCGGCCAGGCCCGCCTCGGTGAGTGCCCTACGGACGCCCTCGTGGCGATCCGCGCATTGGGCGAGCTGGCTGGGCCCATTGATGAAGGCGATGTCGGTGTGCCCGGCCTCGAGGAGATGCCTGGTGGCGAGCGCGCCTCCGGTGACGTCGTCGACCGATACCGAGCATCCTTCCGCCGCCGGCAGCACGCGATCGACGAACACGAACGGGACGCCATGGTTGACGAACCCGTTGTGGTTCACACCACTGATGTCCGCGGGTGTAATCAGCACACCTCGTACCCGCTGTTCCACGAACAACGACAGGTAGTCGGCTTCCTCCCGCGGGTCTTGGCCACTGTTGCAGACCATCACCCGCAGGCCGGCCGCACGTGCGGCGTGTTCGGCGCCTCGGGCGACTTCGACGAAGAACGGGTTGCCCATATCGAGCACAAGCAGGCCAAGAATCCGGCTCTGCCCCATTCTCAGCTGACGTGCCGACTCAGAGGGTACATATCCGAGTTCTTCGATCACGGCACGGACCAGGGCCCGCTTCTGTGCGGAAACCAGCTCAGGCCGGTTGATCACGTTGGACACCGTGCCGAGGGAGACGCCCGCCCGCCGTGCTACATCCTTGATGCTGACCACGCCGTTCCTCGGCTCCCGGTTGCGCGCCACCTGTCCAGCGTACCCCTAAATCGTTTCAGCCTGACCGCCAACGCGCTCCACCGGGTGCCTCCGAGCCGGCTGTCGCCTCTGGTCAGGGCCGCTGACGTCGTGCACCGCCAACCAGGAGAGGCCGGCAGCTTCCACATGTCGGTGCTGTGCAGCGCATGAACGCGACTGGAGTCAGCCGGGCTGGCGTGCGGACCGGACTGCTGTCGCGTTCACGGGGCAGATGCGGGGTCAGCGGGGTCCAATCGCAGATTCATCCCGTCGCACTGCTCAACCACTGCGGGATTTGGGGCGCTTCACGGCCGGCGACTCCCGGGTTGGCTCGATCCTCAGGAGGACTGCTTCGCTGGGGCCGAGTGTGATGCCGCGCGAGTGTGCTTCGTCAGCGGAGCGGTCGGGGTCGGTGGACAGGACCAGGGTGGCGTCTGGGCTCTGGTCGGGTAATGCCAACGCTGTCGGTAGGGCGGTGAAGTTGACGGCCGCGAGCAGCCGATCCTGTGGATCTTCCCGGATCCAGGCCAGGACGTCCGGTCCGGCGTCGAGGAGCCGCTGGGTGCCGCCTTGCAGCGCCGGTGTCGCGGCACGCAGGTTGGCCAGCCGGCGATAGAGGGCGAGCGTGGAGCGTGGGTCCTTGGCCTGGCTTTGCACGCACAGCGTGTCGGCGTCGTCGATCAAGGGCAGCCAGGGAGTTCCGGTGGTGAAGCCGGCTCCGGGGCCGGCCACGGACGGTGGTTCCCAGGGGATCGGGGCGCGTTGCGGGTCGCGGCCGTCGACGTCGACGACCCGGTCGGGCGGGATGGTGGCGTCCGGCAGGCCGAGTTCTTCGCCCTGGTAGATGAACGGTGTACCGCGCAGCGCGTACAGCATCAGGCCCACCGCACGGGCCCGCGCGGCGCCCTGCCCGTCGACGTTGAAGCGGCTGGCCACTCGGGGCAGGTCGTGGTTGGCCAGGAACCAGGCCGGCCAGGTGTGCTCGGCCGAGAGCGTCTCGAATTCATCGATTGATGCCAAGTACGCCTCGGCGGACCACGGCAGCTGGATGAACACGAAATTGTGCGCCATGTGCAGTTGATCACCCGAGTTCAGGTAGCCGACGAACCGGGTGAGATCCAGCAGGTACAGCTCCCCGACCAGCATCCGGTCCGGGTAGCGGTCGACCACCCGCCGGATGCCGCGCAGCCGCTCGGGCATGGTGTCCCAGTCCTCGTCGTGGCTGCGGTCACCGGCAACGTTGTCCCGCAACTGTGGGTCCTTGGCCAGCCGGTGCACGGCGTCGAGCCGGAATCCGTCGATCCCCCGGTCCAGCCAGAACCGCAGCACGTCGTGCATTGCCGCCTCGACCTGCGGGTTGTCCCAGTTCAGGTCCGGCTGCTCCGGCAGGAACGAGTGCAGGTACCACTGGCCGCTGGCCTCGTCGAAGGTCCACGCCGGGCCGACCGCCTGGAACGCCGCGACCCAGTTGTTCGGCGGGCCACTGTGGCGGGCACCGCCAGCGGCACCGTCGCGCCACACATACCAGTCGCGGCGCGGGTCGTCGCGGCCGGAGCGGGCGGCCACGAACCAGGGATGCCGGTCGGAGGTGTGGTTGAGCACCCAATCCAGCACGACCTTGATCCCGCGGGAGTGGCAGCCCGCGACCAGCGCGTCCAGGTCGGCCAACGATCCGAACACCGGATCGATGTCGCAATAGTCGCTGACGTCGTATCCGAAATCGGCCATCGGCGAGGGAAAGATCGGCGATAGCCACACCGCCGTCACACCCAGCTCCGCCAGGTAGTCCAGATGCGCCGTAACCCCGCGCAGGTCCCCCACTCCGTCGCCGTCGCTGTCGGCAAACGACCGCGGGTAGATCTGGTAGATCGCCCCCTGCTGCCACCACGCCAGACCAGTCATGCGGTTACCTCATCAGTCGGTGGAACCCCGGTGCGGCCGCCCGGGGCAGGGAACCGGCGGCGTTCCCGTCCGATCCATCAGGGATGATGGCGCGATGGCAGCGGAGTACCAAGACACCAACGCCTTCCGCGGCGCGAGCTTCACCAACGCCGACCTCACCGGCGCGAAGTTCCGCGACTGCGATCTACGCCAGGTCAAGATCGTCGACTCGTGGCTGGTCGACGTCAACGTGTCCGGACTTCTCGGCAACTTCGTGGTCAACGACGTCGACGTCACCGCGTTCGTGGAGGCCGAGCTCGACCGCCGACACCCTGAACGTGCGCAGGTACGAGAGATGCGGACGGCCGAGGACTACCGAGCGATGTGGGAGACCATCGAACGGCTCTGGTCGGACACGGTCGCCCGCGCCGAGCGGCTGCCCGATGCGGCTCGCCACGAACGGGTCGACGATGAATGGTCCTTCGTCGAGACGATGCGCCATCTCGTCTTCGCCACCGACGCCTGGGCCAGTCGCACGATCCTCGACCAGCCGATGCCCTACCACCGGCTCGGCCTCACCCACACCGCCTATCCGCCCGCGGACGCGGCGGCGCTCGGCATCGACATCGACGCGCGGCCGTCGTACCCAGAGGTGATGCAGGTGCGCGCCGATCGCCTGGCGCTGGTGCGCGGCATTGTCGACGACCTCACCGACACCGAGCTCGAACGCACATGCGGTCGTGCGCCCGCGCCCGGCTATCCCGAGGAATCGCGCTCGGTCGGCCACTGCCTGCGAGTGGTGATGGGGGAGGAATGCGAGCACCGCCGCTACGCGGTACGCGACCTCGCCGTGCTGGAAGCGCGAAGCCCGTCGACACTATGAATACTGGCACTATGAATACTGGCACTATGAAT
>DASXTS010000045.1:0-3194 GCA_036505275.1 Pseudonocardiaceae bacterium
CATCACCACCGCCATCACCACCGCCGTCACCACCACCACCGCCGTCACCGCCGCCATCACCACCGTCGCCGGCGTCGGCGTCCTGGTAGCCCTCGGCGTAGCCCTGCTCGAAGGCCTCGGTGCTCGGCACCCCGTGCATGCCGGAGAACAGTGCGTCGAAGAGCAGGAAGGAGCCGACCCCCCACGCGCCGGCAATCAGCGCCGGCTTCCACCACGGCTCGCTGTACCAGCCCTGCGGCACCGGCCGCCCGGCCACCGCGCCGCCGGGGTAGTAGTGCGGTGTGCGGTCCGACGGCCGGTTGGACGCGGCGTAGCGGTGGCCCTCGACGTCCACCGTGCGGTCCTCGCTCACCGCGCCGGCCCGCTGCCGCCCGGGCGTGGTCGGCAGCTCGGGGCCGGGGTCCATGCCCATCGCCTCGCGGGCCGCCCGAACGTAGTACAGGCCCTCCCGCGCGGTCTCGATGGCCAGCTCGTACTGCTTGGCGCTGCGGGCCTGCTCCAGCTGCGAGCCCGCCGCGGTGTACCGCTCGGCAGCGTCGGCCAGCGCCTGCTTGGACGGCTCGTTGTTGCCGACCAGGTTCAGCACCTGGCCGCCGAGGCGCTCCGCCCAGCGCCGCGCCTCGGCCTGGGCGTCGGCCAGCTCGCGCCGTCGCCGGCCGCGCGCATTGTTCACTGCCAGCAGCACACCACCCGCAACCACCAGCAGCAGGATCAGCAGCACGACGTCGGACGACATGTCACCACACTAGGCCGGCGAGCCGGCGCGCACCGGGACCACCCAGACGATGCGGGTACCGACGACACCGGGGCCTGACTCGACGGTGCAGGTGCCGGTGCACTCGACGGCCCGCTTCTCGATGTTGAGCAGGCCGCTGCGACGGCCTCGCTCGGTGATGCCTCGGCCGTTGTCGCGGATATCGATGATCAGATCGTCCCGCGCCTCGATGGTCACGATCAGCTCGGACGCCTTCGCGTGCCGCACCGCGTTGCTGACCACCTCGCGCACCACGGCCTCGGCGTGCTGGCCGATCCGCTCGGGCACCACGCTGTCGACCGGGCCGTCGATGCGCACCGACGGAGACAGCGCGCTGTCCTCGGTGACTTCGGCGATGATGTCCAGCAACCGCCGGCGCAGGCTGGACCTGGTGATGGCCGACGGGGTGTGCAGATCGAAGATCGAGGTGCGGATCTCCCGGACGGTCTGGTCGAGCTGATCCACGGTGTCCTGCAGGCGGCGCCGCACGGCGGGATCGGTGGTGCGCTGCAGGGTGCCCTGCAACCCCATGCCGGCGGCGAACAACCGCTGAATGACGTGGTCGTGCAGGTCGCGGGCGATCCGGTCACGATCGCCGAAGATGTCCAGCTGGCGCTGCGCGTGGTGCTTGGCGGCCATCTCCAGCGCGATTGTCGCCTGGTCGGCGAGCTGGCTGAGCAGGGTGAGCTCGTCCTGGCGGAACGGCTCCCGGCCGGCCACGCGCAGCGCAACGACGGCACCTGCGGTGGCGCTGTTCCCGTGCCGTCCGACCGCGACCGCTGGGCCGAAGCGGGTCAGCTGCTCGCCCGTGATCTCGAACGGCAGCGGCGCGCCGAGGGCCACGACCCGCGCCAGCGGCACCCCGCCGTCATCGACGGTAAGGCTGGCCACCTCGGGCTCGGTCATGCCGGCGTGGGCAAGGACCTGCTGGATGTGCGGCTGGACGCGAAGGTCGCCGGAGGCGATGAACGCGGCGTCCGCGCCGGAGAGCTCCATCCCCCGCTGAGCGACCATTTCAAGGATATGCCTGGTGGAGCTGCCGGAGAGCAACTCGGTGGTGATCTCCGCGGTCGCTTCCAGCCGGCGCTGGCGGCGCATGACCTCCTCGAACAGGTGCGCGTTCTGCACCGCGATGCCGGCCGCGGCGGCCAGCGCCTGCACCACCACCTGGTCGTCGGCGGTGAACTCGCCGCTGCCGTTCTTCTCGGTGAGGTAGAGGTTGCCGTACACCTCGTCGCGCACCCGGACGGGGACGCCGAGGAAGCTTCTCATCGGCGGGTGGTTGGCCGGGAAGCCGACCGAGACCGGGTGCTTGCTCAGGTCCTGCAGCCGTAGCGGCTTCGGGTCGCTGATCAGGTGGCCGAGCAGGCCGTGGCCCTGCGGCAGCTCGCCCATGGCGGCCCTGGTGTGCTCGTCGATGCCGACGTAGACGAATCCGGCAAGGTAGTTGTCCGGGCCGAGCACGCCCAGCGCGCCGTACTTGGCGTCCACCAGCTCGGTGGCGACCGAGACGATCCGTTGCAGGGTGGACTCGAGCTCCAGGCCGGAGGCGACCGCGAGCATGGCGTCCAGCAGGGCCTGCAGTGAGTCGCGCGTGTTGACGATCTCGTCCAGCCGCTCCCTCATCTCGGCGAGCAGCTCGTCCAGCCGAAGTTTGGCCTGCTTAGCCCCCATGTGGCCGATGTTAGGACCGGCCGGCGGTTGGACGGGCCGTGGATCACTCGATGGTGGAGCCGCTGCCCGGTTCCCGGCGGTGCCCCCCGACGGGCCGTGTGGTCCGTGGGTGCCGGCACGTTGGTCCCATTCGATTGTGATTGTTGTGTGGTTGGTCCTGGTGGTTTTGGGACTTTGGTCCTGGTGGTGGGTGGGTATTTGGGTTGGTGTTTCGCTGGGTGGGGGATTGGGCACGGTGTGTGATTACGCAGCGCGAGGTGTGTGGTGCTCGTACGGGTTGTGACCTGCGGCGTTGAAGTGGGGACTTGTCGCACTTCGAGGCGACCGGGCTCGTCGCGCACTCTTGGTGCCAGGCCCGGAGCAACGGCCGGACCCAAATAGCAAATAACCAATCCCACGCGCTGACTCGAAAGCGAATGACCCGAACAAAGGTCGGGTTGTTGGCCTGGTGGAGCGCGCCCGGAATCACATAGGGGTTATCGTGCGGATGTCGCGGATGGTGCGGGCCGGTGTTGGCGTGCTGGTGGCCGCTGGGATTGCGGTGGGCGCGCTGGCGGGTCAGCCGGCGCAGGCGGCGGCCGGCGGCACGGCAGTGGGGTATCCGACCGCGGCCGCGACGGGGTTTCAGCACCTGGCGTTGGTGTACCACAACAGCAGCCGCACGGTGGACGACTACGCGACCTGGGTGGCGCAGTACAGCAACGGGGTGCCGGTGGCCGGTCGCTGGATGTTCGACTCGTTCCTGACGATTGACCTGAGCGCCCCG
>DASXTS010000046.1:0-8747 GCA_036505275.1 Pseudonocardiaceae bacterium
CCGGCCGGAGCTTCGGCATCCCGACGACGGGCACCGCGGCGCACGCGTTCATCCTGCTGCACGACCGTGAGGAGGATGCCTTCGCCGCCCAGGTCGCCGCGCTCGGACCGGGCACAACGCTGCTGGTGGACACCTACGACCTCACCGCCGGCATCGACGCGGCCGTCCGCGCGGCGGGACCGTCGCTGGGTGCGATCAGGATCGACTCAGGCGACCTCGGCGTGCTCGCCCGCCAGGCCCGCGAGCAGCTGGACTCCCTCGGCGCGACGAAGACGCGGATCCTGGTGTCCGGGGACCTCGACGAGTACGCCATCGCGGGGCTGCGCGCCGAGCCGGTGGACGGATACGGCGTGGGCACCGCCGTGGTCACCGGGTCCGGAGCGCCGGCCGCCGGCATGGTCTACAAGCTGGTCGAGGTCGACGGTCGGCCGGTGGCCAAGCGCAGCACGATGAAGAAGTCCCGCGGCGGTCGCAAGTCGGCGCTGCGCCGGCACAAGCCGACCGGCACGGCCACCGAGGAGGTGGTGTTCCGTACCGGGGACGGTGACCCGGACCTCGGTGAGCACGACCGCTTGTTGCCCATACCCCTGATGCGCGCCGGCCGGCGGGCGTCCGGGCTGCCGACCCTGCTGGACTCCCGCGAACACCTGCGGCGCGCGCTGGTTAGCTTGCCGTGGGAGGGTCTCGCGCTCTCGAAGGGCGAGCCGGCCATCCCCACCACGTTCCGCTGAGGGTATTCACAGAGCCCGAGCACGCATTGGGAGGCGTCATGGCCAGGGCGTTGATCGTCGTGGACGTGCAGAACGACTTCTGCGAGGGTGGCTCGCTGCCGGTCGCCGGCGGCGCGGCCGTCGCGGCCGCCATCTCGCGGCACATGTCCACCGCGGACTACGACCAGGTGGTTGCCACCCGCGACCACCACGTCGACCCCGGCCCGCACTTCAGCGAAACGCCGGACTTCGTCGACTCGTGGCCGCCGCACTGCCGGGCCGGCACCGCCGGCGCCTCCTTCCACCCCGATCTCGACGTCGCCCCGATCCAGGCGGTGTTCTCCAAGGGGGCGCACGCCGCGGCGTACTCCGGGTTCGAGGGCACCGACCCGGACGGCCGCACCCTCGCCGACTGGCTGAGCTCGCACGACGTGGACGAGGTGGACGTGGTCGGCATTGCCACCGACCACTGCGTGCGAGCCACCGCCCTCGACGCGGCCGGCACCGGCCTGCGCACCACCGTGCTGCTCGACCTCACCGCCGGGGTGGCGCCGGCCACCACGGAGGCCGCCCTGCAACAGCTGCGTACCGCCGGGGTGACCCTGCACGGCAAGCCCGTCCTGCGCGCCACCTGAGTTGGTGTGCCTCCAAGTACCACCATTACCCCTGTTGATCACCTCTAACTACCGCCATCGCCGCCGGGGAGCAGGGCGGATGGCTGTAGTTAAAGGCTCAACTTCAGCGCAATGGTGGTACTTGGAGGCGCGCCAATAGCGGGCCTCAGCTGGCGATCAGGGCAGAGTGCCGGCCAGGCGACAGCAACTGGACCAGCTCGTGCACGACACGGGCGGCCGCCCGTCCGTCGCCGTACGGGTTGCGGTCCAGGGCAACGCGCAGGCCCGAGCCGAGGACGCGTTCGGCCTCCGCGACGATCCGAGCCGGCTCGGTTCCAACCAGCCAGGCGCAGCCGGCGTCGATGGCCTCGCGGCGCTCGGTGACGTCGCGCAGCACGAGCACCGGGGTGCCGAAGCTGGGCGCCTCCTCCTGGATGCCACCGGAGTCGGTGAGCACGATGTCGGCGAACCGAAGCACCCGCACCAGGTCGGGGTAGTCCAGCGGCCGGGTGACGGTGACCCGGGGGTGATCGCCGAGCGCCGCCCGCACCTGAGCGCCCACCGCCGGGTTGGGGTGCACGGGCAGCAACACAACCAGGTCGGGGTGCCGCTCGACCAGCGCCCGGACGGCGTACAGCAGCCGGTTCAGCGGCTCGCCCCACGACTCGCGGCGGTGGGCCGTCACCAGCATCAGCCGCGCCCCGCAGGCGTCCACCCGGTGCTCGACGGCGGACACGGCCGGATCGACGGCCGGCAGGTCCTCCCTGGCGATGTGCTGCACGGCGTCGACCACCGTATTGCCGGTCACCACGATCCGGCCGGACGGCACCGCCTCGGTGCGCAGCGCGAGCGCGGCGGCCGAGGTCGGCGCCAGGTGCAGGGCCGCGATCCTGGCAATCATCTGCCGGCTGCCCTCCTCTGGGTACGGGGCCGCCCGGTCGCCGGAGCGCAACCCCGCCTCCAGGTGCGCGACCGGCACCTGGCGCCAGAACGCGGCCAGCGCCCCGGCCAGGGTGGTGCTGGTGTCGCCCTGCACGAGCACCCCGGCCGGCCGGCGCTGGACGATCAGCTCGTCCAGCGCCGGCAGCATGGCGGCGACCAGTTCGGCCTGGCTGCCGGTCCGCCGGTCGAAGGTCAACTCGATCTCCGGGCGCAGCCCGAACGGCCGCAGCGCCTGCGGAACCATGCCGGCGTGCTGTCCACTGTGGACTATCACCGGGCAGAGCGCAGGGTGCTCGGCCATCGCCAGGGCGACTGGCGCGATCTTCACGGCCTCCGGTCGGGTGCCGGCCAACAGCAGAACCTCACCGATCATGTCGGGCCCTCGCCTACGACCGGCTCTTGCTGCCGGCGGTGCGCAGCGCGACCAGCCCGGCAAGCAGCAGGACCACGCCGAACACGATCCACCAGACCACGTCGGCTCCGGTGGCGGCCAGCCCGGCACTACCTCCGACGATCCCGCCAACCCCCGGGATCTTGTACACGATCGTCTCCTCTCGCAGCCATCGCGCCCAACAGCTCCGGCCGGCTACGCCGGCACCACGATGGCGGCACGGGCACGACGGCGACTCGCCGTGACGGCAGCGCCGACCACGGCCGTGGCGAGCAGGCCGAGGCTGATCCACAGCCCCACCCCGGAGGCCATCGGTGTCGGCAGCGCGGCCGGCCCGCAGGTGGCCGACGCGATGATCACGTCTCCGGTGCCGACCGAGGACAGCGTCCCGCCGAGCAACCGGATGTGGATCGCGTTGACGGTCAGGCTGCCGTCGGCATTGACGATCTGCTCGTTCAGGGTGATCGACGCGATGCCGGACAGGTCGATCGTGGTGTTCGCAGCCGGGCTGGCGTCCGCGGCGCCGCGCGAGCCGAGGCTGACGTTGGTCAGCGTGGTGGTACCGACGTTGCCGGCCTCGGTCGCCGTGCAGGTGGCCTCCACCGCCGTCGCCGTGATGATGTTCTGCAGGCCGAAGACGCCGATCGTCACATCGCCAGTGGTGGCCCGCGCGGTGACCACCCCGGTGAGCTCGTCCAGCCGCGCCGAGGTGGTGACCGCGCCGACCGACAGGACATTCGGCACGGCCGCGCTGGCCACCGAATTATCAGTGGGACCAGCGGTGCTGGCGGGCGCGAGCGGGCCGACCGTGACCGCGCCGGCGCCGAGCAGGGTGAGGTTGGCGCTCGCCCCGTACGCCGATCCGTCACCGGGCGCCGCTGCGGCCGGGAGCGCCGCGCCGACGACAAGGGCCGCCGTGACCACGCCCAGCAGTCCGCCACGCCGCGCCGTGAACATGCGCATCTGTTCCTCCGAATTTCGCGAATAGCGTTGTGGAATTGGCCCTGCGCGACGTGGATCCCCGCGTCCGCGGTGGCAGGGGCTTTGCGGCTGTGCCGCGCACACATAACGGCACCACGGCGCCGGAGGCGGCGGCCTTCGACCCTCCGCGACCGGAAGGGGCGAGGCGAACCACCCGGACCGCTCACCAAGTCGCACGCACCGTGATCCGGAGCCGCATGTTGATCACGCGACGATCACCCGGCACGGCGATACAGCGGCCGATCGCGGTCACCGATAACTCTCCGGATGGTTGCGACTGACACGGAACACACACTCGACGGCCGGACCACCCTGGCGACCAGGTGCGTGGTCGGCGCACTGCTCGGCGTTGGCGTGGCGCTCGTCGCCTGGCACGGCGTGTACCGCTCACTGGAAATCCGGCTAGCCGGGCTGCTGATCAACGCGGTGACCTCCTCCGGTGTATACGTGGTGCCCGGCCGACAGACCGTCTACTTCGGACTGAGCACCGACCACGCGATCGGGCTGAAGATCACCCCGGAGTGCACCTCGGCATTCCTTGTGGTGCCGCTGCTCCTGGTCGCGGCCGTCATGGTCGGCCTGAGGCCGCGGATCACCCGGCGGGTGCTGGCCTCCCTCGGCGCCGCGGCGCTGGCGCTGGTGCTGGTCAACCAGCTCAGGATGCTGACCCTGGTGGCACTGATCAGCAACCTCGGCCGGGAGCGTGGCTACTACCTCGGACACACCCTGCTCGGGTCGATGGTCAGCGTGTTCGGCGGCGCGGCCGCGCTGGTGATCTTCGTATGGCTTTCCACCAGGGGCCCACGGGCGACCGGGGCATCAGCGGCCAGAAGGGCATCAGCGGCCAGCAGGGCATCAGGGGCCAGCAGGGCATCAGGGGCCCACAGGGCATCAGAGGCAGGGCGGGCACCCTCGGAGCCGACGGGCGAGCCGTGATGACACAGCCGTCGCTGGACCTGCTGCTCGGCTTTACCCAGGCGCTCGCGTTGACCATGAGCGTGGCGTTCGTGACGTATGTGTGCCTGATCGTCGTGCCGTACCTGCGGCACCGGCGGGCGCCGGCCGGCGACGCATCGCACTTCGAATGGCATTTCATGGTGCCGTGCCGCGACGAGGAGGCCGTCGTCGGCGGCACCGTCCGCTATCTGCGGAGCACCTTCCCCAGCGCACACGTCTGGGTCATCGACGACGACTCGGAGGACTGGACGGCCGGCGAGGTGCGCCGCGCCAGGGGCGGCAGCGACGTCAACATCCACCTGGTACAACGCAGGCGCCCGCACGCGCGAACCGGCAAGGGCGATGCGCTCAATGCCGGCTACCGGGCGATCAAGCAGTGGATGGGGCGGCACGCCGACACCACGCGCGCCGTGGTCGTCGTGGTGGACGCTGACGGCCGCCCGACGGCCGACTGCCTCGCGGTGTGCGCGGCCGGGCACCTGTTCGGCGACCCGGGCATCGGCGCCGTTCAGCTCGACGTGCGGATGGTCAACCGCGGCGTGCCGCAGCACGGCGTCGGCCGGCTGCGCCGCTGGTACGGCCTGCTCCTGGTGCGGATGCAGGACCTGGAGTTCCGGACTGCGATCGCCGCGATCCAGATGTCCCGCGGCATCTCCGGGACCATCTCCATGGGGGGCAACGGGCAGTTCACCCGGCTGTCCGCGCTGGACTCCATCGCCGGGCCGGACGGCCGGCCGTGGCGCGGCTCCCTCCTGGAGGATTTCGAGCTCGGCGTGCACCTGCTCACAGCGGGCTGGCGTACCGGCTTCACCATCGACGCCCACGTCGACCAGGAGGGCCTGTACAGCCTGCGACGCTTCCTCGCCCAGCGCACCCGCTGGGGCCAGGGCACCATGCAGTGCGCTCGCTACCTGCGCCGGATCTGGCAGTCCCGGCACCTGTCCACGCTGGGCGCGGCCGAGATGCTCTACTACCTGGCGCAGCCCTGGATGCAGCTCCTTGGCACCCTGGTCTACCCCATCCCGTTCGTCCTCCTCGGAATCCGCACCGTGCAGCATCCAGCCGAGGTGTGGGCCTGGTTCACCGGCGGCGCCTGGCTGCTCTTCGCCGTCTACGGCATCTTCGGCCTGCTTCCGTTCCTGATGTGGGGTCCGATCTACCGCTGGCGCTGCGAGCGCACGGGCTCGTACTGGCGCGGCCTCGGCTACGGCCTGGGCTACGCGCTCTATATCTACACGTTCTACATCACCTCCTGGCGCGCCCTGGTGCGCCTGCTCCGGGGCCGCAACGGGTGGGCCAAGACCCGCCGCAACACCGAAGCCGCCCAGGGCGCCGTCGCGCTCGACCACTGAGCTGGGCAACGGGAGAGACGCCATACCCGGGCGGCTGGCGCGACGTCTTCCGACGGGCCGGCGGGGTACGGCGCCGCCGTCTGGCCGAACGGGTAGCGTCAGCGGGCGTGGCGGACAGCCCCGGCGAGCCGACTCGGCCGCTGCCGGACGTGACGAGGCTGCTGGCGGCGGCGGTCGCGGCGCTCGGCGGCCAGCGGCGCGAGGGGCAGCTTGCGATGGCCGAGGCGGTGGCCGCCGCGCTCCGCACCGGTGAGCACCTGGCCGTGCAGGCCGGCACCGGCACCGGGAAGTCGCTGGCGTACCTGGTGCCGGCGATCCGGCACGCCGTGGAGCGGGACGGCACCGTGGTGGTATCCACCGCAACGATCGCGCTGCAGCGCCAGCTCGTGGATCGGGACCTGCCGAGGCTGGCCAGCGCACTGCAGCCGTTACTCGGCAGGGCGCCCACGTTCGCGATCCTCAAGGGCCGGCGCAACTACCTGTGCCTGCACAAGGTGCACACCGGGCCGACCGACGAGCCGGACGATCCCGCGCTGTTCGACCCGTTCGCTGCGTCCGCGACGGGCCGGCAGGTCAAGCGGCTGCACGAGTGGGCGGCCGCGACGGAGACCGGCGACCGGGACGAGCTGGTGCCCGGGGTCGGTGAGCCTGCCTGGCGGCAGGTGTCGGTGTCGGCGCGGGAGTGTCTCGGGCTGGCCAGGTGCCCGGTTGGCGCGGACTGCTTCGCCGAGAAGGCCCGCGCTCAGGCCGGCCGGGTGGATGTGGTGGTGACCAACCACGCACTGCTGGCCATCGACGCTCTGGAGAACGGCATCGTGCTGCCCGAGCACGACCTCGTCGTGGTGGACGAGGCGCACGACCTGGTGGACCGGGTCACCGGGGTGGCCACCGCGGAGCTCACCGCGGGCACCGTCACCGCGGCTGCCAAGCGCTGCGCGAGGCTGATCGACCAGGCGATCACCGACCGGCTGCTCGAGGCCGGCGACGGGCTGGCGGCCGCGCTGGCCGCGGCGCCGGCCGGCCGGTGGGAGCGGATGCCCGAGGCGACCGGCGTGGTGCTCGCCGCCACCCGGGACGCGGCCGGCGCCTGCCGAGCGGCGCTCGGCAGCAGTCGCCGGGAGGACGCCGAGAACGCGACCGCCCGCAAGCTGGCACTGGCGCTGCTGGAGGAGGTGCAGGACAACGCCGTGCGGCTGCTCGCCGCGTTCACGGAGGACGATCCGGCGGCCCGGCGTGAGGTGGTGTGGCTGGCCGAAGAGGACCGACGGGGACACGTGTTGCGGGTGGCGCCACTGGCGGTCGGCGGGCTGCTGCGCGATCGGTTGTTCGCCCGCGGCACCGTGGTGCTCACCTCCGCCACCCTGGCGTTGGGCGGCGCGTTCGACGTGCTGGCCCGGCAGTGGGGCCTGCCGTCGTCGGCCGACCGGGCCCGACCAGTGACCACGGGCATGGCGACCGAAAAGCCACCGCCAACCGACGGTCGGGACGGCCCGCGGTGGGCCGGGCTGGACGTCGGCTCCCCGTTCCACTACCGGCGCAGCGCGATCCTGTACGTGGCGCGGCACCTGCCGCCGCCCGGCCGTGACGGGCTGCCGGCGGCATACCTGGACGAGATCGAGCAGCTGGTCACCGCGGCCGGCGGGCGGACCCTCGGTCTGTTCTCGTCCATGCGCGCCGCCCGGCAGGCCGCCGACGAGCTGCGCGAGCGGCTCGCGGTGCCGGTGCTCTGCCAGGGCGAGGACGCCACGTCGGCGCTGGTCGCCAAGTTCGCCGCGGACGAGTCGACGTGCCTGTTCGGCACGCTATCGCTGTGGCAGGGCGTGGACGTGCCGGGCCAGTCGCTGCAGCTTGTGATCATGGACCGGATCCCGTTCCCCCGGCCGGACGACCCGCTGATGAGCGCGCGGCAGCGCGCGGTGGACGCCCGCGGCGGCAGCGGCTTCATGACGGTCGCGGCCTCGCACGCCGCGCTGCGGCTGGCCCAGGGCGCCGGGCGGCTGGTCCGCACCATGACCGACCGCGGCGTGGTCGCCGTGCTCGACCCGCGGCTGGCCACCGCCCGGTACGGCTCGTTCCTGATGGCCTCCCTGCCGCCGTTCTGGCAGACCACCGACCCCGAAGTCGTGCGGGCCGCGCTGCGCCGGATCGACGCCGGCCCCGTCGGTCCCAGCGGAACCGACCCGGCGCGCTGAGCCGCCCCCTCGCCGCCGCCCCGGTGACCCAGCCCGTCCCGTTATGGCGACGATGTGACATTCCCCCACTTCTAATGGGGAAATGTCACATCGTCGCAGTTGCGGGCCGGGTCAGTCCGGCCCTACGGGTAGCTGGGCGAGGACGGTGACGGTGCCGGGGGCGACCTCGGTGAAGCCGGCGTCGCGGACCGCGACCACCCGTCGGCGGCGCCAGGCGTGCAGTGGGTCGTCGCCCCAGGTGGTGCCGCCGTGCAGGTCGCGCCACACCTCGGGGGGCGCGGTGCGGACCGCGACCCGGTAGTCGCAGGCGGCCCAGGCGGCCAGTGTTGCGTCGTCGCCGGTGGCGTGCAGCAGCGCCGCGGCGATCATGGTGCCGTGGCCGACCTGGGCGGCGGCCTTGCCGACGGTCATCGGCACCGCGGGGTTGAGCCACAGCGCGGGGACGCCGTCCGGCGCCGGCCCCGGCTCGTCGGCCGCCACGTCGGTGCCGGCCACCTGCAGCCGGCTCACCTCCCGCGGCAGCGCGGCCACCCGACCGGGCACCAGCGCCCGCACCTCGGCGCCGTCCCGTGCCACGGTGCGACCGGGCAGCTGGTGTACGGCGTGCC
>DASXTS010000047.1:0-3174 GCA_036505275.1 Pseudonocardiaceae bacterium
AGGATGGACGACCCGGACGAGGTGATCTGCCACACCCAGGGCCGGCCGATCTGCCCGGACGACGAGATTCTGCTGGTCGACGAGGACGGCCGCCCGGTGCCGCCGGGCGAGCCGGGCGTGCTGCTCACCCGCGGCCCCTACACCCCGCGCGGCTACTACCTGGCAACGGAGCACAACGCCAGGGCGTTCGTCGACGGCTGGTACCGCACCGGCGACATCGTGCGCCGGCGGCCGGACGGCTACCTGGTCGTCGAGGGCCGGGACAAAGACATGATCAACCGCGGTGGCGAGAAGATTTCCGCGGAGGAGGTGGAGAACTTCGCCTACCAGGTCGCCGGCGTCAGCCTGGCCGCCGCGGTCGCCATGCCGCACCCGGTGCTCGGCGAGACCGTGTGCCTCTACGTGGTGCCCGAAGCACGTGCCACCGTCGAGCTGCGCGAGGTGGTGGCGGTGATGGAGCGCGCCGGGGTGGCCCGCTTCAAGTTGCCGGAACGGCTCGTCGTGGTGGACGCCCTGCCCACCACGGCAGTCGGCAAGGTCGACAAGAAGGCCCTGCGCGCCGACATCGCCGCCCGCCACGCGGCCTGAGGGGCGGTGGTCGTCAGCTACCCACGGCCTCCTCGTCCACGATGCTGTCCTGCCACCGCGGCGGCGGCTCGGTGGCGGTCTTGCCGTTGCGGAACACCCGGAACATCATGCCGGGACGCATCAGCGCCTGCGGTGGGTCGACCAGGCCGGCCACCCGCATGAACGTCCTGGTGATGTGGCCGTCCCTGGTGGCCGCCGCCTGCAGCCTGGCCATGTAGGCGTTGCCCATCTTGACCTTCATCGGGCGGTGGCCGTCCACCTCCGGGAAGCTGAGGTCGCCACCGGCCGAGATGTCCCAGGGCACGTCGATGACCTTGGAGATGTCCTTGAGGAACCGCAGCGGCTGCGGCACTCCCAACTCCAGGTGGTTGCGCAGCACCAGCGACTCCTGCGCGGCCACCGTCATGCCCTGCCCGTAGACCGGGTTGAAGCTGCACGCCGCGTCACCGAGCACCAGGAAGTGCTCGGGGAATCGGGGCAGCCGCTCGTACCTGCGGCGCACGCTCGCCGGGTATTTGAACGTCACCGCGTCGTCGAGCGGCTCGGCGTCCTTGATCACCTCGTAGATGTCGGGCACCGGCAGGGTTTTGATCCAGCCGATGAAGCCCTCCGGGTCGGTAGGCGCGGCGTCGCCGAGCACACCGGTCAAGGACAGCACGCACCGGCCGTTCTCGATCCTGGAGAAGAACGCCCCTCGTGGGTGCGACGGCGTGGACACCGGGTTGATCGAGAGGTCGCCGTTCAGGATGGACTCGTCGCGCAGCCGGAAATGCCTCGTCGTATAGCTCAGGTTGATCTTCACCCGGTCCTCGTCCGGCCGGTCGTAGCCGAGTTCCTCCAGCCACACCGGGGTCCGGGAGCCGCGACCGGTGGCGTCGATCACCAGGTCGGCCTCGATGGTCTCCTCGCGGCTAGCCTCGGCCTGCCCGTGCACCCGCACCCCGACAATCCGGTAGCGGTCCTCGGTGGCAACCAGGCCGACGATGTCCGTCTCCTCAACGAAGCTCACGTTCGGCAGCGCCGCGACCCGCGCGCGCACCAGACTCTCCAGCAACGGCCGCGCGGCCGACACGCACACCAGGCCCGTGGTGCCAGGCTCCAGCCGCCGCCCGTTGAAGTACCAGCGCAGCTCGCCGAGGTCACCGGTGGGCACCCCGGCGGCGATGGCACCCTCGGTGAACCCGGGAAAGAGTTCCTCCAGAATCTGTTGGCCGCGAGCCAGCAGGCCGTGCACGTGGCGGCCCTGGGGCACACCGCGCCGCGCCGTTGTCACGCCGGTGAGCTGGTCCCGGTCCACGATCAGCACCTCGGCGTAGGCGTCGGAGAGCACCCGCGCGGCCAACAGCCCGGCCATGCTCCCGCCGAGCACGACCGCCCGGTGTCCCACGTGGTTGCCCATCGCGATCACGCCCCGGAGGTGCCGGGCGCCGGCAGGGTGCGGACCGCGGGGCTGTTCTGGTAGGCGGCCATCTTCCACTCGCCGTCGCGCTTGACGACCGTCCACGA
The DNA here is from genome assembly GCA_036505275.1 of Pseudonocardiaceae bacterium. Lineage (GTDB taxonomy): Bacteria > Actinomycetota > Actinomycetes > Mycobacteriales > Pseudonocardiaceae > DASXTS01. The sequence continues at coordinate 2,095 of DASXTS010000047.1, forward strand.
CGCCCGGATGGCCTGGTCGTCGCTGACCTCGGACTCGCCGGGGGCCAGCACGCCGCCCTGGGTGAGCAGCAGGCACACGTCGGGCGCCAGGAACCGCATGTCGATGGGTCGCCCGGTGACCTGGGTGCCCTTGTACTGGTTGGCGTACGCGTCCTTGAGGTAGGCGCGGATCTCCTCGCGGCCCTTGCGGAACAGGCCGGGCAGGATCATGGTGCCGTCCTCGGTGAAGACCTCGGCGAACCCGTCGGCGTCGTGGTATGCCCACGCCGCGATCACGCGCTGGGTCAGGGCCGCCACAGCCGCCTGGTCGGCCGCGGACGGACCGCCGGCCGAGGCTGTGGGGGTGCTGGTGGTCATTTCTCGTTCCTCTTCTCCGCGTCAGATGTAGAGCGTGTTCGGCTCGAGCCCGCACAGCACGCGCCCGTACAGCTCGGCATTGGTGGTCGGGTTCATCAGGGCATGCAGGTTGACGGCCTGGATGTCGCGGGCGATCCGCTGGATCGGTACGTCGGTGTAGATCGACGACCCGCCGCTGGCCGAGTTGAAGATGTCGATGGCTTCCTTGCTCAGGCGCACGGCCGCGCCCATGTCGGCCCGCGCGCGGGCCCGCTCTTCCAGCTTCCACTGCGAGCCCTCGACGCCCTTGGTATCCACCAGGGTCGCCAGCCGGTGGGCGTGGAACTCCGCCTCGTCGATCTTCAACGATGCCTCGGCGACCTGCAGGTGGGTGATCGGCGCCTCGCGCTGGCTTTCGTACCCGGTATAGGTGATCTTGCGGTCGGGCAGGCGCTTGAGGAACGTGTCCCTGGCCGCCTTCGCCATGCCGATCACGGTGCCGACAGAGGACGCCGAGGCCACCGGCAGCAGCGGCGGCCGGTAGATAGCCGAGTCGGCGTTGCACTTGGACCTGCTCTGGCCCTGCAGCACGGCGGGCAGCGGCAGCACCCGGTCCTGCGGGATGAAAAGGTCCTGGGCCACCGTGCTGACGCTGCCGGTGCCCTTCAGGCCGGAGGTGTACCAGTCGTCGACGATCAGCAGGTCGGTGATCGGAACCAGCGCCATGATCGGGTACGGCTCGGC
>DASXTS010000048.1:0-11419 GCA_036505275.1 Pseudonocardiaceae bacterium
GCGGGTGAGGTGCTGGACATTGGGCGCAAGACCCGGGTGTGGCCGATCGCCATTCGCCGGGCCGTCGAGCTGCGGGATCGCACGTGCCAGTTCGCCGGGTGTGAGGTGCCGGCGCAGCATTGTGATATTCATCATAAGCGGCCGTGGGCGGAAGGTGGGCCGACCAGCTACCAGGGCGGGGTGCTCGCCTGCCGCAACCACCACACCCAGGCGCACAAGTACCACGCCATCTTCCGAGCCGACGGCCGATTCACGGTCAACCGCAACTAAATCCGCGAATCAGACCGTGAAACCTAGCGCGCGTAGTTGCTCGCGCCCATCCTCGGTGATTTTGTCTGGCCCCCATGGCGGCATCCACACCCAGTTGATCTTGAAATCGCGCACCAGGCCGCCGCCGGGGCCATACACCAGGGCGGCCCTGGTCTGGTCCTCGATGACATCGGTGAGCGGGCAGGCGGCCGAGGTGAGGGTCATGTCGAGGACGGCGATGCCATCGTCCACCCGGATGTCGTAGACCAGGCCGAGGTCGACGACATTGATGCCAAGCTCGGGGTCGACCACGTCGCGCATGGCCTCCTCGATGTCGTCCAGGCTCGGCTCCTCAGCCATCGGCGGCATGGCCACGTCGTCCAGGTCGGCGGCGCTGCGGCCAGCGCGATCGGCGTCCTGCTGGGTCATGGCTGCATCAGCTCCCTGCCTCGACATTGCTATCGACACTGCGCACGACGGCGTCCTTGAAGGCCATCCAGCCGAGCAGCGCGCATTTCACCCGTGCCGGGTAGCGAGCGACACCGGCGAAGGCAACCGCGTCCTCCAGCACGTCCTCGTCGGGCTCGACCTGGCCGCGGCCCTGGATCAGCTCGACAAAGGTGTCCACCGTGGACAGCGATTCCTTGACGCCGCGGTCCACGACGAGGTCCGTGAGTACGGAAGTGGCGGCCTGGCTGATGGAGCAGCCGAGGGCGTCGTAGGAGACGTCCTCGACCACGGCGTCCACCCCTTCGCCGACGAGTCGCACCCGCAGAGTCACCTCGTCGCCGCAGGTCGGGTTGACGTGGTGCACCTCGGCGTCGTAGGGCTCGCGCAGCCCGCGGCGGTGCGGGTTGCGGTAGTGATCCAGGATGATCTCCTGGTACAGCTGCTCGAGCTTCACCGGCCGGCTCCGAAGAAGCGCCGCGCCTCGCGGACGGCCTCGACCAGGGCGTCCACCTCGTCGAGGGTGTTGTACAGGTAGAAGGTGGCCCGCACTGTGGCGGCCAGCCCGAAGCGCCGGTGCAGCGGCCACGCGCAGTGGTGGCCGACCCGCACCGCGACCCCGGCGTCGTCCAGCACCTGACCGGCATCGTGTGCGTGCACGCCGTCCAGCACGAAGGACACTGCGCCGCCCCGGCTGTCGACCGAGGTGGGACCGATGATCCGCACGCCGGGCACGGTGGACAGCCTGTCCAGCGCGGCGGCGGTGAGTGCGTGCTCGTGATGGGCGATGCGGTCCATGCCGATCACCGTGAGGTAGTCGACTGCGGCGGCCAGGCCGACGGCCTGCGAGGTCATCGGCACGCCGGCCTCGAACCGCTGCGGCGGCGGGGCGAACGTGGAGCCCTCCATGTGCACCAGCTCGATCATGGACCCGCCGGTGAGGAACGGCGGCATGGCCTCCAGCAGCTCGCGGCGGCCGTAGAGCACACCGATGCCGGACGGCCCGAGCATCTTGTGGCCGGAGAACACCGCGAAGTCGACGCCGAGTTCGGCGAAGTCGACTCGGCCGAACTCAATCGACCCGTGCGGCACGGACTGGGCGGCGTCGATCAGGGTCAGCGCGCCGACCTCGTGCGCCCGCCGCACCAGCGTGGCGACCGGGTTCACCGTGCCCAGGACGTTGGACTGGTGGGTGAACGCCACCATCCTGGTCCGCTCGTTGATCAGAGTGTCGAGGTTCGACAGGTCGAGCCGGCCGTCGTCGGTGACGCCGAACCAGCGCAGGGTGGCGCCGGTCCGGACGCACAGCTGCTGCCACGGCACCAGGTTGGCGTGGTGCTCCATCTCGGTGATGACGATCTCGTCGCCGGGTCCGACGGCGAAGCGGGCGGCATCAGCACCGGCGGTGGCGGCGTTGCCCAGCGAGTACGTCACCAGGTTGATGCCCTCGGTGGCGTTCTTGGTGAACACCACCTCGCCGGCGCCGACCCCGACGAAGCCGGCGATGCGGGCCCGCGCCGACTCGTAGGCGTCGGTGGCCTCCTCGGCGAGCTGGTGCGCGCCGCGGTGCACCGCGGCATTGTGCTGCTCGATGAAGGCGCGCTCGGCGTCCAGCACCTGCCGCGGCCGCTGCGAGGTGGCCCCGGAGTCCAGGTACACCAGCGGTTTGCCGGCCCGCACCGTGCGGGACAGGATCGGGAAGTCGGCGCGGATCTTCCGGACGTCGAGGACGGAATCCAGCTGAGCAGTCACAACGCCGCCGCCTCCTGACTACCGATGTAGCGCACGTAGCCCTCTTCCTCGAGCCGCTCGGCCAGCTCGGCGCCGCCGGATTCGACGATCCGCCCGCCAGCGAAGACGTGCACGCGGTCGGGGGTGATGTGCCGCAGGATCCGGGTGTAGTGCGTGATCAGTAGCACGCCGACGTCGCCGGACGCCCGGTAGCGGTTGACGCCCTCGCTCACCACGCGCAGCGCGTCCACGTCCAGCCCGGAGTCGGTCTCATCCAGGATGGCGATCTTCGGTCGGAGCAGCGCGAGCTGCAGGATCTCGTGCCGCTTCTTCTCGCCACCGGAGAACCCCTCGTTGACGCTGCGCTCGGCGAACGACGGGTCGATGTCCAGCGCGGTCATCGCGTCCCGCACCTCCTTGACCCAGGTGCGGAGCTTGGGCGCCTCGCCGCGGATCGCGGTGACCGCGGTGCGCAGGAAGTTCGACATGGACACGCCGGGCACCTCGACCGGGTACTGCATGGCCAGGAACAGGCCGGCCCTTGCCCGCTGATCGACGGTCATGGCCAGCACGTCCTCGCCGTCCAGCAGCACCTGGCCGGAGGTCACGTGGTACTTCGGGTGGCCGGCGATGGAGTACGCCAGGGTGGATTTGCCGGAGCCGTTCGGACCCATGATCGCGTGCGTCTCGCCGGCCGTGACCGTGAGGTCGACGCCGGAGAGAATCTCCTTCTGGCCGTCCTCGGTGGTCACCGCGACGTGCAGGTCCTTGATCTCCAGGGTGGACATGGTCTCCTCGGTAGCTCCGTTCATTGCTCGAATCCCGTCAGGCGCCGACCGCTTGCAGCTCGGCCTCGATCGCGGCCTCCAGCCGCTGGCGCACCGCCGGCACGGTGATCTTGGCCAGCACGTCGTTGAAGAAGCCGCGGACCACCAGGCGGCGGGCCAGGTCGGTCGGGATGCCGCGCGAGGTCAGGTAGAACAACTGCTCGTCGTCGAAGCGGCCGGTCGCGGACGCGTGTCCGGCGCCCTTGATCTCGCCGGTCTCGATCTCCAGGTTCGGCACCGAGTCGGCTCGGGCGCCATCGGTCAGCACCAGGTTCCGGTTCAGCTCGAACGTGTCGGTGCCCTCGGCGGCGGCGCGGATCAGCACGTCGCCGATCCAGACCGTGTGCGCGCCGCGGCCCTGCAGCGCTCCCTTGTAGGTCACGTTCGATCGGCAGTGCGGCACGGCGTGGTCGATGAACGTGCGGTGCTCCAAGTGCTGTCCGGCGTCGGCGAAGTACAGCCCGTTGGCCTCGATGTCGCCGCCGGGACCCTTGAACGTCATGGTGGGGCTGACCCGCACCAGGTCACCGCCCAAGGTGACGACGTTGTGCCGGAGCGCGGCGTCCCGGCCGAGCGCGGCGTGGTGCGCGGTGACGTGCACGGCGTCGTCGGCCCAGTCGTGCACGAACACCACGGTCAGCTGCGCGCCGTCATCCAGCACCAGCTCCACGTTCTCGCCGTAGGTGCCGCCGCCGCGGTAGTCGACCACCACCACGGCCTCGGCGAACCGCTCGGCCCGCAGCTGCAGATGCCCGTAGGCCGCCCGCCCGGCGCCTGGGCCGGTCACGGTGACCAGGGTGGGCGCCGTCGCCCGCACCTCGCGCGGCACGGTGACCACGGTGGCCTCCGCGAAGGCGCCCCAGGCCTGCGCGGCCACCCGGTCGCCCGGCACCCCGCCGGCGCCGATGCGCTGGTCGCCGCGGGTCGCCGTGTGCACGGTGACCTCCGGCGCGGCGTCCACCCGCACGGCAGCAGTGCCCGTCGCCGCGGCGCCCCCTTGTCCAATGGGCAGGTGCAGCCCCCGAAGCCGGCGCAGTGGCGTGAACCGCCAGTCCTCCTCGCGGCCGGACGGCACCTCGAACGCCTCGACGTCGTACGAGGTGAACCGCTCCCCCCGCGAGGCCCTGGGCACCGCTGGGGTGTCGACCACTGCCGCCATCAGCCGACGGCCCCTTCCATCTGCAGCTCGATCAGCCGGTTCAGCTCGAGTGCGTACTCCATCGGCAGCTCACGGGCGATCGGCTCGACGAAGCCACGCACGATCATGGCCATCGCCTCGTCCTCCGAGAGGCCGCGCGACATCAGGTAGAACAGCTGGTCCTCGCTGACCTTGGACACCGTGGCCTCATGGCCCATGGACACGTCGTCGGTGCGGACGTCCACGTAGGGGTAGGTGTCGGAGCGGCTGATGGTGTCGACCAGCAGCGCGTCGCACTTCACGGTCGACCGGGCGTGGTGCGCGATCGGGTTCACCCGCACCAGGCCGCGGTAGGAGGTACGGCCGCCGCCGCGGGCCACCGACTTCGAGATGATCGTCGAGCTGGTGTGCGGCGCGAGGTGGGTCATCTTCGCGCCCGCGTCCTGGTGCTGGCCCTCGCCAGCGAAGGCGATCGAGAGCACCTCGCCCTTCGCGTGCTCGCCCATCAGCAGCACGGCCGGGTACTTCATGGTCACCTTGGAGCCGATGTTGCCATCGATCCACTCCATCGTCGCGCCCGCCTCGGCCTTGGCGCGCTTGGTGACCAGGTTGTACACATTGTTCGACCAGTTCTGGATGGTCGTGTACCGGCACCGGGCATTGCGCTTGACAATGATTTCCACGACCGCGGAGTGCAGCGAGTCGGACGAGTAGATGGGCGCCGTACAACCCTCGACGTAGTGCACGTAGGCGCCCTCGTCGACAATGATGAGCGTCCGCTCGAACTGCCCCATGTTCTCCGTGTTGATCCGGAAGTAGGCCTGCAGCGGGATCTCCACGTGCACACCCTTCGGCACGTAGATGAAGCTGCCGCCGGACCACACCGCGCCGTTCAGCGCCGAGAACTTGTTGTCTCCGTGCGGGATCACCGAGCCGAAATACTCCCGGAACAGTTCCGGGTGTTCTTTCAGCCCGGTATCGGTGTCCAGGAAAATGACACCCTGGCGTTCCAATTCCTCGTTTATCTTGTGGTATACCACTTCTGATTCATATTGCGCAGCCACGCCAGCGACGAGGCGCGCCTTTTCCGCCTCCGGGATGCCGAGCTTGTCGTAGGTGTTCTTGATATCGGCCGGCAGGTCGTCCCAGGACTGCGCCTGCTTCTCGGTGGAGCGCACGAAGTACTTGATGGTGTCGAAGTGGATGCCGGACAGGTCGGCGCCCCAGTTCGGCATCGGCTTGCGGTCGAACAGGCGCAGCGCCTTGAGCCGGGACTGCGTCATCCACTCAGGCTCGTCCTTCTTCGCCGAGATGTCCCTGACGACGGCCTCGGACAGGCCGCGCTGCGCGCTGGCGCCCGCGACGTCGGAGTCGGCCCAGCCGAACGCATAGCGGCCGAAGCTCGCCAGCGTCTCCTCCTGGGACAGCGGGGCGGCCTGGGACAGGGGGGCGGCCTGGGACAGGGGCGCTGCACCGAGACGTTGCTCAGCAGCCGTGGTCATGACGACATCCCTTCGGTCGTGGTGCTCACCGGATGGTGCCCGCCCGGCCTGCCGAGCGGCACGTGTGTGGTGCACGCGGCGTCGCCGCGGGCGATGGTGGCCAGCCGCTGCACGTGGGTGCCGAGCAGCTCGGCGAACGCCGCCGTCTCCACCTCGCACAGCTGCGGGAACTCGGTGGCCACGTGGGCGACCGGGCAGTGGTGCTGGCACAGCTGCTCGCCGGCCACCCCGCCGAGCGTGATCGACCTGGCCGAGGCAGCGTATCCCTCGCGGGTCAACGCGGTGGCCAGGGCCTCCGTCCGGTCGGCGGTCGTTCGGCCGGCGGCGATCTCGGCGCGATGACGGGCGACCATGGCCTCCACCCGCTGCCTGGCGAAGTCGCGCACCGCCTCGCCGCCGTCGCGGTCGGCGAGGAACCGCAGCGCTGCGACGGCCAGGTCGTCGTAGGTGTGCCCGAAGCGGGCCCGGCCGGCCTCGGTGAGCAGGAACAGCTTGGCCGGCCGGCCGCGGCCGCGGGGTCCGCGGAGCGGAGCCTGGCGGGTGGTCGCCTCGCCGTCGGCGAGCAGGGCGTCCAGGTGCCGGCGGACCGCGGCCGGGCTCAGCCCGAGCCGCTGGGCCACCACCCCGGCGGTGATCGGCCCGTCCTCCATGAGCGTCCTGGCCACCAGCTCCCTGGTCCGGCCGTCGCCATGGGCCGGCACGGGGGGCTGGGTGGGCAGCCCGACGTTTTTCACAACATCAGTGTTGCGTATTTCCGGCCTCGTGGCAAAGTCCGCCACGCCCGGCATCCCGGCAACGTGTCGACCGTCACCTCGATGTTGGCTGCCACCACTGACCACGGTCCGCGCACCGGTCGGAGATAGGCTCCCGCCGTGGTGGCGAGGCCCGCGATCGGGAGCGACGCCGCGTCGGTACGGCCCGCACCGCTCGACGACGGCGAGGTGCGCCAGCTCACCGTGGTGCGCCGGTTCGGCACGGCGGGTGCGCTGCTGATGGCCATCGGCGCGCTCGGCGCCGGCGCGAACCCGGTGCACAACCCGGTGTTCGGGATGCGGCTGCTCGGGTTGCCGGCGCGCAACTACACCGTGTCGCTCGCGGTGATCTGCGCCGGCATCCTGATGGTGGTGCTGGCCTGGGTGTGGCTGGGCCGGCTGGCTCGGCCGGGCCGGTCGCGGCTGCTCTCCCGCAGCCAACTCGACCGTACCGTCGCCATGTGGGCCGTGCCGCTGGCGATCGCGCCGCCGCTGTTCTCCAAGGACGTGTACAGCTACCTCGCGCAGAGCGCCATGGTGGCCCGCGGCATCGACCCGTACACCACCGGCGTGGCGGACGGGCTCGGCGTCGCCGATCCGCTGGTACGCACCATCCCGAACCTGTGGCGCAACACGCCCGCGCCGTACGGGCCACTGTTCCTCGGACTCGGGCGGCTGATCACCGCGATCGCCGGTGACAACGTCGTGGCCAGCGTGCTGCTGCACCGGGTGCTCGCGCTGACCGGGCTCGCCATGATCATCTGGGCGCTGCCGCGGCTGGCGCGGCGGTTCGGCGTCGACCCGGTGTGCGCGCTGTGGCTCGGCGCGGCCAACCCGCTCGTGCTCTTCCACCTGGTCAGCGGGATGCACAACGAGGCGCTGATGATCGGGTTGATGCTCGTCGGCCTGGAGCTCGCGCTCGGCCGATCGTGGCCTCTTGGCGCCGTGGTCATCTCGCTCGGGGCCATGGTGAAGGTGCCGGCGCTGCTAGCGCTGGGCTTCCTCGGTGCGGAGCTGGCCCGCCGCTGGGGCGGCCGGCTCGCCGACCTGGCCCGCGCCGCCGGGCTGCTCGGCGCCATCGCGGTGGGCGTCACATTGGCCGTCGGCCTGGGCACCCGGCTGGGCTTCGGCTGGCTCGGCGCGCTCGGCACACCCAATGCGGTGCGCAGCTGGCTGTCGCCGATCACCGACCTCGGCTCGCTCGGCGGTAACCTCGGCGTGCTGCTCGGCCTGGGCGACCACACCGAGGCCATCATGCCGCTGACCCGCGCCGTCGGGCTCGCGGTCGCCGGCGCGGTGTGCGTCTGGCTGCTGTGGGGCTGCTTCCGCGGCCGGGTGGACCCGCTGACCGGCCTCGGCGTCGGCCTCGGCGCCGTCGTGCTGCTCGGCCCGGTGGTGCACCCGTGGTATCTGCTGTGGGGGGCGATCCCGCTGGCCGGCTCGGCGACCGCGGCCGGCTACCGCCGGGCCGCCGTGGTGCTGTCAGTGGCCCTCGCCCTGCTGGTGCCACCCACCGGCCAGGACTTCTATCTGCGGGCCTTCGTGCTGTTCCAGGCCGTGCTCGGCGCCGCCGTCATCATCGTGGTGCCGCTTCTGCTGGTGCGCGGGAAGGTGCCGCTGCGCGGCACCCGTGAGTGACGAATGGTGTCCCGGCACCATTTGTCACTCACGACTTATCCACAGCCGTAGGCTGGTCGGGTGACCTACCCGGCTGTCGAGGCGCGCGGCCTGGTGAAGCGGTACGGCGCGGTGACCGCGGTGGACGGCCTGGACCTGGTTGCGCGGCGCGGCGAGGTGCTCGCGCTGCTCGGCCCCAACGGCGCCGGCAAGACGACGACCGTCGAGCTGTGCGAGGGCTACCGCAAGCCGGATGACGGCACGGTGCGGGTGCTCGGCCGCGACCCGGTGCGCGAGGGGCGGTGGCTGCGGCCACGGGTCGGAGTGATGCTGCAGGGTGGCGGCGCCTACCCAGGGGTCCGCGCCCGCGAGATGCTCCGGCTCGTCGCGGCGTGCGCCGCCTGGCCGCTGGACGTGGACTGGCTGATGACCGTGCTCGGCCTGGACGGCGTGGCGCGGCTGCCGTACAAGCGGCTCTCCGGCGGGCAGCAGCAGCGGCTGGCGCTGGCCTGCGCCCTGGTCGGGCGGCCGGAGCTGGTGTTCCTCGACGAGCCGACGGCCGGCCTCGACCCGCAGGCAAGACGGCTGGTGTGGGACCTCGTCGACGCGCTGCGGCTGGACGGCGTCACGGTGCTGCTCACCACCCACGTCATGGAGGAGGCCGAGGCCCTCGCCGACCGGGTGGTGATCATCGACCACGGCCGGGTGATCGCCGCCGGTACCCCGACCGAGCTGACCTGTGGCGGCGGCGACGACCACCACCACCAGCTGCGCTTCAGGGCCCGCGCCGGGCTGGACCTGCGGCAGCTCTCCGCCGCCCTGCCGGACGGCTGCCGGGTCGAGCAGGTGCGGCCGGGCGACTACCTGGTCGACGGCCGGGTGGACCCGCAGGTGGTGGCCACCGTGACGGCGTGGTGCGCCCAGCAGGGCGTGCTCGCCGAGGCGTTGCGGATCAGCGGCCGCAGCCTCGAGGACGTGTTCCTCGAGCTGACCGGCCGGGAACTGCGGTCGTGACCGCGTCGAAGGCCGGCCCGTTCCCGCCTGGGGTGTTCACCCCGCGACCGGGCAGCGGCCGGCCGGGCGACATGCTCGCCGTGCACGCCCGCACCGAGTTCCTGGTCACCGTGCGGCACGCCGAGCAGCTGCTGCTGACCTTGATCATCCCGCTGGCCCTGCTCGTCGGGCTCGGCACCTTGGACCTGCTCGAGGTGCCGGCCGGCATGCGCCGCATCGACTACATGACCCCGCGGGTGCTGGCCCTCGCGGTGATGTCCTCGGCGTTCACCGGCCAGGCGATCGCGCTCGGCTTCGACCGCAAGTACGGCGTGCTCAAGCGGCTCGCCGCCACCGCGCTGCCGCGCTGGGTGCTGGTCGGCGGGCGGCTGGCCGCACTGCTTGCGGTGGTCGCTTGCCAGCTCGCGCTGCTGGTCGCGGTGGCGCTGGGCCTCGGCTGGCGACCCTCGGCGCTCGGCGCGGTGTTCGCGCTGCCCGTCCTGCTGCTCGGTATTCTCGCCTTCGGTGCGCTCGGCGTGCTGCTCGGCGGCGCGCTGCCCGCCGAGGCGGTGCTGGCGCTGGCCAACGCGCTGTGGCTGGCCTTATTACTGGCCGGCGGCATCGTGCTGGCCGCAGAGCAGCTGCCGGCGCCGCTTGGCTCGCTCGTGCACCTGCTGCCGTCGGGTGCGCTGGCCGAGGGCCTGCAAACAGCGCTCGCCAACGGCGGCCCGCCCGGCTGGGGCCCGGTGGCCGTGCTGGCCGCCTGGGCCGCCGGCGCCGCGGCGGTGGCGGTGCGCGGCGTACGCCTGTCCTGAACCACCTCTATTTGCGACCCCTCAATTGCGACCCCCTTGATTGCGACCCCCTTAATTGCGACCCCCCTTGATTGCGACGATGTGACATCGTCCCGGTTCTAGTGGGGAGATTCCACATCGTCGCCGCTGAGCACCGGTGGGCGCCGGCCGTTGCTGGATGAGCGTTAGTACGATCGGCTGCGTGCGACGACCCCCTGCACCGAGCCGACGGTTGCGACACGCGGTTGCGGTGGCGGCAGTGGTGACGCAGGCCGGGATCGCGGTGACCGGGTCGGTGGTGCGGGTGACCGGGTCGGGTCTGGGCTGCCCGACCTGGCCGGAGTGCTTCCCCGGCAGCATGACCCCGGTCCGCCGCGACGAGGTGGCCCTGCTGCATCAGTGGGTGGAGTTCGGCAACCGGATGCTGATCGGCGTGGTGGGCGTGGTGGCGCTGGCCTGCCTGCTGGTCGCGTGGCTGGTCCGGCCGCGCCGGCCGCGGCTGCTGGCGCTGGCCGCCGCCATGCCGGTCGGGGTCGCCGTGCAGGCGGTGGTCGGTGGGATCACGGTGCGTACCGGGCTCACCTGGTGGACGGTCTCGGCGCACTTCCTGATCTCGATGGTGCTGGTGTGGCTGGCGGTGCTGCTGGTGCGGGCCTTCGGCGAGGGCGACCGGCCAGCACAGCCGCTGGTGACGCCCCTGGCCCGCCGGCTGCTCGCGGCCGTGGTCGCGCTGCTCGCCGTGCTGCTCACCGCGGGCACGTTCGTAACGGCCGCGGGTCCGCACGCCGGCGACGCCGACACACCGCGGCTCGACGTGGCGGTGGAGACGCTGGCCAGGGTGCACTCCGCGGTGCTGTTCGCCTTCATCGCGACGCTGGTGGCACTCGGCCGCACCATGCCGCGGACACCGCGCTACTGGGCGCTGGTCGCCGTGGTGATCGGGCAGGGCATCCTCGGGTTCGTGCAGTACTTCACCGGCGTTCCGGAGGTGCTGGTGTCGCTGCACGTGTTGGGCGCGGCGTCGGTGGTGGTGGCCACCGCCGCGCTGTGGGTGTCGGCCAGGGACCGCGGGCCGGCGCCGACGCCCGCCATCGCGGACCCGCGCGAGCTGGCGCACGCCTGAGCCGGTGCCGGCCTGAGCGCGCGGACACCTGTGCGACGAGGTCGCTACGCTGCGGTGCTGTGAGCGCCCCGATGGGCCCGGCGCCCGGCTGGTACCGCGACCCGTACGCGCCGGCCGGGCTGCGCTGGTGGGACGGCCGGCAGTGGACTGAGCACGCCATGCTGCCGGCCGGGCCGGCCGGGCCTGCCGGGCCGGCCGGGCCTGCCGGGCCGACCGGGCCTGCCGGGCCGACCGGGCCTGCCGGGC
>DASXTS010000049.1:0-3008 GCA_036505275.1 Pseudonocardiaceae bacterium
CTGGTCCTCGGCCATGCTGTCCTGGATGCCGGCGCCGAACGCAGCCCCGACCGCAAAGATCGTCACTGCAATTACCATGACGATCACGAATGTCTCCACCGCCACCTCCGTCCGTAGCAACGCCATTGACACCATGCCTCGTCTGGTCATCCTTGGCCGAGACAGGAACTGGACAGTCCGCGATTCCTGGACATGACCCTGGACCGGTTCTCACGTCGTGCAGTTAAGTGGTGACGGAGGTATGACCGTGCCGTCCGAGCGGGTGCTACGCGACGAACTCGAGGCGCTTCGAAAGGGGCGCGGCCTGCAGGAACCTCAGATCCGTGATCGGGTCCGTCCGACACTGCGCCGGCTGTGCGGCATCGGCGCAGTGACCGCGCACGGCGACGCACGACACGCCCTGCTCGGCCTGCTCGGGAACGCATGCGAGGCCCTGCCGGATGACCTCCGGTTCGCCGCCACCGTGATGTTCGGCATCGACGACGAGCACCGGCAGCGGTTCCTGCGCCAGCGCTACGAGGCGCTCGCCCGGCGGTGGAACTGCGACTTCAGGACCGTGCAGCGGCGCTGCGACGAGGCGCTCGATCTGCTTGCCGACCAGCTCGACGGCCGGGCCGGGCCGTCCCGGCAGGCCGGCAACTCCACCGATGTGTTCGACGCCGGCGCCTGGTATCTCGAACGGATCAGCGTGGCGCTGCTGCTCAATGGTGAACGACCGCACGCGATCGAGGAACGCACCCTGGTGTCCACCACCGAGGGCCTGAGCCGGCTTGGCGTGGCGGTCGGCGTACCGCGGCACCCGGATGAGAAGCGCCCTGACCTGGACGTCGAGACCGAGGTGCTGTACGGCGCCGCGCTGGACTCGGTGCTGCACCCGAGCGAGAACATGTTCGTGCAGTATCTGCGGCTGCCCCGGCCGCTGTCGCACGGCGAGCGGCACACCTACGCGCGCTCCATGCGCATCCCGAAGGGCCAGCTCATGGTCCCCCGCTACGTCCACCTGCCGGTGCACCGGTGCGATGAGTTCACCCTTCGGGTGAAGTTCGACCTGGCGGCGCCGCCACATGCCGTGTGGCGGATCACCAAGGTCCCCGAGATGGTATTCACCAATCAGCGGCCGGGACCGGAACTCCTCGAACTGGACCCGATCGGCGAGGTGCACGTGCGGTTCACCGATCTCCAACTCGGCTTCGGTTATGGGGTGGCTTGGCAGCCGGAAGCCTCGACGAGTGCGGGGGCGCACAACGGCGGCCGATAGTCTGTTCTCCGGAACATCTTGTCGTCGTGGGCGCTCGGTCCCGACTGGGGCCGTCGAGGAGAGCAGATGTTGAACCAAACCCCTGGCCCCGACCCCTCGGTCCACAAGCGCCGGCTCAAGAACGAACTCAGGAAAGCACGGGAACGCGCCGCAAAGACCCAGCGGGACGTGGCGCTGGCGATGGACTGGTCCTCATCGAAGCTCATCCGCATTGAAACGGGTGCGGTCAACATCAGCACCAACGACCTGCGCGCGTTGCTCAACCTGTACGAGATGCCGCCGGACCGCATCATCGGCCTGGTGGAGCTGGCGCGGGCCGCCAGGGAGGTGCCGCGCTGGAACATCTACCGAGACGTCGCGTCGCCGGCGTTCATCGCGTTTCTCGGGTACGAGTCGTCGGCCAAGATCGTCAGAAGTTTCGAGCCGCTGCTGGTGCCCGGCCTGCTGCAGACCGAGGAGTACGCCAGGGCGGTCATCGGGGTCGCCGAGGCCGACAACCCGCAGCGCATCGATGCGCTGGTTGACCTGCGGGTGCAGCGTCAGGAGATCCTCACCAGGCAACCGTCGACGGCCCAGTTCCACTTCATCCTGGACGAGGCGGCGATCCGGCGCAGGGTCGGCGGCCCTGACGTGATGAGACGGCAGCTGCTGCAGCTACGCGAGGTGGCCGAGTACCCGAACGTGACCGTCAGGGTGGTGCCGTTCGCTGCCGGCATGTACCCGCGCCTGCAGGTGCCCTACGTGTTGCTGGAGTTTCCGGACGACGAGGACGAGGACATGCTCTTCCTCGAGCATCCCTTTGGTCAGGTCTCGCTCATCAGGGAGGACTCACCGCAGTGGGACTCCTCGGGCCCGGCGTACCACCTCGGGATCTTCTGGCAGCTGGAGCAGATCGCCCGCAAAGAGGAGTTCGCGCCCATGTTGGACGGTGCCCTGTCCGTTCTGGATAGGGCACCGTCCAATCGCTCGGCGTGAAAGTTATCGAGCTCGCCGGAGCCGACCTAGGACTCCAGCGCGGTTAGGCTGAACTCGCCGGCGCCAACGCCGACGAGAAATGCGTTCCACTCACTCGTGGTGAACGCCAACGCGGGCCCCCGCGGCGTGGCCTTGGAGTCCCGCACAAATACACGGCCTCCCCCCAGCGCAACTTCGACACAGTTGCTTGTCTCACTGGCGCGGCTTTTACGCCAGCGCAGCGCATCAGGTGTATCGTCCATTTTTCCTCGTTCTCTCTGCACGGCGGCGGAGCAAACCTCCGGACGGAGCCGTCGCGGCGGCCATGTTACGCCCGGTCGTTCTGCCGGTTGCTCGGGAGATTCCGATTCGTTACGGACCGGCCACCGGAGACCACCCATCTGAGCAAAATGAAGTATTGCGCACTGCCACCTGGCAGATCGCCAATCGGCGGTCCGCCACCGGCTATGATGAGAGTTTGGCGTCCGACAGCGATCGGTGTGCCGCATCCCGATCGGCAGGCGAGCCGATAGGTGCTGTCCGGCCAGCCAGATCCCACGCTGCTACCAGGCCCGATGCCGGCACCGCCGCAACGCTCGATGACCTCCGCAGGGCGGCGGAGCCGCCAGCAAGCCAACCGCGGCCGGCCGTCGCCAGACCGGCGCCGGGTGTGCTGCCAGGATGCGCAGTGCCAGTTGGCACGGTGCCATATTCGCGATCGACCGGTGGCCGACGGATTACTCGCGGCCAGATCAACGGCCCCCTGCCAGTAGCCCGATGGCGGTGAACAGAATTG
>DASXTS010000050.1:0-6429 GCA_036505275.1 Pseudonocardiaceae bacterium
GCGCCCGGCCGTTTGGCGATACGGCTAGTGACCGATCTTCGGGTTAGAGCAGGACGACCTCTCGGACGGCGTCCTTGGTACGGACCTGCAGCTCCGCACCGTCCTCCTTGATCGCCCGGTAGACGAACTCACCGTAACCGATGAGCCGCCGCACGGCCTCGGTGAGGCTGACTCCCTCACGCTCGATAACGAACTCGAGGGCGCGGATGGTCTCGGGGGTCACGGCGACATTGATGCGCTTGGGTTCGGGCCGCGCTCGCTGAATTGGTGGTGCGCCGGCTGCCTCCTCCGCCTTGGCATTCCGGCGCGGCTTGGGGCTACTCACTGATCTACTCCTTCGATACCGGCTCGTCACCATGATCGGCCGTCGCCCCGGCCTCCCCCATGAAGGTGGCCGTACCCATCATGATTCAACCAGCCCGGGCGGCTTGTCACTTGCCGGGCCGGGCCTGCTGATGCATTGTCGGCTCACGGTGCCTAGGAGCACATCACGGATCTGATGCGGTCGCGCTCATAGCCTGACACGCCATGCCGTATTCGCCGTCGGTCTGATCAACTCCTTTGGCCATCCCGGTCTCCTCCGCCTCTTAGTGTTTCGCCCGGCCAACGCGCGGGCCGGGCGGTCTCAGTCTCGATCGCAGTGATCGCCCACGCTCATGGCACCTACCAGGATGTCGACTCACACCAGTGTGATCCAAAGTCGCCACCATGTCAACACAGAAATGGTGGTCATTTGTGGTGTTGGACGTGTGACCGTGCGAGTATCCTGGGTACGGCGATGGGTTGTCGACATCGCCGCAGTTGATCCCAGGAGGGCCATCACTGATGGGGACGCTGAGCAAGCCGCAAGAGCACGTCGTCCTTCCGGACGGCACGTGGTTCGACGACACCGAGGTCACCGACCGACCCCTGTTGCAGTTCTACCTGGCGACCGAAGCCGGCCCCGGGGCCATGAGCATCTCCTTCTGGTTGCTGTCGATCGTGGACTGACCGGCCGGCACCGCCAATCGCCTCGATCGGGGCCATCTGCGATGGGCGGGTGGCCCACTCCTCGGGTGCCCCACGGGACATGGCGATCGGGCGCCTGTACCACGCGGTCGTACCGGGGCGATGTATCTGTCGGCGCGCTCGGGGCTCTGCACCAGGACGATCATCCGGCGGAAAGCGAGGATCGATGGCCAAGTACGAGACCTATCAGGCACGGGCGGACGAGGAACGCGCGCAGCTGCTCGCCGCCACCGACTCGCCGTACACCATCGAGGTCCGGTTCCTCGGCGGGCTCACCGGAAGCCAGAAGGATGCGTTCACCGCGGCGGCCGACCGCTGGACGAGGGTGATCGTCGGTGATCTGCCGAGCGTGCAGGTGGACGGCGAGGTGATCGACGACGTGCTGATCCTGGCCCAGGGCGTGGACATCGACGGCCCCGGCCGGATTCTCGGGCAGGCCGGCCCGACCCACCTGCGGCCGCCATCCGCCGGGCCGACCGGGTTGCTCACCGCTAAAGGCATCATGTCCTTCGACACGGCCGACCTGGCCAAGATGGAAGCTCTGCGGACGCTCCGTGACGTGATCACCCACGAGATGGGGCACGTGCTCGGCATCGGCACGCTGTGGCAGCGCAAGGGCCTGCTCAAGGGCGCGACGACGGACAACCCGACGTTCTCAGGGCGCAGCGCGATGGACGAGTACAAGGTGCTGCGGGCCACCGCGCGCCGCCGCCGGGTGCCGGTCGAGAATATCGGCGGGCCGGGCACCCGCAACGGGCACTGGCGAGAAGCGGTGTTCCGCAACGAGCTGATGTCCGGCTTCATCAGCGAGCCGGGAAACCCGCTGTCCCGGATGACCGTGGCCAGCCTGGCCGACATCGGCTACCAGGTGGACCTGACCGCCGCGGAGCCGTATGACCTGCCCAACCTCATGCAGCTCGCGGAGGACGGCGTGCTGCTCTCGCGCGACGCACCGAACGACGCGGGCTCGGTGCTTCCGGTCGTGCCGATCGAGCTGCCGCCGGATAGCCTCGACGTGTGACGGGCAAGGACCGCCGGGGCACCGGACCCGGCACCGACCTGGATACCGGAGTGCTGCGCCCGGACCCGATGGTGCTGGCCGAGGAGGCCCTCATCCCGGAGCACAATCTGGTCGACCCGCCGCCCACCCGGTTCACCCACCAGCTGACCGAGGACGAGCCGTACCGGTACGACCGCCCCGGGCGGCGCAGGAGCGAGCCGGACGGCGTGCTGCCGGCCGGCACCGCCGTGGTGCTGATGATCGAGGGTGAGCGGCGCAGCCGGGTGGTGGACGGCGAGGGCCGCTACGTCGAGGTCGGCACGGCCAACCTGCGCGAGCTGCCGAGCCGGTAGGGCGCGCCGGCACGGCCACTCACGAGTTCAACCACGGCGGGCGCGGGCGCGGCGCTTGCCCTCGTGCATCGCCTGCACCCTGGCGACCGGGATGGCCCGGCCCTCCTCGACCAGCTCGGCGCCGAGGCGCTGTGGCGCGGGCATCCGCTCGGCCCAGGGGTTGCCGGCGCCAATGGCGCGCGCCGCGGTGTGCACGGTGAAGTCGGCCGGCGTCACCCGCTCCAGCTCGTCCCACGCCACCGGGCAGGACACCGGCACGCCGGGGCGCACCCGCGGGCTGTAGGCCGCCACCACGGTGGCGCCGGCGGCCCGGGTGGAGTCCAGGAACACCTTGCCGGCGCGGTCCTCGCGGATGAACGCCGTGGTCGCCAGCTCAGGGTCGAGCCGCTCGGCGCGGGCCGCGATCGCGCGGGTGGCCGCGGCCACCTCGTCGATCGTCGCCGACGGGTCCAGCGGCACGAATACGTGCACGCCCTTGGCGCCGCTGGTCTTGAGCGCGCCGGCCAGTCCGGCGTCGGTCAGCACCTGACGGACCAGGTGCGCGGCGCGTACCACGAGCCCGAACGCGCCGCCCTCCGGCGGGTCGAGATCGAGCACGAGATGCGTCTGGCGGTCCCAGCGGTCGGCGCGAACCAGGGTGGGGTGGTATTCCACGGCGCGTTGGTTGGCGAACCACAGCAGGGTGCGGCGGTCGTTGCACAGCGCGTAGCGCACCTCGCGCTTCGAGGTCTCGGCCCACAGCGAGACGGTCGGCACCCAGTCCGGGGTGTACTTGGACACGTTCTTCTGCATGAAGGGTTGCTGGCCGACCCGGACCCGGATCACCGACAGCGGCCGGTTGGCGAGCTCGGGGACGATCCGGTCGGCGACGGCGTCGAGGTAGTCCACCAGTTCCCGCTTCGTCGCGCCGGCGCCGTCGAACAGCGGCTGGTCGAGGTTGGTCAGCGTGACCCCGTCGCGCACCTCGTCGGCTGCCCCATCCCTGGCCACCTGCCGTACGTTAGTCGGCGTGGAGCTCGGCGCTGCCGACGTGCTGGCGTTGCGGATGACCAGCCTGCTGCTGAACACCCGCACCGACGGTGGGCAAAGGCCGTCCGGCGTGGCCGGGGTGGTCACCTGGTTCGGCGCCATGCAGGCGCAGGACGCGGCCAGCGTGGCGTGGTCGCTGGGCGTTCGGCTGCCGTCGCTGACCTCCACGGACGTGCAGACCGCGCTGGAGAACAGGCAGGCGCTGCGTACCTGGCCGATGCGCGGCACCGTGCACCTGGTGCCCTCGCGCGACGCGCGCTGGATGCTCGAGGTCCTCGGCAGCTATGCGCTGGCCAACGCGGCCGCCCGGCGGACCTACCTTGGCCTGGACGACGGCAGCGCGGAGAAGGCGGTCGACGTCCTCGGCGCCGCGCTGGCCGGCGGCGGCCGGCTCACCCGCGCGCAGTGCCTGGCTGCACTCACCGACGCCGGGATCAGCACCGCCGGCCAGCGGGGCTACCACCTGTTGTGGTACGCGAGCCAGCGCGGGGTCACCTGCATCGCGCCGAACGTCGGCACCGAGCAGACGTTCGCGCTGCTCGACGAGTGGGCGCCCGACCAGCACCGCCTCGACCGCGACGAGGCGCTGGCGACCATCGCGCTGCGCTACTTCCGCAGCCATGGCCCGACCACCCGGCGAGACTTCGCGGGCTGGACCGGGCTGCCGGCCACCGACGCCAAGCGGGGCATCGCCGCGGCCGGCGAGGGTCTGACCACGGTGCGGTCCGGCCGCGCCGAGATGTACCTCGATCCGGCCCTGCTGGCGGGGCCGGCAGCTGTGACCGAGCCGCCGGACCTCGGGCACGACCTGCTCGCCCTGCCGGGCTTCGACGAGTACCTGCTCGGCTACAAGGACCGATCGATGATGGTGGACGCCGAGCACAAGCAGGCGATCATTCCTGGCGGCAACGGCGTGTTCCAGCCGACCATCGTCAGGGCCGGCCGGGTGATCGCCACCTGGAAGCGGGCGCCAGCCAAGCAGCGGATGGTTGTCGACGTTCGCCCGCTGGTCCGCTTCGGAAGGACGGACCGCGCGTCCGTGGAGACCGCCCTGGAACGTTACGCCCGGTTCATCGGCCGGCCGCTGCAGGTGCGCTGGCCCACTGGGTCGCGAGCCCGGTAGGGGTCACCGTCATATCCTTGCCAGGGGTGGTCTGGCACCGCGCTGATCGTGATCACGGACCGGGCGGAGGCGTACTGATGGACGAACGGCGTGACATACGGGCGTCGGACAAGGATCGCGAGACCGCCGTCGAGCGGCTCCGCGCGGCACACGACGAGGGCCGCCTCAGCCTCTTCGAGTACGACGAGCGGCTGGCCCGCGCCTACCAGGCAGTGACCTACGGCGACCTCGAGAAACTGTTCGCCGACCTGCCGCTCTCGGCGTTCGGACAGGCCGAGCGGCAGGCCGCCCGGCCGGTGCGGGTGCCACGCCCCTCGGCGGGTTTCATCGCCGGCCTGCCTACCTGGCTGCGCGTGCTCTGGGGCATCTGGTTGACCATCGTGGTCATCAACCTCGTGATCTGGACCCTGGTCAGCCTGTCCAACGCCGAACCTGTCTACTTCTGGCCGATGTGGCCCGCCGGAACCCTCGGCGCCGCGCTGCTCGGCCTCTCGGTCGCCGCCACCGCCGTCCGTCGCGGCCGCGAGGAACGCCGCCTCGGCGACCGGCAGGCCGCTCCCCATCGCCACTCCACCGGCGAGTAGCCGCCGCTCAGCGCGCAGGCGCCCAGGTCGAGCACGGGCTGTGATGGCCGACGAGGTGGTGGAGAGGGCGCTGTCCGAGCTGGCCGGCGGCCGCTCGGCCAGCGCGCTGGCCATTCTCAAGTCGGGCCACGGGTCACCTGGCGGTGAGCTGCGCCGCCAACTCGCCGAGCATCTGGCGACCCGGCACCACGGCCGGGTGTACGAGGAACCCGCGGCGTTCCAGGCCTTCCTCGACGGCGGCGGCAATCTGCGCCTTTACGAGGCCACCGTGGCCCGGCTCGCGGCCGCCTACCGCGAGCTACCCGCGCGCCGTGTCCTGGACGTGGGCACCGGCGACGGGCGCGCCGTACTGGCCGCGGCGGCCAGCCTCGGCGACGACGCCCCCGAGCTGGACCTGGTCGAGCCGTCCGCTTCGCTGTTGGCGCAGGCCGCAGCGGCGGCGCGGTCGGCCGGGCTGGCGGCGCGGACCCACCTGGGCACCGTCCAGGATCTGCTGGCCCGCGGCACACCGGAGCAGCCATGGGACCTGGTTGAGGCCACGTTCGCGCTGCACGCCATCCGGCCGCCCGAGCGGACCGCGGTGCTCGCCGCTCTGCATGATCTCGCCGACGCCGTGCTCATCGCGGAGTTCGACGTGCCGGCCTTCGACGACCGCGGGCCCGCGCACCTGTCCTACCTTGCTTCGAGGTATGAGCTTGGCCTCGCCGAGTACGAAGGCACCCTGGTCGCGCAGGGTTTCCTGATGCCGGTGCTGGTCGGCCAGCTGGATCCCAGCCGGCCACGGCTGACCTGGGAGCAGCCGGCCGCCGCTTGGATGGCGCAGCTGCGCGCCGCCGGCTGGGATCCCATGGCCGTCGAGCCGCTGGCCGACTACTGGTGGGCCCCCGCGATCGTGGTCACCGCCCGCGCACGCTGACGCCGGCCGTTTGCGCTGGCGCTGGCCAGCGCGACCGCGGCCTCCTCGGTCAGCTAGATGGCCAACCCAGCCGACGGTAGTTGGTCGTGCCTTGATTGGCGTCCACCGGACGCCGCCCGTCGTCGCGTGCATTGGTTCCTGGCGCGCTCAAGATGGCCCTGGACGGGAGTGGGGTTCCGGTCGTGTTGCCTGCCGGCGTTTTCGGGACTGTCGGACGTTCGTTGACGGGGTGGTTGCTTCCAAAGATGGCTTTGGACTGGAGTGCGGATCCGGTCTCGGTGTTTGACCGGCGGTTTCCGGGGTTTGGTCGGGGACGTTGAGCCGGGGACGCGCCATACCGGAGCGGTTCTTTCATTCGGTGGCAAGTCGACGCCCGTGGAGGGCGTCGATGCGGCAGCACGTAGCAGCCCACGCCT
>DASXTS010000051.1:0-2710 GCA_036505275.1 Pseudonocardiaceae bacterium
TGGTCGTAGCGCACCGCGGCACGGGCCAGGTGGTCCAGCCAGCCATGGCGGCGGCGGGCCCGCATCCATGCCGCCACGGCACGCTTCGCAAAATCCGCGGCCGTCACGCTCGCAGCAGTACCCGGCCGCCGGTCCGGCCACCCACCGCAGCTGCATCCGGGCGGCCGGCGCCGCGCGGAGCGGCGCCGCAGCACGAGGATCCGCGAGGCTCAGCGCGCCGCGACCGCCACGCCAAGGTGGTGGACGGACTCACGCCGGTGACCGCGCCTCAACGCAGCTACACCCGCGCATCGCGGGACGCCGCCGTCATCGTCCCTGCCCGCCGAATAGGCACCATGCGGGTCAGTGTTGGTCGGCGTACGCTCTCCGACATCCGGGATGCGATGATCTCGGCGTCCACATGGTTGGCCGCTGGCGGCGTCTGCGCCGCCGCGCTGACCCCTGGTGGCGTTGATCGTGTTGATGGTGCAGAACACCCGCCGCGTCGAGGTCACCTTCCTGTGGATGCATGGCACGCTGCCGTTGGCACTGGCGCTACTGATCGCTGGTGTCGGCTCGGCCATCCTGACGATGGTGTTCGGTGCGCCCGCATCACCCAGCTGCATCGGCTAGTGCGCGGGCGCCGCGACTAGCGTCCCCAACCCGGACGGCCGACTCCTGCCGGGCCGCGCGAACCCCAACCGTCACCGTCGGCGGACAGGTCGGAAGTCCGGTGTCCGGTTTCCGTCGGGCAGCAACCATCAAGCCGACCAGCTCCACGACAGGACCGACGGCAGGCCCAGCCTCCCCCGGGTGCTCGGGCCTGGAGGACAGCGGCAACGGATGGCGCTCGGCGCCGTAAAGGCGCCGGCGCGCCCACAGACGGCTGATCGATGGAGCACACGACGAGACGCTCCACGAACACGGCGACGAAGTGCGACACGGCCCGTGCCGAGATGGCGGGTCGAATCCTCTCCCCCCAACCGTCAAGGTAACGGCTCGGGAGATCCGTTCGCTTGAGGAGGCCGGGCTCAGTTCATGACCAATTGGGGGACGAGCGCGATGGCGACGAAGCGGACCGATCGCCCGACGAGGCAGATGGCACCGAACGTGGCAGCCGACATCTGGGTGCCAGCGGCGTAGACGCTGGTCACCAACAGAGGCGGCATGCCGACAAGCGCGCTGAGGAACACGATCGGCGCCGCGACAACGGGTCGGTCCAGGAGGATTATCAGCCGCTTGGACGCGGCACTTGCGGACCGGGCGGCGGCCCTCGACCAGCGCTCGAGCGCCGGCGGTACGGCGCACCTCAGGGCCGCGGCCATGCGTTCGCCGGCCACCGTGAGGCGCCGACGTGTGCGCGCCCAGGCGCGGCGCGGCGGCGAACCGCCCGCCGACCCAGATCCGGGCCGACCGGTGCGCCGACCCAGCCATCGCCTGAGCCAGCTCGACCGGATGACGCCCCGCGCGGCCAGGAAGGTCAACAGCTTGCCGGCCGTCTGGCCCAGCCCGGCGGCGATGCCATGTGCCACCGGATCGGTGCCGGTCGTCGTGATCACTGCGACCAGGTAAGCCTCGATCGGTATAGCCGGAACGAACGCGGACGCGGCCGCGACGGCGGCGGTGGTCACGACGGCCGCGATCATCTGATCCGCGGATCCCGCGCGCGTTGATCAGCAACGGTGGTGGGCGGCATCGGCGACCACGGCCTGACGGCCACGAGCGCCGCGGTCTTGACGACGGCGACGCCCGAGGCGGGCGCTGCCGGATGAAGCGGCGACGTGGCCACGAGGTCGCGGATGGCGTCGCCTTGACACTCACCGCAACCCATGACGCAACAAGCCCTCAGCTGAGCCGTCGTCCACCGCCCCTTACCGAACGGCATGAGCGATCAGCGCCTCGCCAGTAGTCACGCCGACCACCGATCCGGCGTCCCATCGATCCCAGAATAAACATCACGGCGCCGACAACGATCACGGCAATTCCGAAATACCAGAGGCGGACGGTGGCGGAGCCATCCGTGGACATGGCCGCCCGTCAGAGGACGAAGATCGCGATCGCGAGGTAGTGGCAGGCGACGGCGGCGCAGACGAAGGTGTGGAAGACCTCGTGGAAGCCGAAGACGTCCGGCGCGGGGTTGGGCCAGCGACGGTGATAGCCGAGGGCGCCGAGGGTGTAGAGCGCCCCGCCGGCGACGATGAGGCCCAGCCCGGCCGGGGCGATGTGGTACAGCAGCACGGGGAGGGCGGGCACGGCGAGCCAGCCCAGGCCCAGGTAGATGCCTCCGATGAGCCGCTCGGGGGCGTTGAGCCAGCACATGTGCCCGAGAAGGCCGGCCAGGGCCAGACCCCAGACGGCACACAACCCGACCAGGTCGTACGGCTTGGGCATGCGAAGCAGCAGCACAGGTGTGTATGTGCCGGCGATCAGTACGAAGATCATGGCGTGGTCGAGTCTCTGCATCCGCCGGCGTGCCGCATCCTGCCAACCGATCCGGTGGTAGAGGGAACTGGCGGCGAACATACCGGCGACGCCGGCCGCGTAGACGCCGGCAGCGATCTTGCCGGTTGCGCCGTGCGCGGCGGTCAGCAGCAGCGGTCCGGCCACCAGGGAGACCGCAAACGACACCTGGTGAAGCACACCGCGGAGCCGCGGTCTGGGGTAACCGACGCCGCGGACGGCGTCGTAGCAGACCGCGGTCGGCGACCTCTCCGTCGACACGGCACCACCT
>DASXTS010000052.1:0-12512 GCA_036505275.1 Pseudonocardiaceae bacterium
TTGGTCGCGGTGTACGGGGTCATGATTGGCGGCGCGAGCAGGCCGGCCACCGACGCGGTGTTCACGATGTGGCCATGCCCCTGGGCGAGCATCAGCGGGTAGGCCGCGTGCAGGCCGTGCACCACGCCGCGCAGGTTGACGTCGATGCTGCGGTCCCAGTGCTCCAGGGTCAGATCCTCCGCCAACCCGGCCACCGCGATGCCGGCGTTGTTGAAAGCGAAGTCCAGCCGGCCGTGCCGGTCGTGGACGTCCTGGTAGGCCGCCACCATCGCCGGCCCGTCCGTCACGTCCAGCTCGATGGCCACGGCCGTGCCCGGCCCGGCCGCGGTGAGCCGCTTGGCGGCCAGCTCGGCGCCCTCGGCGTCGATGTCGGCGAGCACCACGGTGGCGCCGCGGGCGACCAGGGCGGCGCCGATGGCCCGCCCGATGCCGGACGCTCCACCCGTGATCACCGCCACCCGCCTGCTGGTCATGCTGGTCATGCGGTCAACTCGAAGTCAGCGGCGCGCGGGCGGCGGGTGCGCCACCAGTAGCCGAAGGTGAAGCCCGGCCAGATCGTGCGGTTGCGGCCCGAGTCGTCCAGGTACCAGCTGCGGCAGCCGGAGCCCCACACCGTGTCGGCGAGCCTGGCCTGCAGCGTGTCGTTGAACGCCCGCTGGACGTCGGCGCGCACGGTCAGCAGGCGCGCGCCGCTGTCCTCGAGCAGCCGTAGGCAGCCCATGATGTAGCGCACCTGCGCCTCGATCATGAACACGATCGAGTTGTGGCCGAGCCCGGTGTTGGGCCCGACCAGCAGGAACAGGTTCGGGAAGCCGGCGACCGTGATGCCGTAGTAGGCCTCGACGCCGTCGCGCCAGGCGTCCTGCAGCTTGACGCCGTTCGCGCCGACGATCGGCTGGCCGTCCATCCCGTCGATGACGTGGAACCCGGTGCCGAAGATGATCGCGTCCACTTCGTGCTCGGCACCGTCGGCGGTCAGCACGGCGTGCTCGCGCACCTCGGTGATCTTCTCGGTGACCAGGTGCACGTGCGGCTTGGTCAGGGTGGGGTAGTAGTCGTTGGAGAGCAGGATGCGTTTGCAGCCGATCAGGTAGTCCGGGGTCAGTTTGCGGAGCATCTCCTCGGTTTCGATCGAGCGGCGCAGGTGCACGGTGGCGACCTTCTCGACGACCTTCAACAGCCGCCGGTCGACCACCATGCCGAGCACCCGCAGCTCGTGCAGCCAGTAGATCAGGGCGCGACGCAGCCGTTGCAGGGGCGGGAACAGCCGGTATGCGGCGCGCTCGGCGCGGCCGATCCGGCGGTCCAGCTTGGGCACCACCCATGGCGCAGTGCGCTGGAACACGGTCACGGACGCCGCCTGGTTGGCGATCCTCGGCACGAACTGGACGGCGCTGGCCCCGGTGCCGATCACCGCAACGCGCTTTCCGGTGAGGTCGTAGCCGTGGTCCCAGCTCGCGGAGTGGAAGCTCACCCCGGCGAAGCTGGGCAGGCCGGGCAGGTCGGGGATGGCCGGCAGGTGCAGCGGCCCCATGGCGCCGACCAGCACTCGAGCACTGATCGTCTCGCCGGTGTCGCACGACACCCGCCACAGCCTGGCCGCGTCGTCGAACTCGGCCCCGACCATTCGGGTGCGGAACCGGAGGTGCGGCGTGATGCCGTACCTGGCGCTGCACCACCGCAGGTAGTCCCAGATCTCCTGCTGGCTCGGGTAGTGCCTGGTCCACCACGGGTTCGGGGCGAAGGAGAACGAGTACAGCAGCGACGGGATGTCGCACTCGCAGCCGGGGTAGGTGTTCTCCCGCCAGGTGCCGCCGACGTCGCCGGCCTCCTCCAGCACCACGAAGTCGTGCTCGCCGGCACGCTTGAGCCGGATCGCCATGGCGAGCCCGGAGAACCCGGCTCCGACGATCGCGACCGCGTACACCCTGTCGGTCATGCTCAGTAAGCTACCCATCCGCACCGGGTGGGGTGCGCCCCTTTTCGTCCCATGGCCGAGCGCGGGCCGCGCCGCCGGCCGCGGCGTCGGCGCCGGTGCGGCGTCCGTCATGGCCGGGCATCCTCCTGCCACCCGCCCCGTCCCCGCGGCACGCTGCGAACCCCGGTGCGGCGACAGGGCCGGCGCTGCGCCGAGTGAAGGACGCCGTCGTGACCAAGTATTGATGTCCGAACGCTGCGTGCCTGCCGCCGTCCGTCATATGGTCGGTCCGACAAGTCGAGGAGGTTAGGGACAGATGGCCGATCTTCCGCCGTTGTCGCGCCGCGGGTTCATCCGTGCTACCGGTGCCGCCGCTTCCGCCGCGGCCCTGGCCGCGTGCGCCAGCGAGACGACCAACACGCCGGCGGCGCCGCCCTCGGGCGGCACGCCGGAGCCGACCTTCGCGGAGCCGAGCAAGAAGCTGTCCGGCGAGCTGA
Organism: Pseudonocardiaceae bacterium; assembly: GCA_036505275.1. Lineage (GTDB taxonomy): Bacteria > Actinomycetota > Actinomycetes > Mycobacteriales > Pseudonocardiaceae > DASXTS01. The sequence continues at coordinate 2,416 of DASXTS010000052.1, forward strand.
AGATCCTGCTGTGGAGCCACTTCGTGCCGAGCCACGACAAGTGGTTCGACCCGTTCGCCAAGGACTGGGGCAGCAAGGTCGGCGTCACCGTGACCGTCGACCACATCAACAACGCCGAGATTCCCGGCCGGATCGCGGCCGAGATCCAGGCCGGGCAGGGGCACGACCTGATCCAGTACATCGCGCCGCTGGCGCAGTTCGAGCAGAGCGTCGTCGACCTCAAGGACGTCACCGACGAGGCGAACAAGCGCTGGGGCAAGCAGATAGAGCTGTGCCGCAAGTCCTCGTCCAACCCGAAGACCGGCAAGTTCTATGCGTACTCGCCCGGCTGGGTGCCCGACCCGGGCAACTATCGCAAGAGCCTGTGGGAGAAGGCCGGGATGGGCACCGGCCCCAAGAAGTGGGACGACCTGCTCAACGTGGGCGCGGAGATCAAGAAGAGCCAGGGCATCCAGCTCGGCCTCGGGATGAGCCAGGAGATCGACTCGAACATGGTGCTGCGGGCCCTCATGTGGTCCTATGGCACCTCGATCCAGGACGCCAACGAGAAGGTCGTGCTGAACTCCGACAGCACCGTCGCCGCGGTGCTGTTCTTCAGCAGGCTGTTCAAGGAGACCATGACCGACGAGGTCTTCTCGTGGAACGCGGCGTCCAACAACCAGGGCCTGATCGCCGGCAAGCTGTCCTACATCGTGAACTCGATCTCGGCCTGGCGCACCGCCCAGGAGGCCAACCCCACCGTGGCCGACGACGTGTTCTTCACCCCCGCCCTGCAGGGCACCGAGGGCGCGATCGCCGCGCAGCACGTGCTCTACAACTGGATCGTGCCCAAGTTCGCCAAGAACGTCGATGCGGCGAAGGAGTTCCTGCTGCACTACACGGCCAACTTCGAGTCCGCGCTCTACAACTCCAAGTTGTACGACTTCTGCGCGTGGAGCAGGCTGACACCGCGACGCGACGCGTGGCTGGCCGACGATCCGTTCAGCCAGAACAACAAGGACAAGTTGAAGTTCCTCAAGGACGCCGAGCCCTGGAGCGTCAACATCGGGCACCCCGGCCCCGCCAACACGGCCGAGGGCGAGATCTTCGCCACGTTCATCATCCCGAACATGTTCGCCAAGGCGGCCCGCGGCGAGATGTCGCCCAAGGACGCGGTGGCCTGGGGCGAGGCGCAGGTGACGCCGATCTTCCAGAAGTGGCGCGCTGCGGGGCTGGTCGGCGGCTGACGCGACGCGGAGGCTGACCATGGCCGATGTGGTCGAGGTCCGCGACCTGCGCAAGCTCTTCGACGGTGGCAAGGTGCACGCGATCGACGGCGTGGACCTTGCCACCGAGCCGGGCGAGTACCTGGTACTGCTCGGGCCCTCCGGCTGCGGCAAGACCACCCTGCTGCGCACGATCGCCGGCCTCGAGCAGCCCGACTCGGGGGACGTGCTGATCGGCGGCCATGTGGTCACCGGGCTGCCGCCGCGCGCCCGCAAGATTGCCATGGTGTTCCAGAGCTACGCGCTCTACCCGCACAAGACCGTACGGAACAACATCACCTTCCCGCTGCGTGCGGAGCGGCTGCCGGCGGAGAAACAGCGCGAGCAGGTGCGCTGGGCGGCCGAGCTGCTCGGCATCGAACACCTGCTGCAACGCCGGCCGCGGCAGCTCTCCGGCGGCGAGCGCCAGCGGGTGGCGCTGGCCCGGGCCCTGGTCCGCCAGCCGCGGGTGTTCCTGCTCGACGAGCCGCTGTCCAACCTGGACGCCAAGCTGCGCGCGTCGGCCCGGGATGAGTTGAAGCGCTTCCAGCAACGGCTCGGCACCACCACGGTGTACGTCACGCACGACCAGGCCGAGGCCATGGGGCTCGGCGACCGGATCGCGGTGATGGAGGCCGGCAAGCTGCGCCAGCTCGGCCGCCCGGTCGACGTGTACGACGATCCGGTTGACACCTTCGTCGCCACCTTCATCGGCTCGCCGCCGATGAACCTGGTCCCGCGCGGCTCCCGCCTGGTGGGGTTCCGGCCAGAGCACCTGCTGCCGATCGAGAACGTGACCAGCGCCGAACGGGCCACCATGCCGTTCCACATCGAGCGGGTGGAGTACCTGTCCGGCGACCGGCACGTGTACGGCACGGTCAAGGGCATCGGCGACGAGACCAGGGTGATTGCCCGGCTGCCGTCCACCATCGACACCCCGATCGCGTCGGACGAGATCCACGAGTTCGCCGTGCGCGCGGACAAGCTGCGTTTCTTCGACGCGGACAGTGGCGAACGCACCGAGCCGGTGAAGCTATGAAACCGCCGCCGCCAGACGACGACCGCCAGGCGCCGGCGCCGGCCGCATCCGGGCGCGTCGAGACCCGCGATACGCCCGCGGACGGCGCATCGGTGAGCGCCGGGGACGCTCGGGACCGCGACCCGCGGGCTTCTGGCGGTTCGGCTCTGGCGGCGCGGGGTTCGGCTCCAGGTTCGGCTCCAGGTTCGGCGCGGTCGGCGAGGCTGCCGCTGGCCGATCGGGAGTCGTTCCTGGCGAAGGCGTTCCTGCTGCCGTCGATCGTGTACATCGTGGCGCTCGTCGGCATCCCCTTCTTCATGGCGATCGCATTCTCGTTCAGCGACATCACCGCCGGCGACCCGTCGTTCGACTGGGCCGGGCTGCGCAACTACCGGGCGATCTTCGCCGACGAGACGTTCTGGCGGTCGCTGACCAATACGCTGATCTTCACCGTCATCTCGATGGTGCTGGTGGTGGTGCTCGGCAAGGTGCTGGCCAACATTCTGGTCGCCGACTTCCACGGCAAGTGGCTGGTGCGCTTCGCCGTGCTGCTGCCGTGGACCACTCCGGTGGCGCTGTCCACCATCTCCTGGCTATGGCTGCTGGACTCGGTGTTCAGCCCCATCGACTGGGTGCTGCGCAAGATCGGCTACCTCGGCCCCGGCGAGGACGTGTACTGGCTCGGCAAGCCGCACCTGGCGATGGCGTCGGTGATCGCGGTGCACGTCTGGCGGCTGGTGCCGCTGGCCGCGGTGATCGTGATGGCCGGCCTGGTGGCCATCCCGCGCGACATCGAGGACGCGGCGCGGGTGGACGGCGCCGGCTTCTGGCGGCGGATGTTCGGCGTCACGGTGCCGCTTACCCTGCCGGTGATCGCGGTGGCCGGCCTGTTCGGCGCGATCCTGACGTTCACCGACATGGCCGTGGTGTACGTGCTGACCCGCGGCGGGCCGACCAACTCCACCCAGGTGCTGGCCTCCTGGGCGTTCTACAAGGGCATCCAGGGCGGCGACGTCGCGCAGGGCGCCGCGATCGCGCTGTTCATGTTCCCGCTGCTGCTGGCCGCGGCCATCGCGATCCTCCGCTCGGTGCGGCGAATGGAGACCCTGTGACCGCCCTGGCGACCATCGACAACGCCAGCGCGGACGCGCTGCGCCGGCACTACCGGCGGCGGCACATCGCGGCGCGGGTCTTCGTGTACGTCGCGGCGATCACGGCGGCGCTGCTGGCCGCCGGCCCGTTCCTCTGGTCCCTGATCACCACGTTCAAGCTCAACCGCGACCTGTACAACCCGGATAACAACCCGTTCATCCTCAACGCCCCGCCGACCAGCGACCACATCAAGCTGCTGTTCAACGGCACGCCGTTCCTGACGTTCGTGTGGAACACGGTGTGGGTCGGCGTGCTCGTCGTGGCGATCACGCTCGTGCTGTCGCTGCCGGCCGCATACAGCCTGGCCCGCCTGAACCGGCCGTGGTCCACGCCCATGGCGGTGGCCATCTTCTTCGTCTACCTGGTGCCGCCGTCGCTGCTGTTCCTGTCGCTGTCCCGGGTGGTGGCCACGCTCGGCCTGCAGGACAGTACGTGGTCGCTCGTGCTGATCTACCCGACGATCACCATCCCGGTCTCGGTGTGGCTGCTCATGGGCTTCCTCAAGGCCGTCCCCAAGGACATCGAGGAGCAGGCCATGGTGGACGGCCACAGCCGGGTTGGCGCCTTCTTGCGCACCGTCGTCCCGCTGGTGTTCCCCGGCATCGTGGCCGTGGTGGTGTTCGCCTTCGTGATCACCGCAAGCGAGTTCATCTACGCGCTGGCGTTCATCTCCCCGTCGCCGGAGAAGACCATATCCACCGGGGTGCCCACCGAGCTCGTCCGTGGTGACGTCTTCTTCTGGCAGTCCCTGCAGGCCGCGACCATCCTCGTCGCCGTACCCATCGCCTTTGTCTTCAACCTGTTCCTGGAGAAGTTCATCGCCGGCTTCACGATGGGCGCCGTCAAGGGCTGACCCGCGTGTCCGCGCGTTCGCACACGTGTGTCCGCGCGTCGCGACACGTGTGTCCGCGTAGGCAGACACATGAAGCGGGCGTTTACCGACCCAGGGAGGCGCCCGCGGTGTGTCAGAAGCGCAAACTCATGTGTCCCAACACGCGGACACGCCGAAAAGAAGGGGCGTGGTCAGCGCCAGGACGGCAGCCACAGCTCGGCCTGCCAATGGCCGGGTGTTATCGACTCGCCCATAAGGATCGGCCACAGCCAGACGAAGTTGGCAACCACCAGCCCGACGTAGCAGGCCACCACCATCAGTCCCGTGCTGCGCCGCTCCAGGCCGGCACGTGCCCCGCCGAGGATCTCGCCGAGCCCGAGCGTGACGGCCAGCACCAGGAACGGCGCCATCGGTGTCGTGTAGAAGAAGTACATCTGCCGGTCGATGTTCAGGAACCACGGCACGTAGCCGATGAGGTAGGCCCACAGCACCCCGGCGTAGCGCCAGTCGGCCCGGCCCAGCGCCCGCCATGCCGCGAAGAGCAGCGCCACTGGGGAAAGCCACCATAGCGCCGGCGTGCCGACCAGCATGACCGCCGCGACGCAGTCGCTGCGGCCGCAGCCGGGGGCGCCGGCGCCCGACTCGTAGTAGTACAGCATCGGCCGCCAGCTGATCGGCCATCCCCACGGCTTGGACTCCCACGGGTGCGGCTTGTCTTTAGGGGTCAGCAGGTGGCTGTGGAACTCCAGCACGTGGCCGCTGTAGTACCAGAGCGACCGCAGCGCGTCCGGCACGAACCAGAACAGGCTGTCATCGCCGATCTTGGTGCCGACCACATACCTGTCGATCGCTGTCTCCGACCCGAACCAGGCCCACCAGGCGCCCAGGTACACCAGAATCGGCACCAGGCCGAGCGCCCAGAACCCGGGCGCAAGGTCGCGCAGCACGGTGCCGAGCACAGGGCGCCGCACATTCGCAGCGCGGCGCGCCGTCACGTCCCAGAAGATCGACAGCAGCGCGAACCCGATGACGAAGTACGTGCCGGACCACTTGACGCCGCAGGCCAGCCCCACGCACAGGCCGGCGGCCAACCGCCACCACCGGAAGCCCAGCCGCGGGCCCCAGTCGCTGTCGCCGACCCGACCCTCGCGGACCACTCGGGCCAGCCGCTGCCGCACCTGGTCGCGGTCCACCACCAGGCAGCCGAACGCGGCCACCACGAACGTGGCCAGGAAGACGTCGAGCATGCCCATCCTGGACTGCACGTGGCTCACGCCGTCGCAGATCAGCAACAGGCCGGCGATCGCGCCGAGCAGCGTCGAGCGGGTCAGCCGGCGGCCGATCCGCACGATCATCAGCACGCACAGCGTGCCGGCCAGCGCGGAGCTGAACCGCCAGCCCCAGCCGTTGTAGCCGAACATCCATTCGCCGATCGCGATCAGCTGCTTGCCCAGGGGCGGATGCACCACCAGCTCGTATCCGGGGTTGTCCTCGTATCCGCCGTTGCGCACGACCTGCGCCGCCTGCGGCACGTAGTGCTTCTCGTCGAAAACCGGGGTGCCCTTGTCGGTCGGCACCCCGAGGTTCCACATCCGCACCATGCCGCCGACCAATGCCAGGTTCAATGCGACCAGCCACCCGCGCAGCCGGTCGGTCGGTGGCGGCGGTCCTAGCCGTTCGGCCGGGTCGGCACCGATCGCGGCCGGTGCATCGCCGCCACCCGGCCACGACGGCCGGTCCTCCAGTTCGGCGAGTGCGGTCACGGGCCGATCGTAGAGTCGGGCGACGGCACCAGGACACGACGGCACCAGGACACGACGGCACCAGCACACGACGGCACCCCAGGTCCGTGACGATCCCTGGCACGTCAAGCGCTGGCCCGCGTTGGCCGTGTCGGGCGGCTGCCTTGTGCTTTTCGTGGTTCTTCCAGGCAACTCTCAACATGTGATCCCCGCGGCGGGCCGTCCGGCAGACTGGAGACCGTGGATATCGCTGTCGTGTTATTCGACCGACTCACCGCGCTGGACGCAATCGGCCCGTACGAGGTGCTGAGCCGCCTCCCGGACTCGAAGGTGCATTTCGTCGCGACCGAGCGTGGGTGGAAGCGCACCGACACCGGCGCCCTGGCGCTGCTCGCCGAGGCGGCGCTGGACGAACTGCCGTCGCCGGCCGTGCTGGTCGTGCCGGGCGGGCCGGGGCAGACCGACGCCATGGATGACGACAAGCTGCTGGACTGGATAAGGACCGCGCACCGCACCAGCACCTGGACCACGTCGGTGTGCACGGGCTCGCTCATTCTCGGCGCCGCGGGCGTGCTGGACGGCCGTCGGGCGACCAGCCACTGGCTGGCGCTCGACGTGCTACCGGACTATGGCGCCCAGCCCGCTCTGGAGCGCGTGGTGTTCGACGGCAAGGTTGTCACCGCCGCCGGCGTCTCGGCCGGCATCGACATGGCCCTGCGGCTGGCCTCGCGCATTGCCGGCGACGAGGTCGCGCAGGCCATCCAGCTCGGCCTCGAGTACGACCCGCAGCCGCCGTTCGACGCCGGCTCGCCGACCAAGGCCCCCGAGGAGATCGTGGCGAAGGCCCGCGCGAACAGCCGTTTCCTGCGCTCCGGCTGACGAGTCCAGGGGCGCCCTGCAATACGCTCGGCCATCGGGGACCGCATTAGCCTGCGGGTGTGAACGCGGGTGTGAACGGTGCCGGCCGGCTCGTGCTTGCGGCCACCCCGCTGGGCAACGCGGGGGACGCGTCCCGGCGGCTGATTGAGGCCCTGGCGTCGGCGGACGTGGTCGCCGCCGAGGACACCCGCCGCCTGCGGTCGCTGGCGGCCGCCCTCGGCGTCGCCGTGGCCGGGCGGGTGGTCAGCCATTACGACGCCGTCGAGTCATCCCGGATGCCGGCACTGCTGAACGCCATCCGGGACGGCAAGACCGTGCTGGTGGTGACCGACGCCGGCATGCCTTCGGTGTCCGATCCCGGGTATCGCCTGGTCAGCGCGTGCGTGTCGGCGGGGCTGGCCGTGACCTGCCTGCCCGGCCCATCGGCGGTGACCACCGCGCTCGCACTCTCCGGGCTGCCGTGCGACCGGTTCTGCTTCGAGGGCTTCGCGCCGCGGCGGCCAGGGGAGCGTCGCCGGTGGCTCGCGCAGTTGCTGGACGAGCCGCGCACCACCGTGTTCTTCGAGGCGCCGCACCGGCTGGCCGCATGCCTGACCGATGCCGCCTCGGTGCTCGGCGCCGACCGGCCGGCCGCCGTCTGCCGCGAGCTCACCAAGCTGCACGAGGAGGTGCGGCGCGCTCCGCTGGCCGAGCTGGCGGCATGGGCGGCCGGGGACCAGGTACGAGGCGAGCTAACCGTCGTGCTGGCCGGCGCGGCAGCGCGCCCCGCGTCGGTCGGCGAGCTGCTCCCCGCCGTCCAGACTCGGGTGGCGGGCGGCGAGCGCCTCAAGGACGCCGTCGCCGCCGTCGCCGAGGGCTCCGGTGTGAGCAAGCGCGACCTCTACGCCGCCGCCGTCGCCGAGCCCGGGGTCAATGGCGACGATGTGACATTTCCCCAATAGCTGGGCCACGGTCGCGGTGCCCGCGGTCGGGTTGAGCAGCGTAGTGAGCGATCGCAGCGTGGTGGTCTTGCCAGCGCCGTTCGGTCGGAGGAAACCGACCCGGTTCGCCGGCGTCGACGTTGATATCAACCCCTCTGACCGCCTCGACCGCGCCACGGCGGGTCCTGAACGTGCGGGGCAGCCCTCGGGCGTGGATCACGCATCCACGCTGTCGCGGCCCACAAATCGGCCCGGCGGGCCGGACGGCGGATCCGGGCGAATACCCTTTGCCGACATGAGCATCCCGGTTCTCACGGCGGTGGCCTGGCCCTATGCCAATGGCCCCCGGCACATCGGCCACGTGTCCGGCTTCGGCGTCCCGTCGGACGTCTTCTCGCGCTACCAGCGAATGGCCGGCAACCGGGTGCTCATGGTCAGCGGCACAGACGAGCACGGCACCCCGATCCTGGTGCAGGCCGACAAGGAGGGCATCGGCCCGCGCGAGCTGGCGGACAAGTACAACCGGGTCATCGCCCAGGACCTGCAGGGGCTTGGCCTGTCCTACGACCTGTTCACCCGCACCGTCACCACCAACCACTACGACGTCGTGCAGCAGATGTTCCTGGCGCTGCACCGCAACGGTTACCTGGTGCCGCGGACGACCATGGGCGCGATCAGTCCGTCCACCGGCCGCACGCTGCCCGACCGCTACATCGAGGGCACCTGCCCGATCTGCGGCTACGACGCGGCCCGCGGCGACCAGTGCGACAACTGCGGCAACCAGCTCGACCCGACCGACCTGATCAACCCGCATTCCCGCATCAACGGCGAGACCCCGGCCTTCGTCGAGTCCGAGCATTACTTCCTCGACCTACCCGCGTTCGCTAGCGCACTCGGCGACTGGCTGGCCACCAAGGACACCTGGCGGCCGAATGTGCTCAAGTTCTCGTTGAACCTGCTGGACAACCTCCGCCCGCGGGCCATCACTCGCGACCTGGACTGGGGCGTGCCGGTGCCGCTGGACGGCTGGCGGGACAACCCAGCGAAGAAGATCTATGTGTGGTTCGACGCCGTCATCGGCTACCTGTCGGCGTCCGTGGAGTGGGCGCGCCGCTCCGGCGACCAGGACGCCTGGCGCCAGTGGTGGACCGACCCGGCCGCCGAGAGCTACTACTTCATGGGCAAGGACAACATCACCTTCCACTCGCAGATCTGGCCAGCGATCCTGCTCGGCCACAACGGCGCGGGTTCGCGGGGTGGTTATGTGGGGCCGTACGGCGTGCTCAACCTGCCGACCGAGGTCGTCTCCAGCGAGTACCTCACGATGAGCGGTGCCAAGTTCTCCACATCGCGCAATAAAGTGATCTACGTCGGCGACTTCCTCCGCGAGTTCGGCCCGGACACCCTGCGCTACTTCATCTCCGTCGCCGGGCCCGAGACCCAGGACACGGATTTCACCTGGGAGGAGTTCGTCCGGCGCACCAATTTCGAGCTGGCCAACGAGTGGGGCAACCTGGTCAACCGGGCCATCTCCATGGCACACCGGAACGTCGGCTCGGTGCCGCCGCCACGGCAGTTGCAGGATGCCGACCAGACGCTGCTGTCGCTCTCCGCGAGAGCCTTCGACACTGTGGGTGGCCTGCTCGCACGGTCCCGCTTCAAGGCCGCGATCACCGAGGCCATGCGCGTGGTCGGGGCCGCCAACAAGTACTTCTCCGAGCAGGAGCCCTGGAAGCGAGCCGACGACCCGCAGCGGCGGGACACCATCCTGTACACCGCGCTGCAGGTCGTCAGCGACGCCAACACCCTCTTCACTCCGTTCCTGCCGCATGCAGCCCAACGGGTGCACGAACTGCTCGGGGGCAGCGGGGTGTGGGCGGCGCAGCCGGAGCTCCGCGAGGTCGACGACCCCGACGGCTCCAGCTACCCGGTCCTCACCGGCGCCTACGACACCGAGCAGGCATCGTGGCGCTCCGTACCCATCGAGGTCGGCCGTCCCCTGGACAAGCCGACGCCGCTGTTCGCCAAGCTCGACCCGAAGCTGGCCGACACGGGCCCGGAATGGTCCCCGATCGAGGGTTGACTTGTTGTAACATGTGTGCGCGGTTGGGGAGACCAGCGGAGCATCGTGACCGTGACGAGCGAGGACGAGCACGAAACTGTCGTGACCGAGGACGGTGTTGTCGTTCCCTTGTCCGAGTTAAGGAACCTCGTGCCAGGTCAGCGCGTGCGCGTCTCGGTGGTGTCCGAAAAGAAGGGCCGCCGAAACGGATACGGGGCGTTAGCCGGCAAGGTGCGCGACGTGTCATT
>DASXTS010000053.1:0-2852 GCA_036505275.1 Pseudonocardiaceae bacterium
CGGCGACGGAATCCCCGCCGAGCGCGGCGAATACCTGGGCGATGCCGGCGCCCATGCGACCGCCACCGATCACCGCAACCACCGCCGGCGGGCCGCTCACACCCGCTCCACCATCATGGACACGCCCCGGCCGGTGGCCAGCGCACCGCGGTGGCGGCCCTGCGGGGTCCGCACCCTGTCCACCAGAAACACCTCCCTTGACCCATGGGCCGCTCCGCGGCCATATTGTTTACCGTCCATTCGGTCAGTAAGCAAGACTGGAGGGTGCCCGTGGACGACGCCGAGTGGATGTCGGCCGGCGAGCTGGCCTCAATTCAGTTGGACCGGCTGCAGTGGACGCTGCGGCACGCCTACTCCGCCGTGCCGTTCTACCGTAAGGCGTTCGACGACGCCGGGGTGCACCCGTCGGACTGCCGGCAACTGTCCGACCTGGCGAGGTTCCCGTTCACGACGAAGGCGGACCTGCGGGACAACTACCCGTTCGGCATGTTCGCCGTGCCGATGGACCAGGTCCGCCGCATCCACGCCTCGAGCGGCACCACCGGCCGGCCGACCGTGGTCGGCTACACCGAGCGTGACCTGGACACCTGGGCCACGGTGATGGCCCGCTCGATCCGTGCCGCGGGCGGTCGGCCGGGCCACAAGGTGCACGTGGCGTACGGGTACGGCCTGTTCACCGGGGGCCTTGGCGCGCATTACGGCGCGGAGAAGCTGGGCTGCACGGTGATCCCCGCCTCCGGCGGCATGACGGCCCGCCAGGTGCAGCTGATCCGCGACTTCCGGCCCGAGATCATCATGGTCACCCCGTCGTACATGCTCACGCTGCTCGACGAGTTCGAGCGTCAGGGCATGGACCCGCGGTCGACCTCGCTGCGGGTCGGGATCTTCGGCGCGGAGCCGTGGACCGAGCAGATGCGCCGCGAGATCGAGGAGCGGGCCGGCATCGACGCGGTGGACATCTACGGTCTTTCCGAGGTGATGGGGCCCGGGGTGTCCCAGGAGTGCGTGGAAACCAAGGACGGGCTGCACGTCTGGGAGGACCACTTCTACCCCGAGGTGATCGATCCGGAGACCGGGGCCGTGCTCATCTCCGGCGAGCGCGGCGAGTTGGTGTTCACCTCGCTGACCAAGGAGGCGATGCCGGTCATCCGGTACCGCACCCGCGACCTGACCAGGCTGCTGCCGGGTACGGCGCGCCCGGCGTTCCGTCGCATGGAGAAGGTCACCGGCCGGACCGACGACCTGATCATCCTGCGCGGCGTGAACGTGTACCCCACGCAGATCGAGGAGCTGGTGCTGCTGGTGGACGGCCTGGCACCGCACTTCCAGCTGGTGCGGTCGCTGCGCGGCCGGATGGAGCACCTGACGGTCCGGGCCGAGGCCCGCGCCGACTGTCCGGCGCCGCGCCGCGAGGCCGCAGCCGCCGAGCTGTCTGCGGCGATCAAGGACAACCTCGGCGTCACCGTCGACGTCGACGTGGTCGACCCGGACACCCTGGAACGGTCGGTCGGCAAGCTGAAGCGGGTCATCGACCAGCGGGGTCAGGGCGACCAGCGGGAAGCCACGTGACCAGGCCGGCACGCCGCGGCCGCCCGGGGCACGACCTGGAGTCGGTGCTGCAGGCGGCCGCGCGGCTGTTCAACGAGCGCGGCTACGACGGCACCAGCATGGAGGACCTGTCGCGGCGGCTCGGCATCACCAAGTCTGCGATCTACCACCACGTGCGCAGCAAGGAGGAGTTGCTCAGGCTGGCCGTTGACCGGGCGCTGGACGGCCTGTTCGCGGTGGCCGCCGAGGTCGACGCCATGCCCGGCTCCGCAATCGACCGGTTGGAGCGGCTGGTGCGCGGCAGCGTCGCGGTGCTGGCCGACCAGCTGCCGTTCGTCACCCTGCTGCTCAGGGTCCGCGGCAACACCCGCGTCGAGCGCCGGGCGCTGGCCCGCCGGCGCGACTTCGACCAGTTCGTCGCCAAGCTCGTGCAGCAGGCCGAGGCCGAGGGCGACGTCCGGCCGGATGTCGACCCGATGATCACCAGCCGGCTGTTGTTCGGCATGGTCAACTCGCTGGTCGAGTGGTACCGGCCGCGCGCCGACGGCTCGACCGGCACGGAGCTGGCGGATGCCATTTACAAGATCGCATTCGACGGCTTGCGCACGAGGAGCGGGACCCGCCGGTAAGGTCCCAGGCCATGAGCGAGCGGACGGGCCAGCCGTACACCATGGAGGTCGAGCGCGGCAAGATCCGCGAATTCGCCACCGCCACCAAGGCCCGCGCCGAGTCCTACGTCGCCGACGAGCGGCCGGTGGCGCCGCCCACGTTTCTGACCTCGGCCGCGTTCTGGGCGACGCCGGGAAGCTCGGCACTGGACCGCTCCAAGATCAATTGGACGCGCATCCTGCACGGCGAGCAGGAGTACGTCTTCCACGGCCCGCCGCCTCGTGCCGGGCAGCGGTTGGTCGCCCAGCAGCACGTCGAGGACCAGTACGAGAAGCAGGGGCGGCGCGGCGGCACCATGCGGTTCTTCGTCATCGTCACCGAGTTCCGCACCCCCGAGGGCGAACTCGTCGCCGAGGGCCGGGCCACGTTGATCGAGACCAGCCAGCCGGCGGCGTCATGACCGCGACGGCGTTCGACCCGAGGATCGCGCAGCCGGGCACCGCGATCCCCGATCTTGTGGACTCGCCCTCCACCCGCACCGACTACGTGCGCTACCAGGGCGCTTCCGGTGACATGAACCCGATCCACCACGACGAGGAGTACGCGCGGGCGGCCGGGTTCCCCACGGTGTTCGCGGTCGGCATGCTCGCCGCGGGCATCCTCGGCAGCTACCTCGCCGACCTTTTCGGACCGCA
>DASXTS010000054.1:0-4103 GCA_036505275.1 Pseudonocardiaceae bacterium
CACCCCGCCCGAGGTGTTCGCGGCGACGAGCAGGGTCGGGTCGAGGTTGGCCCGCCCGGCCGCGGCTTGCTGCAGCGTCGCGAAGAGCGCATTGGCCGACGTGTCGGACCCGGTCACCGCCGTGCCCAGCCAGCCGAGAACCGGCGAAAGGAAGGCGAAGAAGGCTCCGGTGGTGGCGATCCAGTTGCCGATGGTGATCGTCTGGCCGGACAGGTTCATCACATAGGCCAGCGCGAGCACCGAGGCCACCGTGAGGAAGGCGAATCGAAGCTTGTACGCCGTGGCGCCGTACTGCCGGGCCGCGACCGCGGGGCTGATCCGGTAGACGATCGCCACGATGATCCCGCAGATCAGCAGCAGGGTGCCCGGGGACGAGAGCCACTGGAAGTTGTAGACGGTCGAGGTGACCGGCTTGCCGGCGATGCTGAGCACCTGTCCGTTCAGCCCCGGCCACTTGATCTTGACGTCGGTGTGGGCGAGGAAAGTCTTGACGGGTCCCACCAGCTTGGCGATCGAGAAGACCACAATGATGATCAGGTACGGCAGCAGGGCCATCCCGATTCGCCCGGGGGTGAGCTCCCTGGTTGGCGCCGTGGCGACCGCTCCCCCATTCGGACGGCCACCGGGACGGGCCGGGCGGGGCGTGCTCGGCGCCGATCCGACAATGGTGTCGCCTGCCGCTGCCTCGGCTTCCGCCGATGCCCGCAGGTCGCTGAGCGCCTCCTCGGTACCGGCCGGATGCCAGACCCGCATGAACAGCACCGTCACGCCGACGGCGACGAGCGAGGCGATGATGTCGGTCAGCTCGACGGAGATGTAGTTCGAGCTGACGAACTGGGCGATGCTGAAGGAGACGCCACACGCCACCGCGGCGGGCCAGGCCTGCCGGATCCCGCGCCGGCCGTCGACCATGCCAATCAGGATCAGCGGCACGAACAGCGCGAGGATCGGGGTCTGCCGGCCGACCATGGCGCCGATGTCGTCAGCCGGGATGCCGGTCAGTGCCCCGGCTGTCAGGATCGGGGTCGCGATGGCCCCGTAGGCGACCGGAGCGGTGTTGGCGAGCAGCACGACCGCGGCGGCCTTGAACGGCGAAAACCCGATCGCCATCAGCATGACACCGGTAATGGCCACGGGTGCGCCGAAGCCGGCCAGTGCCTCCAGCAAGCCACCGAAGCAGAATGCAATCAGCACGGCCATGATCCGCGGGTCGGCGGAGATGAGGTTGAACGTCTCGCGCAGATCCTCGAACCGGCCGCTGACCACGGTGAGCTGATAGACCCAGAGCGCGTTGAACACGATCCACATGATCGGGTAAAGACCGAACACGGCCCCCTCGGTACCCGAGAGCAGCGCGAGGTCGATGGGCATCTTGAACGCCGTGATCGCAACGAGGATGGCCACCCCGAGGGAGGCCAGACCCGCCCAATGCGCCCTTATCCGCAGGACACCGAGCAGGATGAAGATCGTGATCAGCGGCAGAAGCGCGATCAGCGCGGACAGCGTGAGACTGCTGGCCACCGGCGCGAGCTCTTGCTTGAACATCAGTCTCCCTTCGGTCAGTCCGGCCACGGCCGGTGGGCGGTGTCAGCCGTCTTAGGGCTTCGCGAGTCACCAGCCGCTCCGCCGGCGCCCAGCAGCGGGGAGGTCTCGGCGAGGTGCTGGGCGAGCGACGTCAGCAGGGGTGCGGCCGCACGCTGGCAACGTTCAAGATCGGGTTCGAGGTCGGTGAGGGCATGGACTTCGGCGAAGCCGGCCGCCTTGGCCTCATCGGCGGAGATCGCTGACCGGCCGACGAGCGCGACGACCGGCACGCCTACCCGAGCCGCCGCCTGGGCAACCCCCCAGGGCGCCTTGCCGGCCAGGCTCTGCTGGTCCAGCGAGCCCTCACCCGTGATCACCAGGTCGGCGCTGCCGACCACATCCCGGAAGCGGACCAGGTCGAGCAGCAGGTCGATGCCGGAGACCAGACGGGCGCCAAGGAATGCCATCGCACCGAAGCCGGTGCCACCGGCCGCACCGGCACCCGGTATGGCGGCCAGGTCGGTACCGAGCTGTCCGGCGGCCACCGCGGCGAGCCTGGCCAGGCTCGCATCCAGCTGCTCGACATCCGCCGGACCGGCGCCCTTCTGCGGTCCGTACACAGCGCCCGCACCGCGCTCCCCCACCAGCGGATTGTCGACATCGCTGGCCACCACGACCTCCACCTCGCGCAGCCGGGGGACGAGCCGGGGGTCGAGCCGCTCCAGGTCGATGGCGTCCAGGTCGATGGCGTCCAGATCGCGCAGCGCGGCGCCGCCGGGCGGCAGATCCCGCCCCTCGCCATCGAGGAAGCGGGCCCCCAGCGCCCTCGCCATGCCGGTGCCGCCATCGGTGGTCGCGCTGCCGCCGACGCCGAGCACGATGCGGCGGGCTCCACTGTCGAGCGCGGCGCGAATCAGTTCGCCGGTGCCGAATGTGGTGGCGGTGAGCGGCGCGGGCCGTCCCCCTGGCAGCCGCCGCAGCCCCGACGCCTCGGCCATCTCGACGACGGCCGTGTCCCCGGAGAGGGCGAAGCTCGCGCTGACCGGCTCCCCGGTCGGCCCGGTCACAGTCACGGTGACCCGCTCGTATCCGGCGGCAACCGCGGCATCGACGGTCCCATCGCCGCCATCGGCGATCGGGGCGAGCACGACCTCGGTCTCCGGACGGGCCTGCACCAGGCCGACGCGGATCGCCTCGGCGGCCGCTGATGCGGTGAGGCTTCCCTTGAACTTGTCCGGTGCGACGAGGACGCGCAATCTTCACCTCCGTCTCGGTCAGAACGTGCCTGGCTCCGCTGTGCGAGCGTCGTACCGGGCGGGCTTGCCGCCGCCGTCGCGGCGCCGGATGGGGTCGATCCCGCGAATCGACGCGTCGACCAGCTCGATCGGATGGAACATCGGCAGGTCCTGCGGCAGGTAGCGGCGGATTTGCAGCAGGCAGCCGGGGTTCGCGGTGGCCAGCGCGTCGGGCGCGACCGTAACCACGTTGGTGATCTTCCGCCGGCCGAGCTCCTCGCCGGCCTCCGGCATGACCAGGTTGTAGATGCCGGCCGACCCGCAGCAGATTTCGGCCTCCGGGATGTCGGTGACCTCCAGGTCGGGGATCGTGCGCAGGACGGCCCTCGGCTCGGCGCGGATGCCCTGCCCGTGTCCGAGGTGGCAGGCATCGTGGTAGGCGAGCCGCGCCTTGATCGGATGTCGTGGTGCCACCGGCTCCAACTCGGCAAGCAGCTCGGACACGTCGCGCACCTTCGCCGAGAACGCGGCCGCCCGCTGCGCGTACTCGGGGTCGTCGCGCAGCAGCCGGCCGTACTCCTTCATCGTGGAGCCGCAACCGGCCACGTTCACCACGATGGCGTCCACGTCGGCGCGTTCGAAAACGTCGATCAGTCGACGGGCCCGCACCAGCGCCTCCGGTTCCCGGCCGGCGTGCTCGCTGAGCGCGCCGCAGCACCGCTGCGCGCGCGGCACAATCACGTCGCAGCCTTCCCGGGCCAGCACGCGCGCCGTTGCCTCGTTGACGTCGCGGAAGAACACCCGCTGGACGCATCCCTCCAGCATGGCGACGCGGCGCCGCCGCGCAGTGTCCTGGGCCGGGATGAACGCGGGCAGCCGCCGGGTCAGCCCGCGCAGCCGCGCCGGCGGCATCAGCTCCTCGACCGCCCGCAGCCGCGCTGGCAGCAGCTTGCGCAGCCCGCTGCGCTCGAGCAGGTAGCGACCGCCCGCGCGTTGGTAGAGCGCACCCCCGACGGCGGCGGCGCGCAGCCGGGTCGGATACGGGAAGAGCTGGAAGATCATTCCCCGAAACAGGCGGTCGGCGAGGCTGCGCCGGTAGTTGCGCTCCAGCTGAGGGCGGACCGCCTCGATCAGCTCGTCGTACCGCACGCCGGACGGGCACGCCGTCACACAAGCCATGCAGCCCAGGCACGCGTCGAAGTGCTGAACATAGGTGTCGTCGAGCGGGACCGCGCCCTCCTTGCCCAGCTTCATCAGGTAGATCCGCCCGCGCGGGGAGTCCATCTCCTCCCCCCACAGCGCGTAGGTGGGGCAGGTAGGCAGGCAGAAGCCGCAGTGCACGCA
>DASXTS010000055.1:0-10095 GCA_036505275.1 Pseudonocardiaceae bacterium
CATGCGGCCACCACCCCGATGATCCCCGAAGCGGTGACCGCGATGAGTGAGGCGTTGACCACGCTGGGCAACGCCTCGTCGCTGCATTCGTCGGGGCGGCGGGCGCGGCGGCTGGCCGAGGAGTCCCGTGAGGCGATTGCCGATGTGGTCGGCGCGCGGCCGTCCGAGGTGGTGTTCACGACCGGCGGCACCGAGTCGGACAACGTGGCCGTCAAGGGCATCTACTGGGCGCGTCACGAGGCCAATCCCAGGCACCGCCGAGTGTTGGTGTCCGCCGTCGAGCACCACGCCGTGCTTGACGCCGCGCTCTGGCTTGCCGATCACGAGGGCGCCGAGGTCACCCCGCTCGAGGTCGACGCGTTCGGCCGGGTGCACGCCGACACCCTGGCCGCGGCCATCGCGGAGAACCCAGACGACGTCGCGCTGGTCAGCGTGATGTGGGCGAACAACGAGGTCGGCACCGTCAACCCGATCCGCGAGCTCGCCGAGGTGGCCGCCAGGCACGGCATCCCGCTGCACACCGACGCAGTGCAGGCGGTGGGCACGCTGCCGGTCGACTTCGCGGCGTGCGGGGCGGCGGCGCTGACCCTGACCGGGCACAAACTCGGCGGGCCGTACGGCGCCGGCGTGCTGTTGCTCGGCCGGGACAGGCCGTGCGTGCCGATCCTGCACGGCGGCGGCCAGGAGCGTGACGTGCGGTCGGGGACGCTCGACGTCCCGGCCATCCTCGGGCTGGCCACGGCCCTGACGGTGGCCGCCTCCCGGGCGCCGCGGTGGGCCGCCGGGCTGGCCGAATTGCGCGATGATCTGGTGCGCCGGCTGACCGCGGTGGTGCCGGACGCGATTCTCAACGGCGACCCAGGCGGCTCGATGGTGGACGGCGGGCCGTCGCGGCTGCCCGGCAACGCGCACTTCTCCTTCCCGGACTGCGAGGGCGACTCGCTGCTCATGCTGCTGGACGCGCGCGGCATCGAGTGCTCGACCGGCTCGGCATGCACCGCCGGCGTCGCGCAGCCCTCGCACGTGCTGCTGGCCATGGGCGTGGAGCCGGCGCTGGCCCGCGGCTCGCTGCGGTTCTCGCTCGGGCACACCTCGGGGCCGGCAGACGTGGACGCCGTGATCGACGCGATCGGGCCCGTGGTGGAGCGGGCCCGCAGCGCCGGGCTCGCCGGCCTGCGGCGCGGATAGGGCGGGCAGCGGGCGATGCGCGTGCTGGCCGCAATGAGCGGTGGGGTGGACTCCGCGGTCGCCGCGGCCCGGGCGGTCGAGGTGGGACACGACGTCGTCGGTGTGCACCTTGCGCTCTCCGCCAGGCCCGGCACGCTGCGCACCGGTGCGCGTGGCTGCTGCACCCTGGAGGACGCCCGCGACGCCCGGCGCGCCGCCGACGTCATCGGCATCCCGTTCTACGTGTGGGACTTCGCTCAGCGGTTCACCGAGGCCGTGGTGGACGACTTCGTCGCCGAGTACGCCGCGGGTCGCACCCCCAACCCGTGCCTGCGGTGCAATGAGCGGATCAAGTTCAGCGCGCTGCTCGACCGGGCGCTGGCGCTGGGCTTCGACGCCGTCTGCACCGGTCACTACGCGCGGCTCGGCTCCGTTCTCGAGGGCGGGGATGGGCTGCTGCGCCGGGCCGTCGACGCCGGCAAGGACCAGTCCTACGTGCTGGCCGTACTCACCGCGCAGCGGCTGGCGCACGCCCTGTTCCCGATCGGCGACACCCGCAAGGCCGACATCCGGGCCGAGGCGGCCCGCCGCGGCCTGGCGGTCGCGGACAAGCCGGACAGCCACGACATCTGCTTCATCCCGTCCGGCGATACCAGGGCGTTCCTCGCCGGCCGGCTCGGCGCGCGGCCCGGTGACCTGGTCGACGACGTCACCGGCGAGGTGCTCGGCGGGCACCCCGGGGTGCACGCGTTCACCGTCGGCCAGCGCCACGGCCTCGGCCTGCGCCGCCCGGCCCCGGACGGCCGGCCGCGCTATGTGCTCGGCATCGAGCCGGTGTCCGGCACCGTACGGGTCGGCTCCGCCGACCGGCTGACCGTCCGCGAGATCACCGCCGAGCGTCCATTGTGGACGGTAGCGGCGCCGGGCGGCCCGGTGGAGTGCGCCGCCCAGGTGCGCGCCCACGGCGGCATCGCAGCCGCGGTGGCCGCACTGGACGACGCCGGCGCGATGCTCACCGTGGAGCTTCGCGAGCCATTGCACGGCGTCGCCGCCGGCCAGGCCGTCGCCCTGTACCGGCCCGACCCCGGCGGCGACATCGTCCTCGGCAGTGCCACCATCACCGCCACTCGGTAGTTCCACCGGGGTCCCATAAATATGGGTCCCATATTTATGGGTCATGGTGCGCTACGCTCGTGCCGTGAAGACCACCGTCGAGATCAACGAAAGCCTGCTGCGACGGGCCAAGCAGCGCGCCGCGGCGGACGGCACGACCCTGCGCAGCCTCCTCGAAGAAGCCCTCCTGCGGTTGCTGGACGAGCGGGAGCGCGGTTACAGCCGGCCCAGGCTGCGTGATGCTCGCTTCCGCGGTGGTGCCGGCCTGGTAGCCGGTGTCGATCTCGCCGACTGGGGCGCGGTCCGCGAGTCGATCGACGCCGAACGGTGGCAGAGCCTTGATCGCGCTTGACACCAACCTGCTGGTCTACGCCAGCCGGACCGACCTGCCGTCGAACGAACGGGCCTTTCAGCTGGTGGCCGGCTTGGCCGACGGAACGCAGCGATGGGCAATCCCGTGGCCGTGCGTTACGGAATTTCTGTGCGTGGTGACCAATCGCAAGGTATTTACGGTGCCCACTCCGCTGCCCGACGCACTTGATCAGGTTGAGGCCTGGCTGGAGGCCGGCTCGTTGCTGCTGGCCGAGACGCTGCGTGGTTGGGAGCATCTGAAGGAGCAGGTCACTGCCGCCGGGCTGAGTGGGCCGGGTGTACATGACGCCCGCATTGCGGCAATCTGTCTCGATCACGAGGTACGGGAGCTGTGGACTGCGGACCGGGACTTCAGCAAGTTCCCCAAGCTGCGCACACGCAACCCGCTGGCCGAGCAGCCGGACGAGGCGGAGCAAACGGCATGACCGGCAACCCGTGGCCGCCGGGCGCCGCGACCGGGGTCGGGTCGATGCCGGGCACCGATCCGCTGGAGGCGGCGAAGACCGTGGTTGGCGAGCTGCCGGAGCTGCCGTACCTGCCGGAGCTGCCGGCCCGCGGGCTGGGCGCCGACATGATCGGACGCACCGCCGCGCTGCTGGTCGACCTGGCCGTCGAGGAGGTGACCTCGGGCTATCGGGTGGCGGCCAGGGCCGGGCGGGACCAGAACCGGGCGGTGAGCCTGCTGCGCACCGACCTGGACGCGTTCGAGCAGGCACTCGAGCTGGCCGGCGCGCGCCCTCAGGTAATCAAGGTGCAGGCCGCAGGACCGTGGACGTTGGCAGCCGGGGTGGAACTGCGCAACGGGCATCGGGTGCTCACCGACGACGGGGCGGTGCGGGAGGTCACCGCGAGCCTCGCCGAGGGGCTGGCCTTGCACGCGGACGAGCTGGCCAGGCGCACCGGGGCACGAGTGGTGGTGCAGCTCGACGAGCCGAGCCTGCCCGCGGTGCTCGCCGGCCGGCTGCCCACGCCGTCCGGCTACGGCACCGAGCCCGCAATCGAGGACGCCGACGCGCAGGTCGGGCTACGCACCGTGCTGGACGCCCTGGCAGGGCCGCGCATCGTGCACTGCTGCGCGGCCAACCCTCCCATCGAGCTGCTCCGCCGCGCCGGCGCGGATGCGCTGGGCATCGACCTGACGCTGGTCACCGGCAACGGACGTGCCGCCGCGGGAGCCGCGACGAGGACCGGGACGGTGGACGCCATCGGGCAGGCCTGGGAGGACGGCGCGACACTGCTGCTCGGCGTGGTGCCCGCGACGGAGCCGGACCGGCCGGTGACGTTGCGTGACGTGGCGCGCCCGGCGTTCCAGCTGGCCGACCGGCTCGGCTTCCCCCGTGCCACCCTGGCCCAGCGCGTGGTGCCGACCCCGGCCTGCGGGTTGGCCGGCGCAACCCCGAGGTGGGCCCGGCGCGCGCTTGCGCTGGTCCGGGACACCGGACGGGCGTTCGTGGAGCCACCGGAAGGTTGGTAGCACCGGGGGCGGGCCGCTCGCGGCCGGCACCCGACCGCTCGGCGACAAGATCTACCGCTCGCCTGACGGCCGCCCGCGCGCGCAGGTCGACGGCGGCGGATTGTCGGTGCCGCCGGCCACAATCGATGAGGTGTGGAGGTTCCCAAGGCCGTTCCGTCGTGGCAACCGCTCCGGCCGCCACCCCGTGGCCGGTCCTGTTGGCACAGACACCGCGGCCGCGGTAAGGGCGTTCTGGCGGCGCTGGGCGCGGCTGCGGCCCGCCGTCGAAGCGGCGCTGGAGACCGGCGAGCTGCACGCCGTGGAACCGCGGGTGGCGGCCGCGGTGGCCGGCCTGCACCGGCGGCTCGGCTGGTCGCTGGCCGGCGGCAGCGGCCCCTGCAGCGGCCCCGGCGGCGGCTCCGGCGGCGGTGACCTGGACGAGCGGTACGTGCTCGTCGTCACGGGTGAGGGTGACACGGAGCTGCGCGAGCTCACCGATGCCTGGCTGGCAGCGGCGCCACCCGACGCCGGCTGGGAGTACCACGACGCCGCCCAACCGCTCGAGGACCCCAGCGAGGTCATGCTGGGCATCGGCGAGCTGCAGGTGGAGTTGGCCGACGTGCGGGTGCGGGCGCTGCCCGACGGTGAGGTGCTGCACGTCGCGGTGTTCCACCCGGCGCTTGCCCAGCTCGCCGGCCAGGACCGGGACGCGCTCAGCTTCGTCGCGCTGGACACCGCGCTCGGCGAGCGGCTGGTCGAGCGGCGGATCGGCTGTGTCGAGCCGGTGGAGGCGGAGCCGGCCGAGACGATGGACCTGATGCGGCTGCGCGGGCTCGTGGTGGCCATGGAGCTGGCTCAGCCCATGGCGGAGACGGCGGAGAAGGCGACCCCGGCTGTCTGCCCGGCTGGCTAATCTCACCGGTGTGACCAGCAGCATCAGCGAAGAGGTTCCCGCCGAGGCCGCCGAGCGGCACGCCGAGCTTGCCAAGGAGGTCGAGGAGCACCGGTTCCGCTACTACGTGCTGGACGCGCCGGTGATCTCCGACGGCGAGTTCGACACGCTCTGGCGCGAGTTGCTCGCGCTCGAGGAGCGGTACCCGGACCTGGTCACGCCGGACTCCCCGTCGCAGCAGGTCGGCGGCACCTTCTCCACCGAGTTCAGGGCGGTCGACCACCTGGAACGGATGCTCAGCCTGGACAACGCCTTCGACGAGCCGACCCTGCTGGCCTGGGCCGAACGGGTGCGCCGCGACGTCGGCGACGACGTGCACTACCTCTGCGAGCTGAAGATCGATGGCCTCGCGGTGAACCTGCTGTACGAGAACGGCCGGCTGACCAGGGCACTGACCAGGGGCGACGGCCGCACCGGCGAGGACGTGACGCTCAATGTCCGGACCATGCGACAGGTGCCGCACCAGCTCCGGGCCGGCGGTGAGTTCGGCGTGCCCGAGCTGATCGAGGTGCGCGGTGAGGTGTACTTCCCGCTGGACGGGTTCGCCGAGCTGAACGCCTCCCTGGTGGAGGCCGGCAGGCCACCGTTCGCCAACCCGCGCAACTCGGCGGCCGGCTCACTGCGCCAGAAGGACCCGCGGGTCAGCGCGTCGCGGCCGCTGCGGCTGCTCTGCCACGGCTTCGGTAGGCGCGCCGGCTTCGAGCCGACCAGACAGTCGCAGGCCTACCAGGCGCTGGCGGCGTGGGGTCTGCCGGTCTCCGAGCACACCGTGGTGCTCTCCACCGTCGAGGAGGTGGTCGAGCACATCAAGGACTGGGGCGAGCGGCGGCACCACCTCGAGCACGAGATCGACGGGGTGGTCGTCAAGATCGACGAGGTGTCCGCGCAGCGCCGGCTCGGCTCCACCTCCCGTGCGCCGCGGTGGGCCATCGCGTACAAGTACCCGCCGGAGGAGGCAACGACCGAGCTGCTCGACATCCAGGTCAATGTCGGACGGACCGGCCGGGTCACCCCGTTCGCGATGATGCAGCCTGTCGTGGTCGCCGGCTCGACGGTGTCGCTGGCCACCCTGCACAACGCCCACGAGGTGCGCCGCAAGGGCGTCCTGATCGGTGACCGGGTGGTGATCCGCAAGGCCGGTGACGTGATTCCCGAAGTGCTCGGCCCGGTGGTGGACGCCAGGCCCGGCCGGGAGCTGCGCGAGTTCGTGATGCCGACGCAGTGCCCCGAGTGCGGCTCGCCGCTGCGGCCGGAGAAGGAGGGCGACGTCGACATCCGCTGCCCGAACGCCCGGTCCTGCCCGGCGCAGCTGCGCGAGCGGCTGTTCCACCTCGCCGGCCGCGGCGCGCTGGACATCGAGGGGCTCGGCTACGAGGCCGCGGTGGCACTGCTCAAGGCCGGCGTGGTCACCGACGAGGGCGATCTGTTCGACCTGGACGAGGAGCGGCTGACCCGCGTCGAGCTGTTCCGGCTGAAGTCCGGCGAGCTGTCCGCCAACGGTCACAAGCTGCTCGACAACCTGCAGCTGGCCAGGACGAGGCCGCTCTGGCGGGTGCTGGTGGCGCTGTCCATCCGGCACGTCGGACCGACCGCGGCGCGCGCGCTGGCCGCCGAGTTCCGCTCGCTGGACGCCATTAAGTCGGCCGCAGCATCGGCCGCAGCATCGGCCGCAGCGGCGGCCACCGAGGAGGAGCTGGCCGGCGCGGAGGGCGTCGGGCCGACCATCGCCGCGGCGGTCAAGGAGTGGTTCGCGGTCGACTGGCACCGCGAGGTGGTGGCCAAGTGGCGCGCCGCCGGGGTCCGGATGGCCGACGAGGTGGACGAGTCGGTGCCGCGCACCCTGGCCGGACTGTCCATCGTGGTCACCGGCTCGCTGCCGGGCTTCTCCAGGGACGAGGCCAAGGAGGCGATCACCGCCCGCGGCGGGAAGGCCGCCGGCTCGGTCTCCAAGAGCACCGCGTTCGTCGTCGCCGGCGACTCGCCTGGTGGCAAGTACGACAAGGCCGTGCAGCTCAAGGTGCCGATCCTGGACGAGGACGGCTTCCGCGTGCTGCTCGCCGACGGCCCGGACGCCGCGGCCGCGGTGGCCAGGAATGAGTGACCTGACGGTCCGGACGGCGCGGTCAGACGAGCTCGGGCGCGCCGCCGAGGTGACGCTCGCGGCGTACCTCGCCGACGGCTGGCTCGCGGACGACGACCCCTACCGGGAACGGCTGGCGGATACGCCGAGCCGGGCCCGCGATGCCGAGCTGCTGGTGGCGGTCGACACCGCCGATCGGGTCGTCGGCACCGTCACCGTGTGCCTGCCAGGGACGCCGTGGTCGGAGATCAGCCGGCCCGGCGAGCTCGAGTTCCGGATGCTCGCGGTCGATCCGCCGGCCCGCGGCTACGGCGTCGGCGCGGCGCTCGTCGGGGCGGTCATCGAGCGGGCCCGCGAGCTCGGCGTGCGCCGCATCGTGCTCTCCAGCACCCCGCTGATGGCCGTCGCACAGCGCATCTACCAGCGCATCGGCTTTGTCCGGCTGCCCGAGCGGGACTGGTCGCCGGGCGCCGGCACGTCGCTGCTCGGCTACGGCCTCGAGCTGGATGCCTAGCCGCCGGCGTGGTCGCTGAGCACCGCGGAGACGATGCCGGCCAGGTGGGAGAGCCTGGCCACCTCGGCGGCCCGGAACATCGGACCGCCGGGCCTGCCGACCAGGAGCGCACGATCGGCGCCGCCAAGCGGGGTGGCGGCCAGCTCGGTGCCCAGCTCGCGCCACGGCTCCGGCACCCAGGAGTCCTCGCCGTCCAAAATGATGCCGCGGCGCAGCGGCCACCACGGCAGGTCAAGCGCGTTGCTCTCCGGCGCGGCGCTGCTCGCGGCCAGGCGGCGCAGCTCGCCGTCGGTGTTGGTCAGCGCCACCGCCCAGCCCGCCCTGATGATCCGGGGCACGCCCTCCACGAAGATGGCCAGCCCATTCGCCGTTTCGGCGGCGACCTGCTCGACCAGTTCCAGCTCGCGATGGGTGTCCAGCACGCCGGCGTACGGGCGCACGGCGTCCACCTCGACTCCGGGCACCGACTCCGCCGCAGTGATCAGCACGTCGGGCAGCCGGCCGGACGGCAGCTCGACGACCAGGTCGTCGATGGCGGTGCCGGAGACCCGCTCCACCACGTCCAGGCTGAGGATGTCGGCGTCGACCTTGCCGAGCGCTGTGGCCAGGGCGCCGAGCATGCCCGGACGGTCCGGGAGCTGAACCCGGATCAGGAAGGACACCGACGACACCTCTCGCTCAGGCCCGCGCCCACGCTCGAGCATTCGTTAGCCGGTGGCCGATTGTCGCATCAACTCGAGAACGGCTGAGCGGCGCGTTCGGTTCGCCGCCGTCATTAACCGGTTCGGGCAGTCTCGCCGGCGAGCCATAGACTTCCGGGCGGTGAACCTGGGAGGAACATGACCACGATTTCCCGCGAGGAGGTTGCCCACCTCGCCATGCTGGCCCGGCTGGCCGTCACCGATGCCGAACTTGACGTCTTCGCCACCCAGTTGGACGTGATCCTGCAGTCGGTCGCCCGGGTGAGCGAGATCGCCGCCGACGACGTGCCGCCGTCCTCACACTCCGTGCCGCTGACCAACATCTACCGCGACGACCAGGTGCGGCCCGGGCTGACCCAGCAGCAGGCACTGGCCGCGGCGCCGGCCGCGGAGGATGGCCGGTTCCGGGTCCCGCGGATCCTGGGCGCGGAGGAGTAGGCGTGAGCGATCTCACCAGAATGACCGCGGCCGAGCTGGCCGCCAAGATCCACTCGCGCGAGCTGTCGTCAGTCGACGTCACCAAGGCCCACCTGGACCGCATTGCCGCCGTGGATGCCGAGGTGCACGCGTTCCTGCACGTGGACGCAACGGGGGCGGTGGCAGCGGCGCGGGCCGTCGACGAGGCGCTGGCCGCAGGTGAGCCGCCTGCCTCGCCGCTGGCGGGCGTGCCGCTCGCGCTGAAGGACGTGTTCACGACGGCCGGCGTGCCCACCACCTGTGGCTCGCGCATCCTGGAGGGCTGGATCCCGCCGTACGACGCCACCGTGACCGCGCGGCTGAGGGCCGCCCGCATCCCGATCCTGGGCAAGACCAACATGGACGAGTTCGCCATGGGGTCGTCCACCGAGAACTCCGCGTACGGCCCGACCCGCAACCCGTGGGATCTCTCCCGGATTCCCGGCGGCTCCGGCGGCGGATCGGCGGCCTCCCTCGCCGCATTCATGGCCCCGCTGGCCATCGGTACCGATACCGGCGGCTCGATCCGCCAGCCCGGCGCGGTGACCGGCACCGTCGGGGTGAAGCCGACCTACGGCGGGGTGTCCCGGTACGGCCTGGTGGCGTTCTCCTCATCGCTGGACCAGGGCGGGCCGTGCGCACGGACCGTGCTGGACGCCGCGCTGCTACACGAGGTGATCGGCGGTCACGACCCGATGGACTCGACGTCCGTCGACGCCCCGGTGCCACCCGTGGTGTCGGCCGCCCGCGAGGGTGCCACCGGTGACGTGAGCGGCCTGCGGATCGGCGTGGTCGCGGAGTTCTCCGCGACGGCCGAGGGCTACCAGGCCGGCGTGCTCGGCGCGTTCTCGGCTGCGGTGGACACCCTGCGCGCCCTGGGTGCCGAGATCGTCGAGGTGTCCTGCCCGCACTTCCGGTACGCACTGCCGGCCTACTACCTGATCGCGCCCAGCGAGTGCTCGTCGAACCTGGCCCGGTTCGACGGCATGCGCTACGGGCTGCGGGTCGGCGACGACCGGGTGGCCAGCGCCGAGGAGGTGATGGCGGCGACCCGCGAGGTCGGGTTCGGCGCCGAGGTCAAGCGCCGCATCATGATCGGCACCTATGCGCTGTCGTCCGGGTATTACGAGGCCTACTACGGCTCCGCGCAGAAGGTGCGCACGCTCATTACCCGCGACTTCTCGGCCGCGTTCACCGAGGTGGACGCGCTGGTCTCGCCGACAACCCCGACCACGGCGTTCCGGATCGGCGAGCGGGTGGACGACCCGATGGCCATGTACCTGGCCG
>DASXTS010000056.1:0-1967 GCA_036505275.1 Pseudonocardiaceae bacterium
ACGGCCGGCTCTACTCCATCGGCATCGGCCGAACCCACGCCCGAACCCACGTCCTCGTCCTGGTCCAGGACCGCGACATCCGGGTGATCGACGCCGCCACCGGCGAACTCCTCCGCGAGCTCACCCTCGACCCGACCAAGCGCTACCAGCCAATCGACCGACCCGGTCCCAACCGCTGATAAACCAACGACGGCCGAACCCACAGGGCATGGGTTCGGCCGTCCGGGATGTCCTGAGACATCACATGCGTCGGGCTGACAGGATTTGAACCTGCGACCCCTTGACCCCCAGTAGTCATGTGGGCCAGCGGCATGCTCAGGCGCGTTTTCCCTGGTCGCCACCCAGCATACCTGCCCGAGTAAAAGGGTCTCCGGATCCGGATCTGTACCGGCATCCGGGCGGCACCCCGATCTGCAGTAGCGGCAGCGTTGCCGATCAGCACGGTGGGAGTTCGATGCACGGCCTTGCCGGAGAAGGGCAGCGGCGGTCCTCGGTCGGCGCTCACGGCAGTCCCACTAGCGTGAGCACCGACTCAAGCGGATCGAACCCGGCCGGTATGCCTGGCGTTTGCCACGAGCCGGCTGGCGCCTGCGGCGGCAGCCACTCCGGCCGGAAGATGCCGACGGCCAGGTCGACGTCCTCCAGTGCGTACGCACTTCATCCGTGATCGGCGTGTGCAGGTGCTCGGCCCAGAGCCGTACCCGCAGGTCCCGGACAGCGTCACCAGTGGTTACCAGAGCCGCCGTCAGCTCAGTGTCCACACCGGCCATCGAACGGCTGAAGAAGTTCGCCGGGCCGACTGCGGCGAACCGATCGTCAACGATGACAATCGTGGCGTGCAGGGCACCAAGGTGATCTTCCGATGGTTGGAGCCGACCCCCGAGCCGGACCGGTCGAGCAGGACACGGACCGCGAGCGGCGGCGGACCCGTACGCCCGTCTCCGTCGCGGCGCCAGCGCCGCAGCCGGGTGCGCCGAGCACACGTTCTGATGGAACGGCCCGATCGTCGGCCGCACGATGCTGCTGCTCACCACCGCACCGGCCAGAATCACCCGGACGTCCACTCCCTCACTCGCAAGGCCGGCCAACAGGTCGCCGCGCGGCTAGCAGCCGGGCTCTCCCGCCTGCCGCCCCGTCAGGTCCATGTCGGGTTCGAGCTGCAAACCACAGATGTACGCCGCGTCGCCCGGCCCGAACGACGTCAGCAGTTCCCGCATCCTTCGCATCCAGGCGGCGCCATCGACGACGAATTCGACCGACGAGTTCTCACAGTGCGGTGTACCCGCAGCCGACAGGTATCGAGCAACAAGGTCGTCGAGCGACGCCAAATTCACGGCTCTATTAAATGCCGTCCACGGAGACGCAACCCCGGACATCACCTGGACCTCCGCGCCTGCCTCAACGTCCCGACCAACAGGGATCCTCCGTAGTGTTCGCCGGCGGCGGTCACTTGCGCGCGACCACCCGGCACGGTCCGCCGGAGCTCTGAGCGGTCGATCAGCACGGCCAGGTCATCGACGTGCCGTGTCAATCCGCCGGCCGCCAGCGCGTTGAGCGGATCGATGTCTACGTCACCTGTCTCACAGGTGGGCCGGGTCTCGGTGTGGTGTGACCCCTTGATGCCGGATGTCTTGGTCTGGCATCAAGGGGTCACTTCACTATCCGAGCCGGTCCGGCCGTCACGGCACGGGCGGCGCCTGCGTTGGGGTCGTGTCCAACCATGATTCTCGGGTCTGCGTTCCCACCGTGGCAGAGGTCTTCGCGGGCGGGGGTTACACCGGGTTCGCGCCTTGTCGCGAGCCGGCCGCCGCTGATGTTGATCACGACCATGAAACGCCCGGGCTAAGGGGTTGGGGTCACCGTCCCGAGGACATGGACCTCCAGGCTGCCGGTACCGGTGTTGGTCCGCTTGAGGCAGAGCAGATCCGGGCGGCCATCCTGGTCGTAGTCGCCGACCGCGAACGTGA
>DASXTS010000057.1:0-3475 GCA_036505275.1 Pseudonocardiaceae bacterium
CGCCTGCTGTACCGGGCGGTGTGGGACGCCGACGCGGTCCGCGACGACGTGCGAGCCCTGGTCGTCGAGCGGCTCGGTGACCCGGACGCGGTGCTGGTGCCGGACGAGACCGGTGACCTGAAGAAAGGTGTGTAATTCCGAGTTCGGAATTACACACCTTATGACGAGCGCGCGGTTATGCCGACGCTCGCCGTGTGTGCCCCGGTGAGGGTCGAAGTCTGGCCGCTGGGACGCAGCATTGTGCATGGTTGTCCGTCGTGGCCGACGGTTTCTGCTGTCTGTCGATGAATTCATCGACAGACAGGAGAAGATCATGGACTCTGGTGACGGCGGGGACCGCCGTGGACGGATCGTGGTGGGCGGACCGCTGGCGCCGTTCGCTGACGGATTGCGTGGCGAACTTGCCGGTCAGGGGTTTGCCGGAGACACGATCCGCGATCATGTGCACTTGCTGGCGGATTTGAGCGGCTGGCTATCTGGACAGGGCTTGGGCGCAGCCGAGCTGACGAGCGGGGTGGCGCAGGAGTTCTTGCGGGTGCGTCGTGCGGCTGGCCGCCGGGCCGGGGTCAGCGATCGGGCGCTCGCGCCGGGCCTGGAGTATCTGCGTGGGTTGCGGGTTGCCCCACCGGCCGCTGTGGTGGCCGCGGCCACGCCGCTGCAGGTGCTGCTGGTCGAGTACCGCCGCTATCTGCAAGATGAGCGAGGGCTGGCCGCAGGCACGGTGGTGCACTACCTGCGCTGCGCACGGGTGTTCCTGGGGTGGCTGCCCGGCTCGTTGGCGCAGTCCCTGCCGAGGCTGTCGGCAGGGCAGGTCATCGACTACGTGCGGGACTGGACCGCGCGCCGGCGCAGCACGTCGATCGACATGGTGAACCTGCCCGCGCTGCGTTCGCTGCTGCGCTACCTGCACCTGGCAGGGCACATCCCGCGGTCGCTGGCCGGCGCGGTCCCGGCTGGACGTGGTCGGCCCCGCAACGCCGCGATACCCCGCGCGGCCTCCCGCGAAGGGGTGCGGGCGGTGCTGGCCGGCTGTGACCGTGGCAGCGCGGCGGGCCGCCGCGACTACGCGATCCTGTTGACCCTGACACGGCTGGCCGTGCGCGGTGGTGAAGTCGGCCGGCTGCAGTTGGCCGACGTGAACTGGCGAGCCGCCGAGCTGACCATCCGCGGCAAGGCCGGACGGGTAGATGTGCTGCCGCTGCCCGCCGACGTGGGTGCAGCGATGGCCGACTACCTGCTGCACGCCCGGCCCGCTACCACGGCGCGAACCTTGTTTGTCACCCTGAAGGCGCCGTTCACTGGCCTGGTCACCTCATCGGTCACCGGGGTGGTAGCTCGCGCCTGCGCCGCTGTCGGCGTGCCCCGGTTCGGGCCGCACCGCATCCGCCACGCGGCGGCCTGTGACCTCCTTGCGGCCGGCGCGTCGATGGAGGAGATCGGCCAGTTGCTGCGCCACGCCCAGCAACGCACGACTGCCATCTACGCCCGGCTGGACCAGGCCAGGCTCGCCGAGTTGGCCATGCCGTGCCCGCGGGGAGCCGCCCGATGAACATGCGGGCGCGTGTCGAGGAGTACCTGGCGATGCGCCGGTCGCTGGGCTTTAAGCTGCGCGTCGAGGGTCGGATGCTGCTGGATTTCGCCGACCGGCTCGACCGCACTGGTGAACGGACGGTCACGGTCGACGCCGCGGTGACGTGGGCAAGCGAGCCGACCCACGCCACGTCCGGTCATCGGCACCGCCGGCTGGGCGTGGTCCGCGGCTTTGCCCAATACCTGGCCGCGTTCGACCCTGCCTGTCAGATCCCAGCGGCAGGGCTGCTGGTGGCCCGTCCGCATCGGCCGACCCCGTACCACTACTCGGCCGAGGAGATCGCGGCCATTGTGCACGCGGCCGGCACGATTGCGGCGCCGTTGCCGGCGGCCACCATCCAGGCACTGGTCAGCCTGATCGCGGCCAGCGGGCTACGTCTGGGCGAGGCACTCGCCCTCAACCGGGACGACGTCGGCCTGCACGACGCGGTGCTGAGCGTGACCGGCAAGAACGAGCTGACCCGTATGGTGCCGTTGCACGCCACGACGGTGGCGATGCTCACCGGCTACGCCGCACGACGCGATCAGCTCTGCCCGACCCCGGTCTCGCCCGGCTTCTTCCTCACCACCACCGGCCGCCGGGTGCAGCAGCGAGGCGTGCAAGAGACCTTCGCGAGGCTGCTGGTCCTCGCCGACATCGACACGCCGCCCGGGCGGCGCCGTCCCCGCATTCACGACTTGAGGCACACGCTGGCGGTCAACGTCCTGATCGGCTGGTACCGGGCCGACTTGGACGTGCAGGCCCACCTGCCAGTGCTGTCAGCGTTCCTCGGACACAGCAGCCCCGAGGCCACCTATTGGTATCTGCAGGCCACACCGCAACTGTTGGGTCTGGCCGCGCAACGGCTGGACCGCCCACGCCACCCGAGTACGGGCCTCGTCCGGAACGGGGGAACCACGCCATGACCACCCTCGCTCCCTTGCTGCAGGCGTTCTTCACCGACCGGCTGATCACCCAGTTCGGCGCCAGCGCACACACCATCGCCTCCTACCGCGACACCTTCCGACTACTGCTCGGCCACGTGCACCAGCAGACCGGCAAGCTGCCCACCCACCTCGACCTCGGTGATCTGGACGCCGCCACGATCGGCGGCTTCCTGCACCACCTGGAAACGGTGCGCGGCAACAGCGCCGCCACCCGCAACACCCGCCTCGCCGCGATCCACTCCCTGTTCCGCTACGCCAGCCTGCGCGCACCCGAACACGCCAACCTGATCAGCCGGGTACTGGCCATCCAGACCAAACGCACCACAACCACGATCGTCAACTTCCTCACCCATGACGAACTCGACGCGCTGCTGGCCGCACCCGATCAGTCCACCTGGCACGGCCGACGCGACCACGCCCTGCTCGTCCTGGCCGCGCAGACCGGGCTGCGCGTCGCAGAACTGACCGCGCTCACCACCAACGACGCACAGCTGAGCACCGGCGCGCACGTGTACTGCCACGGCAAAGGCCGCAAAGACCGCTGCACACCGCTGACCGCCCACACTGTTAGCGTCCTCAACGGCTGGCTCACCGCACGCCGCCCGGCCGGCACTGAGCCGCTGTTCGGTACCCGACGTGGAACCGCGCTGTCCCACGATGCCGTCGCCCGACTGGTCACCAAACACGCCGCCGCGGCTGCACACACCTGCCCATCACTGCAGACCAAGAACGTCACGCCGCACACCCTGCGACACACCGCGGCGATGACCCTCCTGCACGCCGGCGTCGACATCACCGTCATCGCGCTGTGGCTCGGCCACGAAAGCCCGACCACCACCCGTATCTACCTGCACGCCGACATGGCGCTGAAAGAACAAGCGATCGCCCGAACCGCCCCGCCCGACACCAACCCAGCCCGCTACCAAGCCCCCGACGCCCTGCTCACCTTCCTCGACCA
>DASXTS010000058.1:0-3361 GCA_036505275.1 Pseudonocardiaceae bacterium
AACTCGGCCACCCGTTTGATCGCGCTGCCCTTGCCGGCGGCGTCGCGACCCTCGAACACCACCACCAACCTGGTCCCTTCCTGGCGAACCCACTCCTGCAACAGCACCAGTTCGGCTTGCAGCCGGCGCAGCTCAGCCTCGTAGACCTTGCCAGGCACCCGCTGGTCACGCATCTGGTCGCCGGCCATCGCTCGCTCCTTCCCGGTAGCCGTGCAACGGCTTGACCCATCCTGGCACCGGAACAGCACATCGGCGGCCTGCGGTCGGAAGGATCGTCGATTCGTGGCTCTCCGACCGCCCCACCTGGGCGTGCAAACGGCCACAGACGGTGTCCAACGGCCGCCGACGTCATCATCGGGTGAGCCAACAGCGGCGCGTTACGTTCGGCCGCATGCCGGAGACTCACTTCGACGAGTGGATAGCCGCGCGGTACGAGACCTTGTGGCCGGAGTTGTTCGATGCGGCGGTGGTGGACCCGGCGGTGAGCTTCCTCGCCCAACTGGCGGCAACCCGGCCCCGCGCTCGAGCTCGGCATCGGTACCGGGCGCATCGCGATACCGCTGAGCCGCCGGGACGTGCGGGTGCACGGAATCGAGCTGTCCCCGCGATGCTCGCGCGGGTGTGCGCGCGCAGCCGGGCGGATCCGACATCGGCGTGACCATAGGCCGATGACCTTCGCCGCGCACGGGCCGCGGATGCTGCGCATCGCGCAGGACAAATCGGCTCAGCGTCCGCCGCAGGCACCTTTACAGCGGCAGATTGGTGTGATAGTTGCCGCAGCCCGTGACACGGCCTGGAGATGGCGGCGAACTCGTCACCGAGCCGCAGGCGGGCCAGGACGCGGTAGATCTCGTCGTCGAGATGGACCGCCCGCGGCTGCGGGTAGACCGACTCCCACCGGTCCAGCACCAGGCACTCGACGCCGTACTGTCCCAGCAGCGTGGCCGCGGTGAGCCCGGTCGGACCGGCCCCGACGATGACGACCGGCACGGTGCTCATCCCGCCGTTCCTATCAGGGCGGCCAGGTAGCCGGCCACGAGCACGACGCAGACGACGGCCGGCGCGACCTCGCGCGGCCCGTCGTGGTTGCGCAGGTGCGTGACCATGGCACCGGCGAGCAACAGCAGCAGCCCGGCGCCGGCCAGGCCACCCAGCAGCGGGCGGATCAGGCCGATCAGCACGCCGATGGCGCCGGCCACCTCGAGCACACCGATGCGCCGGTAGGCGGCGACCGAGAAGCCGGCGTGCGCTGCACGGGCCTGCATCGGCGGGACGGCAAGGATCTTCGCCGCACCGAGCGCGATGAAGATGACGGCGACGAGCGCCGCGAAGGCAATGGAGGCGTTCATGGCTTCACCACGATCTTCCAGGCGACCGCGTAGCGGTCGAGAATCGGTATGACGGCGGCCTCGTCGGCGAGCGAGCAGACCTCGACGGTGGCCACTAAGGAGCCGTCGTCGACGGCGGCGTACACCGCGGGCACCGGGTCGAGCCCGTCAAGTGCACGGCTGAGTTCGCGGCGGGCGGCGTCGGCCCGCAGCGGCAGCTTGTACGGCTTGCCCACGTCGGTGACCGGCAGCGCGTCCAGCACCACCACCTCCTTGGGGGCGGCGGCCGGCTCGGCGACCCGCTCGGCGGCCCACTCGACCAGCTCGGGCCCGGTCACCGCGGCCGGCGCGGTGACGGTGACGTAGGCGACCGGCACCTCACCGGCGTGCACGTCCGGGCGGCCGACCGCCGCGGCCGCGGTGACGCCCGGATGCGCGAGCAGGGCGTCCTCGACGATCGCCGGGTCGATGTTGTGGCCACCCCGGATGATCAGGTCCTTGGCGCGGCCGGCCAGGCGGACGAAGCCGTCCTCGTCGACCGCGGCGAGGTCGCCGGTGTCCAGCCAGCCGTCGACCAGCTTGCCCAGGCCGTCCAGCACGTGGCCGTGTTCGCCGCGGCCGACGACGTAGCCGGGGAACACGGTGGGACCGCTGATCGCCAGCACGCCGGTCTCGCCGGCGGGCAGCTCTTCCCAGGTGCCGCCGCCGGCCAACCGAACCGCCTTCAGCCGCTGGTAGGGCAGCCGCTGGCCGACGGTCCCGGGCCGCGGGGCGCCGGGGAAGCTGCGGGCGCTGGCGCAGGTCGCCTCGGTCAGCCCGTACCCCTCCATCAGGGGCACGCCGGTGCGCGCCTGGAAACCGGACCGGACCGCGGCGGGCAGCGGAGAGGCGCCGACCATGGCGAACCGCAGGCTGCTGATGTCGGCGTCCACCGGCTGCCGCGCCAGCACGGCGTACACGGTCGGCACCGCGCTCATCGCCGCGATCCGGTGGTGCTCGACGATCTTCCAGTACTCGCCGAACAGCGCGGGTTCCCGGTAGCCGAGCGGACCCGCCCACACCACGTGCTGCCCCTTGAACAGCGGCGCCAGCAGGGTGACGACCAGCGCGTTGACGTGGAACAGCGGCAGCGCGGCGAACACAGCCGCGTCGGCGTCGAACAGCGAGTTGGCGGCGAGCATCCACGCGTCGGCGACCTCGTTGGCGTGCGTGTGCGCGGCCAGCTTCGGCGCCCCGGTGGTGCCGCCGGTGTGGAAGAGGCCGGCGAGATCGGCCGAGCCCGGCGGGTCGCCGGCGAAGCCGGCCGCCTCCATGTCGGCGGCCAGTTCGCCGAGGTAACCGACGCGCACGCCGTCGACGGCGGGCAGGGGCGGGGGCGGACCCGCCGCCGCGGTGGGCCGCAGCACCAGGATCGCCTCGAGCATCCCCTCGCCGGCAAGATCCCGCGCGGTCTGCCAGATCGCCGGCGCAAGCTCCGGCCCGCCGGCGACGAGCACCCCGGCGCCCGAGCGCCGCAGCAACTCCGCGAGGTGTCCACGGTGGAGGGCTGGGTTCAGCGGTGCCGCGACGCCGGCCAGCTGCGCGGCCAGCGTGGCAGTGATCAGCTCGGCGCAGTTGGGCGCGAGCAGAGCCACCGCGTCGCCGCGGCGGACGCCGAGCCGGTGCAACAGGTTCGCGGAGCGGTGCACGTCGGCCAGCAGTCCGGCGTACGTACGCCGCAGCGGCTCCCGCCAGTGGTCCGCGTCCGGGAGCACGGTGATCGCGGTGCGGTCCGGCCAGCGGGTCGCCGCCCGGGCGAGCAGCGCGTAGGTCGACTCCGGCAGGCCGCGGGCCGCCAGCGGGACGGCCTCGATCGCGGCCAGGTCCGCGGGCTCTGCGTAGGGCGGCCACAGCAGGTCTTCGCCCGCCTGGGCGGCGGCCATCCGGTCGGCGCTCATCGGGCGTACCTGACGGTCGTGCGCTGGGTGCCGAGGTCGATCGCCCCGTCGTCGGTGGCCACGCTGGCCTCGACGACGTCGCCGTCCTTTAGGTAC
>DASXTS010000059.1:0-3742 GCA_036505275.1 Pseudonocardiaceae bacterium
GCCGACCGGGCCGGCGCCCGGGTGCGCGGTCCCCAGGAAGACCAGCCGCAGCCGCGGGAACGACCCGGCCAGCCGCCCGACCGCGCGGATCAGGGTCACCGGGTCCAACCAGTCGTAGATCCCGCCGCCCCAGACCAGCAGTTGGTCCTCGGCGGCCACGCCGGGCAGCACGCCGCGCAGCACGGGCTGCGGGCCGCGGGCCGGCGCCCCGTCGGGCACGCCGAACGGCACCACGGCCACCAGCCGCGCAAGGGCAGGGTCGTCGTCGTAGGTCACCGGGTTGATCCGGCCGAGCGCTGCCAGGTGCCCGAGCCACAGGTCGCGCTGCCGCGGCGAGGCCGCCAGCACCAGGTCGGCGCGGGCGAGCTGGCGGTTCAGCGCGCGCACGCAGTCACGCACGATCGCCCGGCGCCGCGCCTCGCCCTGCCCGCGCGCCTGCTCCAGCTGCTCCAGGTGGAACGGGTCGTAGGCGTCGACCACCAGCGGGACGTCCACCTCAGACAGCCACGGCTGCAGGCCGAGCACGTCCCCCTGCAGCAGCACCGCGCCGGCCTCCCGCAGCGCCGGCCACAGGTCCTGCGCGTGCGACAGCCGCACGTCGGGGTCGGTGCGGGAGCAGCCGGTCAGCGACACCAGCTCCACCGGAAACCCCGAGCGTCCAAGCACGCGCGCCAGCTCCAAGGCGCGGACCGCGGGGCCGGCCATCCGCTCGGCCAGCGGTTCCTCGGTGACGACCAGGAACCGCCGGCGGGGCGTCAGCGGTTGCCTTCCGGGTCGCACAGGTACGGGTAGATGCCGACCAGCGCCTTGTCCCAGTCGGCGTGGTGGGCGGCGATGTCGGCCAGGCCGCGCTTGGCCAGCCGCTGCCGCAGCTCCCGGTCGACGCAGAGCCGCTCCAGCCGGTCCGCCAGGCTGTCGACCGTGCGCTTGGCCAGCAGGCAGTTCTCCTGGTCCCGCAGGATCCACCGCCCCCACGGGTTGTCGAATGCCACCACCGGCACGCCGCAGGCCATCAGCTCCATCGGCAGGTAGGACGGGTGCTTGGAGACGGTCAACGCCAGGCCGACGTCGCTGCGCCGGTACAGCTCACCGGTCGCCCGGTAGTCCAGCAGCCCGAGGTGCTTGATGTCCCTGGCTGCACCCTCCCCGGTCGCCCAGGCGCCGGCGGTGAGGATGCGCACGCGGTCCCCGAGCCGCCGCTTGAGCTCCTCGAGGGCCGGCGAGGCCAGCTCCCAGCAGTTGCGCCAGTGTCCCGGCCGGGCGTACACGAACAGGGTCGCCGGCGCGTCCTCGGTCCGGTCGTGCCGGCCGCCGGCGTGGAACACCGTCTGGTCCACCGCCGGCATGAACGCCATGCCCTTGCCGCCGTAGTCGCTGCGGTAGACCCGCAGCAGGTTCTCGGTGTTGCAGAGCCCGTAGAGGCCGAGCTTGTAGCTCTCCTCTGCCAGCGCGTAGGTCGTGCCGGCCGGATAGAACATCGGCTCGAAGTCCTGGATCAGGTAGAACTTCCGCCTGGTGTTGGGGAAGTGCGCCACCGCGTAGGCCGTGACCCAGAGGGTCGCGATCGACACGTCCGCCGCCGGGGTGGTCTCCAGCGCCGACGGTCGCGCGTCGGGGTAGAACACGATCTCGCTGTCGGCCAGCTGCGGGAACGCGGCGGTCAGCGCGGACCGGACGAAGGCGTCCTGCGGCTGCCCCCACACCACGAAGCGGTTCTTGACCCCGTGGTTGCGGGCGATCGTGTCGGCGATCCGCAGGGCGGTGTTGATGCCGCCGTAGAACGGGCTGTCGATGCCGGGGATGAACCAGTTGACCGTTTCCACGTCGAACGGCGCCGCGTTCCTGGCGTGCAGGTCGGCGTTGCCGGCCTCGTCCACCGGCAGCGCACGGCAGCCGTCGGCGAGCATCTGCGCCTCGGCGGCGTCGTTCCGCTGCCGGAACACCGGGAACTGGCGGCCGAGCGGCCCGGCGATCCGCTGCTGCGGGGTCGGCTCGGTGACGCTCCGCAGGGCCGGCTTGCGGCTGCCGAGCGACAGGTTCGGCGAGAAGTACGGGTCGCCGCCGATCAGCCAGGGGTTGTAGCGCCAGTAGCTGGTGAAGAAGTCCATCCTCGGCACGTCGCTCCCGCGGGTGGCCGACTCCAGGTGCCGCACCTTGGCGTACGGCGAGCAGACGTTGTGGAGGCGCTTGAGGGTGGTGTCGAGGCCCAGCGCCACGTCGCTGCCGCAGAGGATGAAGCGCTCGTCCATGCCGCCGAGCTCCTCGTACAGCGGCCGCCGCACGGCCATGCACGCGGCGGTGACCGCCAGCACGTTGCGGTACCAGCGGGTGGAGCCGTAGATCGAGTCGCCGCCCGGCGCCATGCCCTCGAACACGTGGTCGGCGAAGCCGTTCAGGCCGAGCACGGCGCCGGCGTGCTGGAGCTTCCCGTCGCGCCCGACCAGCTGCAGCCCGGCGATCCCGATCTGCGGCCGGCTGGCCCAGCCGACCAGCTCCTTCATCCAGGACGGGTCGAGGATCTCGGTGTCGTCGTTGAGGAACACCAGGATCTCGCCGCGCGCCCTGGCGGCGGCGGCGTTGTTGACCTCGGAGTAGTTGAACGGCTGCCGGTCCCACCAGAGCACCTGCAGGTCGAGGCCGCCGGCGTTGTCGGCGTACCACTGCTGGCGCTCGTCGCTCCTGCCGCCGTTGTCGACCACCACCACGTCGAACTGCGGATAGTCGGTGCGGGCGAGGCTGGGCAGGCAGGTGGACAGCATCCGCCGGTTGTGCCGCGTGGGGATCAGCACGGTCACCCGCGGCCACTCCGGCAGCTCCCAGCGGACCCGCACCATGTCGCCGTCGGCCTCGGCGCGGGCGGGCCAGCCGAGCCGTTGCAGGTGCTCGCCGACCGCGCGGACCGCGGCGTCGCCGCCGGCGCGGGGCCGCTCCGCCGCCGAGCCGAGCACCCGGGGCACCCTGGCGACCCGCTCGTCGTCCAGCCCGGCGCGCAGCAGCAGGTCCCAGTCCAGCGCGTCGTCGAAGTCGTTGCGCAGCCCGCCGGCGAACAGAAACCGGCGGCGGCGGATGGCGAACGCCCTGCCGATGTAGTTCGCGCCCAGCAGCGTCTCCGGCGACCAGGACGGCCGGAACCGCGGGTCGCGGCGGTGGCCGCGTTCGCCGACCAGGTCGTCGTCCCAGACCACCAGGTCGACCAGCGGGTCCTGGCGGGCGGCGGTCACCACGCTGTAGAGGCAGTCGGGGCTGAGCCGGTCGCCGGCCTGCATGATGACGACGAAGTCCTGGTCGCCGCGGGTGACCGCGGCGTTGGCGGTGTCCACCGGCGAGCCGGACTCGGCCGCCGCCACGATCCGGGGATCGCTGCTGCCGCGGTCCCGCTGGCCGGGCAGGCACACCGACGCCGCCCAGTGCGGCCAGCTCTGCTCGACCAGGCTTGCCAGGGTGCGCTTCAGCGGTCCGGGGCCGGGCAGCACCAGCACGTGCACGTCCTTGGCGTCGGAGGTCCGCTCGGCGAACTCCCGTTGCGCGGCCAGGGTCTGCTGGCTGCGCTGGTGGTGGCGTAGCCACTTCTCGTAGGTGGGCTCCCTCGGCTCCAGCAGGCCGGGGATGACCCAGGCGTGCCGCACCCGCTGCCCGAACACCCGCGTCTCGCGGTAGACGCGAAGGCCGGCCTTGGCGATCTCGCGGCGCTTGCTGCCCTCCGGCAGCCGGTCCTTGGTGGCCTGCTTGATGCGGCCCTTGA
>DASXTS010000060.1:0-7244 GCA_036505275.1 Pseudonocardiaceae bacterium
ACGCAACTGGTCGACCGCACCCTGCCACGCCGCGACGGCGGAGTTGGCGTTCTCGTAGCCGACCCGGTTGAAGGCATTAGCAGCATCTGTGCTGACCGCGTCGGTTGCCGGCGGTCGAGCTCGGATATCCTCAACTGCCGCCCGGACCTCGTATTCGACGGCG
Source organism: Pseudonocardiaceae bacterium (assembly GCA_036505275.1). GTDB lineage: Bacteria > Actinomycetota > Actinomycetes > Mycobacteriales > Pseudonocardiaceae > DASXTS01. Next base: position 164 of record DASXTS010000060.1, read on the forward strand.
TGTAAGGACTCTTTGAAGACGGCGATGGCGCCGTCGAGCTGGTCGGGGTCGAGGCGCAGCCGGCCGGTGGCGCCGGTGATCGTCCCGGTGACTTCGCGGCCACCGACGGCATTGAGCGGCTGGCCGGTGGCAGCGACGAACGGCATGACCCACCTCCCCGTGACCCATTGCTGGCTCAGCGTATCTGGACGCCGCCGAGCTTGGGGTGGTTCCGGAAATCAGGCCATGGGTTCGCCTGCAGCGCCGGCCGCCGCGGTGCGCAGCAGCTCGGCGAGCACATCGGTGTCGACGTCGGACAGCCGCTTGAAGCGAATGCAGCTCTTGCCGATGGACGCTTTCGGCAGCCGAGGCTGGAAGATCTCGGCAACGTAGCGGCCATCTGGGGTGTTCGCCGTGACGTACAGTGAAATGTAGTTCTTGTTGCTCGCCATGCCGACGAGCATCCAATCGCCCTCGCGGCCGGAGGCATACCGGTAGTGGTACTTGCCGTACCCCGGCATGCCGAACTCCATGGTCGGCTGAAGGTCCGGCACCGTGGTACGGATCAGATCGTGCAGCGCACGCAGGTCGCTGCGGCGCGGCTCGTCCAGCGCATCGATGTACTCGTCGTGGGTGGCTGCTGTCGACGGTCCCCGCATGCCGCACATCATGCATCGACGACGAACGGTGCGGCGAGGACCTCGTTGTCGACCACGATGGTGGCGCGGCGTTCCGGGTGGCATTGGTCCAGGTAGAGACGCTGACCACCGATGTACCGGCGGTTGGTTTCCGTGCGCGGGTCGGGCGAGGTCGCGTCGCGCCGGGCGCAGCGGGGCACGGACACGTCGAATCCCACGCGGAGGAATACGGAATAGTCCCACGCACTACTCAGTTCGGGCCGGTGCAGGAAAATGCCGTCGAATACCAGAATGGCCGCAGCGGCGGCCAGGCGCTCGGCGGCCTGCACCACCGTGTCGGTGCGAAGGTCGAATGCGGCGGTGCGGTAACGTCGGCTGCCGCCGGGTCCGAGCGGATCCAATAGCACCCGTCGCACGAGCCCATAGTCGAAGGAATCGTAAAAATAGCCGTCCGGGGAGTAGCGGCCGCGGCGGTAACGCACGGCGCGCGGATTGTGGAAGGAATCGATGCCGGCGCGGATCACGTGTCGACCGTGCCGGCGCAGCGCCGCCGCGAGCTCGTCGGCGAAGACGGTCTTGCCGGCGCCGTCCACGCCATCGATGCCGACCCGCGTCGGGTGGCCGGGTCGCAGCGGGTCGACGGCATTGGCCACCGCCGAGATCAGGGCGTCCCGGAGCACTCAGGTCCGGACTGGGACGGACACCTCGCCGGTCAGCGCGCGGGCCGCGATGTCGGTGCGGTGGTGCGAGCCGGTGAGGTGTACGGCGTGCGCCTTGGCGTAGGCCTCGTCGCGGGCTGCGGCCAGGTCTGGGCCGGTGCCGACGACGGAGAGCACCCGACCGCCCGCGGACACCACTGCGCCGTCAGTGCGCCGCCTCGTGCCGCCGTGCAGCACGCCGGGGGCGTCCGCGCCGGTGATCACGTCACCAACCCGGGGCGGGTCGGGGTAGCCCTCTGCGGCGATGACCACTGTGACCGCGGCGCCGTCCGCCCATTTCAGCGGTGGGTGCTCAGCCAACCGGCCCGTCGCGGTGGCGTGCAGCAGCCCGGCCAGCGGCGTCCGCAGCAGAGCCAGCACCACCTGGGTCTCCGGGTCACCGAAGCGGCAGTTGAACTCGATCACGGCCGGACCGTCGCGTGTGATCGCCAAGCCGGCGTACAACAGCCCGCTGAACGGGGTGCCGCGGCGGGCCAGTTCGTCCACGACCGGCCGCACGAGGCGGCGCACGACGTCGTCGGCGAGGTCGGCCGGCGCCCACGGCAGCGGAGCGTAGGCGCCCATGCCGCCGGTGTTCGGCCCGGTGTCCCCGTCGCCGACCCGCTTGAAGTCCTGGGCGGGCAGCAGGGGAACCACAGTCTGGCCGTCCACCAGGCAGAACAGCGACACCTCTGGACCGTCCAAATAGGACTCCAGCAGCACGGGATGGCCGCCGTCCAGCAGCCGAAGGGCGTGCGCCCTGGCCACCTCGACGTCGTCGGTGACGACGACGCCCTTGCCGGCGGCCAGCCCGTCGTCCTTGACTACATAGCGCGGCCCGAACCGGTCCAGTGCGGCGGCCAGCCGTCCGGGGTTGTCCACCACCTCGGCATGCGCGGTGGCCACGCCGACCGCGGCCATCACGTCTTTGGCGAACGCCTTGGAGCCCTCGATCCGGGCTGCGGCCGCCGACGGCCCGAAGCACGCAATGCCGGCCGCCCGCACCGCGTCGGCGACGCCGGCCACCAGCGGCGCCTCGGGACCGATCACCACAAGGTCGGCGCGCCACTCCGTGGCCAGCGCGGTGACGCTCGCCGGGTCGGCCGGCTCGACCGCGCGCCGCCCGGCCAGGACCGCCGTGCCCGCGTTGCCCGGGGCGCACGCCAGCGCCGTGACGGCCGGATCGCGCGCCAGCGCCAGCACGATGGCGTGCTCGCGCGCGCCGGAGCCGATGACCAGGACTCGCACGCCGTGCAGCCTACGTCCGTGGATGAGCCACGATCGTGGCCGCCCGAGGTTCCCCCGTTCAGGCGGAATCTAACGGTCCGTAATGGCTTAGGATCGGAGCGTCGTACCTGATGGAGGTGGCGTGCACCGCCTGTCGAAGCTGGTCGGCGGGGTGGCCTGGTTCGCCGCACTGAGCGGCGCGCTCGTCGCCTGCGGTGGCCAGGCGGCGACGGTGTCCGAAACGGCCGGCACGCCATCGGTCGCGGTGGCCAGGTCCGAACCGTCCGACGGGTCGGTGCTGCTGCGTTACGAGCTCACCGGCACGTCCGTGATCATCGACGGCAACTACGCCGAGCCGGCGGACGGCAAGGAGAAGATGGTCGAACTGCACGCCACCCCGCTGCCGTGGCGCAAGAGCTTCACCCTGCCGCCGAAGCAGTTCTTCGTCGCCGGCCTGGTCGCCCACGGACCGAACCTGGAGTCGACCGTCACCTGCAAGATCATGAAGGACAGCGAGACAATCGCGCTGCAGACCGGGCCGATGGTGGACTGCCGGGCCGAGATCTCCTAGCGGCCCTAATTTGGGTGACCGGGCGTGCGCGTCCGCCGTAGCCTCCGGCGTCATGGGTACGGCGTTGGTGGTCGGCTTCGGCGCGGGCGCGTTGGTCGCGGCGCAGATCGGTCCGGTGACGCTGCTGCTCGTCCGCACCGTACTGCGGGGTGCGGTGCTCGCCGGTCTGGCCTTGGGCGCGGCGGTCGCGGTGATCGACCTGCTCTACGCCGCCGCCGGTCTGGCCGGGGCCGGCGCGCTGCTCGCCATCGAGCCACTGCGCCTGGCGTTCGGGCTGGTCGGCGCCGCGGTCCTGATCACCATCGGGGTGCGGACCCTGGCCTCGGCCAACCGGCTGCGGATCGGCGCCGAGTTGCCCAGCGAGACCGCCACCCCGTGGCCGGCGTTCCGCACCGGCCTGGTGGCCACCGCGTCCAACCCGCTGACCGTCGCGTCCTGGGCGGCCGTGTTCGCCGCCGCTTCGATGGCCGGCGCAGCCTCCACCGCGGCCGCCACCGCGGTGCTGCTGATCGGCGTCGGCCTCGGCAGCGCCGCCTGGTACGCCGTCCTGATCACCGTCCTGGTCGTGGCCAGGCGCCGGATCGGCCGGCGCACCCTGATCACGGTGGACGCCGTCGCCGGAACGGCCGTCGTCGGGTTCGGCGGCCTGCTCGGTTGGCGCGTCCTCGCCGAATAGCCAGTCGGTTCAACGCACCATTGGGGCTGGGGCGTGTCCGCGCGTCCGGACAGGCGTGTCCGCGCGTTCCTACCCGTGTGTCCGCGTGCTCGGACACACGAAAATGCGCTCCCGGCACCGCGCAGGTGTGGCGGCTCGCCAAACTCGTATATCCCAACCGCCCAACTCGGGCGTCCCAACCGCCCAACTCGGGCGCCCGAACCGCCCAACTCGGGCGCCCGAACCGCCCAACACCGGCGTCCCAACCGCCCAACTCGGGCGCCCAAACCGGCGAACACGCCGTTGGGGGACGCGGACGCCGGTCGTGTCGCGGAGTGCCGAAACCGCGGACTCAGGTGTACGGACGCGCGGACTCAGGTGTACGGACGCGCGGACACGCCGGCGAGGGGGTCGTGGCGGACGATGGTCTGGTCGCGGCCGGGGCCCACTCCTATGGCGGACACCCGCGCGCCAGCCAGCTCCTCGATGCGCGACACGTAGTCGCGGGCCGTGGCGGGCAGGTCCTCGAAGCGCCGGCACGCGGACAGGTCCTCCCACCAGCCCGGCAGCTCCTCGAACACGGGTACGGCGTGGTGCAGGTCGGTCTGGGTCATGGGCATCTCGTCCAGCCGTCGCCCGTCGACCTCGTAGGCCAGGCACACCGGCACCCGCTCCAGGCCGGAGAGCACGTCGAGCTTGGTCAGGAAGTAGTCGGTGATCCCGTTGACCCGCGTCGCGTACCGCGCGATCACGGCGTCGAACCACCCGGTCCGCCGGGACCGCCCCGTTGTCACCCCGTACTCCCCACCGATCTTGCGGAGGTGCTCTCCCTGAGCATCGTGCAGCTCGGTGGGGAACGGGCCGGAGCCGACCCGGGTGGTGTACGCCTTGAGGATGCCGACCACGGTGCTGATCCTGGTCGGCCCGATGCCGGAGCCGGCGGCGGCGCCGCCCGCGGTCGGGTTGGACGAGGTGACGAACGGATACGTGCCATGGTCGACGTCCAGCAGGGTCCCCTGTGACCCCTCGAGCAGCACGGTCTCCCCGCGGTCCAGCGCCTTGTTGAGCAGCAGCCGGGTGTCGGCTATGCGGTGCGCGAACCGCTCGCCGTGGGCGAGGGCCTCGTCGACCACGACATCCGGGTCGAGCGCCCGCCGGTTGTACACCTTGACCAGCACCTGGTTCTTGAAGTCCAGCGCGGCCTCGACCTTCTGCCGCAGGATCTTCTCGTCCAGCAGGTCCTGTACCCGCACCCCGACCCTGGCCAGCTTGTCCTGGTAGCACGGACCAATGCCGCGCCCCGTGGTACCAATGCGAGCCTTACCCAGGTAGCGCTCCGTGACCCGGTCGATGGCCACGTGATACGGCATGATCAGGTGCGCGTCGGCGGAAATGAGCAGCCGAGAGGTGTCGACGCCGCGGCGAACCAGCCCGTCCAGCTCCTCGAGCAGCACGCCGGGGTCGACCACCACGCCGTTGCCGATCACGTTGGTCACCCCTGGCGTCAGGATGCCGGACGGGATCAGGTGCAACGCGAAGTCCTGGCCGTCCGGCAGCACCACGGTGTGCCCCGCGTTGTTGCCGCCCTGGTAGCGCACCACCCACTGGGTGCGGCCGCCGAAGAGGTCGGTGGCCTTGCCCTTGCCCTCGTCACCCCACTGGGCTCCGATTAGCACGATCGCCGGCATGATTGAGGCTCCCCTTGCTGTGCGCACCACCGTGCGGTGACTGAGGGTAGACCAGGAGACCATTGTGGACGCGCTCACGCTGGCCTGCGGAAAGGCGCGGTGGTTCGCGCTCGCCGACCGGGTGGCCGAGACGGCGCAGCTTTCCGAGGTGCCGGACAAGACCGAGGTCGACCCGCTGCTCGATCGGCTGAACGGGCGTCGCCTGATCGTGTACGGCGTGGACGCCGCGCTGGCCGCCGTCGTGCAGCGGCTGCTCCGCACGTCCCGGCTCGGCGCCGTTCCGGTCGGCTTCGTGCCGCTCGACGCGTCGTCGCAGGTGGCCGCGCTCTGGGGGCTGCCGGCGGAGCCGCAGCGGGCGCTCACCCTGGCGCTGCAGGGCGAGCCCGAACGGGTACCGCTGGTGCGCGACGACGCCGGTGGCGTGCTCGTTGGCCTCGGCCGGCTGCGGCCGCTGCGCGGCGTGATCTACTGCGACGATCAGCTCGTGCTGCGCGGGCAGGCGTCCCTGGTCGAGGTCACCCCCGACCCCGGTGCCGGACCGGACACCAGCCGGGCCGGCCTGATCGTGCGGGTGCGGCGCACCGGGCTGCTGGGCCGCAGGCAGACCGACACCGGCGGCCGCGCCGTGCAGATCGGCTGCATCCCGGCCACGGTGCTGCGCGACGGCAGGCCGTTCGAGCGGCCGGTGGACAAGTGGACCTGGTACCGGCACACCGAGGACTGGCGCCTGGTCCGCGGCCTGCTCTGAGGACGCGCGTCGTTAGAGTCCCAGGCCGTGCCACTGTTCTCCTTCGCCGGCATCGCGCCGAGCGTGCACGAGTCGGCCTGGATCGCGCCGACGGCCACCCTGGTCGGCGCGGTGACGGTGGAGGCCGACGCCTCGGTCTGGTACGGCGCGGTGCTGCGCGCCGACTTCGGCCCGATCGTGGTGCGCGCCGGCGCCAACGTGCAGGACGGTTCGGTGGTGCACGGCGGCGCCGAGGGCGTGGACATCGGCGCCGGCGCGACCATCGGCCACCTGTGCGTGATCCACGGCTGCACAATTGGCCGGCAGGCGCTGGTCGGCAACGGAGCCACCGTGCAGGACGGCGCGGTCGTCGGCGAGCGGTGCCTCGTCGCCGCCGGCGCGACCGTGCCGCCCAACATGGTCATCGAGCCGGCGCGGCTGGTGATGGGCGCGCCGGCGATGGTCCGGGGGCCGTTGAGCGCGGGTGCGCAGTGGTGGGTGCAGAACAACCCGGAGACATACCGCGAGCTGGCCAGGCGGCACGCCTCGACGGTGCAACGGCTGTAGCCGCTCCGATCCCGGCGCGTTATTCCAAGCCCAGCTCGGCGGCGGCCGACGGGTCGCAGTCGTCGAGGAACTGGCGGCAGCGGAGTGCCTCGTCGTCCTCGCCGATCTCGGCGGCGGCCCGCGCAAGGGCGGCGAGCGACCGCAGGAAACCCCGGTTGGGCTGGTGCGACCACGGCACCGGCCCCTGGCCCTTCCAGCCGGCCCGGCGCAGCTGGTCCAGCCCACGGTGGTAGCCGGTGCGGGCGTACGCATAACCCGCCACCACCTCGCCGGCATCCAGCGCCCGCTCGGCCAGCGCCGCCCAGGCCGTGGAGAACCGCGGGTACGCGGC
>DASXTS010000061.1:0-19854 GCA_036505275.1 Pseudonocardiaceae bacterium
GGTGCATCCGCAGCTCGTACCGCAGCCAGGCCTGGGTGGACCGGTACGCGTCCAGCTCATAGCCCTGGGCGGTGTCGAATTCGCCGACGCAGTGGGCGAGTTCGGCTTGCAGTTGAGCGATGTGCTGGTGCAGTTCCCGCATTCGCTCGCCGAGCTGCCGAACCTCCCTCGTCATGGTCCAAACGCTACAGCGGTGCACCGACAGTTCCGGGTTGTGCGCCGTGGGTGGGAATACTTGTTTTGCGAAGTTTTGCCGGCGGTGCCGGGACACGCCAGCTGCTAGGTGCTTGCCACCGGATGAAAGAACGACTTGAGTATGGCGCGTCCCCGGCTCAACGTCCCCGACTCAACCCCGCAACCGCCGGTCAAACATCGAGACCGCAACCCACTCCCGTCCCAAGCCAAATCTTTGAACGCAGCTCAACGGCTCAACGTACCTAGCCAATGAACGTGCGCGCCGCCGGCCACGAGAGGTGACAGATGAAGGCCGACCTTGTCGCGCTGCTCGGTCAGCGGCCCGACCGCAGCGGCTCCAGCGGCCCAGGGGACCACAGCTTTGAGCTTGGCTGGTTCGGTGGGGTGAGGTTGCGTCGTACCATGGTGACCTCGGGCTCGGATAAGGGTCGAGCCGACTAAGGTCCAGCTCGGTGTACGCGCTGTCGCTTGCGGCCTACGCCACCTCGTGGACGTATTACGGCAGCGTGGGGCGGGCGGCGTCCTGGAGGACCGGCCGGACCGCACCGGAGTGGTCGGCCCTGGCCGGTCGGTGTTCAGCGTGGTCGACCGCGACCTCATCGCGCACGTCTTGGATCGGTCGCGGGCCGGAGCCCGGTGTACGCCACCACCGCGTGGGGCGAGCGCCGAGCTGTTCAGCCGGCTGCTGCCGTTGCTGATCGGGCGAGGCATCCGCACGGTCGGCGAGGCGCGGGAAGCGGCCAGGCAGTCCTACCACGCCCGCGTGGATGAGGCTCGCTACCGGCAGCTCACCGGCAGGTCACCCGGAGGAGGGGAGCACCGCCAGGCCACGGACTGATCCAGCCAGCCGATCTACGCCGGGCCGGAAAGCGTTGCCCATGGTCAATTCCGCCCGCGGCTGGCTACCGTGGCAGCCATGGCGACGGAGGCGGGGCGGACCGTGCGGGTGTTCCTGCTGGACGATCACGAGATCGTCCGGCAGGGGATTGCGGCTTTGCTCGAGGTACAGCCCGACATGGAGGTCGTCGGCGAGGCGTCGACGGCGGCGGAGGCGTTGGCGCGGATTCCGGCGTCGCAGCCCGATGTGGCGGTGCTGGACGTGCGCCTGCCGGACGGCGATGGGGTGGCGGTATGCCGGGAGCTGCGCGAACGGCTGCCGGGGACCGCGTTCTTGATGTTGACGTCCTATGCGGACGACGAGGCATTGTTCGAGGCCCTGATGGCGGGGGCGGCCGGTTACGTCATCAAGGAAGTGCGTGGCGGGGATCTGGTTCAGGCGATTCGCACGGTGGCGGCGGGCGGCTCGTTGTTGGATGCGACGGCGACGAATCGGTTGTTGAGCCGGTTGCGGTCGGAACAGGTGGCCTCGCCGCCGGATCCGTTGCGGGAGTTGACCGATCAGGAGCGGCGGGTGTTGGAGCTGATCGGGCACGGTATGACGAACCGGGAGATCGGCACGGAGCTGTTCCTGGCCGAGAAAACCGTGAAGAACTACGTGTCGAGCTTGCTGTCGAAGTTGGGCATGCAACGCCGCACCCAGGCCGCGGTGCTGGCCACCGAACTCCGCGAGCGGGAGCGCGAGCAGCATCGGGGTTGAGTCGCCCCGGTCCGGACGGCCCACTGCGGAGGGGACCAACGGCCCACGCCGGCGGGCCCATCGCTGCTGCTGGTGAGCGCCTCGGGCGGGCACGGTTCGGGTATGAGCGTGCAGCCCGTGGTGGCAGGTGCTGGGCAGCAGGTGGACTGGGCGGCGGTGATCGGGGACGCGATCGCGGCGCCGTCGGTGCACAACACGCAGCCGTGGCGGTTCGTGGCCTTTCAGGACGCCGTCGAGCTGCATATCGACCCGATGCGGGTGCTGGCGGTGGCCGATCCGCATGGTCGGGAGGCGCGGCTGAGCTGTGGCGCGGCGCTGTTCAACCTGCGACTCGCATTGCGGGCGCACGGCCACAGCGGCGCCGTGCGACTGGTCCCGGACCGCTCCCGGCCGCGGCTGCTGGCCGTGGTCGGGCTCGGCCCGCCACGGCCGGCCACCCCCCTGGAGATGGCGCTGCACCGAGCGATCCACCGCCGGCACAGTCACCGCCGGCCGTTTCGCGCGACCCCGGTGCCGTCCAGCGTGCGGCACCTGATCACCGCCGCGGCGGCGAGCGAGGGTGCCGAGCTCCGGCTGATCGACGACCCGTCCACCACCGGCCGGCTGGCCGGGCTGGTCCGGCGGGCCGAGCACGACCAGCAGAACAGCCCGCGGTTCGCCGCCGAGCTGGCCCGCTGGACCTTCGATGGCCGCTCGCGCACCGATGGGGTACCGCGCACCGCCGGCGGACCGAGGCCACCGGCCGGCGGCCTGGTCGTGCTCCGCGACTTCACCCCCGACCTGCCCAGACCGGTCCGCGACTACGAGCGGGACCCGCTGTTCGGGGTGCTGGTCAGCCACGGCGACACGATCATCGACCAGCTCCGCGCCGGCCAGGCGCTGCAACGGGCCTGGCTCACCGCGACCGCCCACGGCGCGGCCGCCACCGTGCTGTCCCAGCCCATCGAGCTGCCGTCGGCCAGAGCTGCGCTGCAGAAGCTGCTCAGCGGCGCCAGCCATCCCCAGCTCGTGCTGCGTCTGGGCATGGCCAGCACCACGGGTTCCACCCCACGGCGCCCCGTCCGCGAGGTGCTCCACATCAGCAACGAGAAGGTGGGTGTCCAATGACCAGCCACGCCGTGGTCGTCCCTGAGCGCGGCACCGTGCTCGCGGCGCTCGAGCTCGCCTGCCGGGCGCCGTCGCTGCACAACAGCCAACCCTGGCGGTGGCGACTTGGCGAGCACACCCTGCACCTGCATGCCGACCCCGACCGGCTGCTGGCCGCGACCGACCCGACCGGGCGCGAGTTGGTGATGAGCTGCGGCGCCGCGCTGCACCACGCCCGTGTGGCGCTCGCCGCTTCCGGCTGGCGCGCGATCGTGCATCGGCTGCCGAATCCCGCCGACCGCGAGCACCTGGCGTCGATCGAGTTCGCGCCGCTCCCCGACCTGCCCGCCGAAATGGTGCCGTTGGCCAGGGCGATTGCCGATCGGCACACCGACCGCCGACCGTTCCTGCCCGAGCCGGTGCCGCGCCCTGTGCTGGACCGGCTCGCGAGCCTGGCAGCGATCGAGGGTGCCTCGCTCACCGTGGCCGACAGTGTGGTCGCACGCCGCGAGCTGGTGGTGGCCATGTCCGCGGTCAACGAGCTGCAACGGCGCGACGCCGCATACCGCACCGAACTCGCGGCGTGGGCCGCGCGGGGGCTCGGCGCCGTCGACGGCGTGCCGGCCAGCGGGCTACGGTCCGTGCACCCACCGGGACGGCCATTGCTCGGCAGGGACTTCTCGTCGGCCGGTGAAGGCGACCTTGTCGTGCCGCCGGTTGACGATGGGGCGGTGCTCGCGGTGTTGAGCACGGAGTCCGACCAGCGGCTGGACTGGCTGCGCGCCGGTGAAGCGGTGTCCGCAGTGCTGCTCGGGGCCACGGCGGCGGGTCTGGCCTCCTGCCCGCTCAGCCAGATCGCGGAAGCGGAGGCGGCGCGGGACGCGGTGCGATCGGCGGTGCTCGGCGGGAGCGGCGCGCCGCAGTTGCTGCTGCGGATCGGATGGGCGGTGACGGAGGTGTACCCGTCGCGCCCGTCTCCCCGTCGCCCGCTCGCCGAGGTTCTGGATCGGTTGTCGGCGGAATAAGAGCGTGTCTCGCGTGGTAGCGCGGTGACCTGGAACATGATCAGTCGGTCACCCGGTGGGCGGTCGCACGATGGCCACCGGGCAGGCGGACTCCCTGACCAGGGTGCGGCTGACCGAGCCCCACACCGCGGTGGCCCACCGGTCCCGACCGTGGCTGCCGACGACCAGCAGCGCGGCCCGCCGCGACCATCGGGTCAGCTCGGCGCCGGGCTCGCCCTCGCCGCCACCGTCGGTCACCGGCACATCGGGGTATTGCTCGGCGAAGCCGGCCAGAGCCTCGGCCAGGAGCATGCGGTGCTCCAGGCCGGCGACCGTGCGCCGTCCGGCGGTCTGCTCGGCGGGCCAGCAGTGCACGACGGTCAGCGGCGCGGCCCGGCGGGCCGCTGCGTCGAATGCGAAGGCGACGGCGGGCTGGGACACTTCGCTGCCGTCGGTGGCGACCACGACGGCGCCGGGCTGGCCGTTGTGGCCATTCTCGGCACCGGGGGCGGCCGGCGGAACGGCGACGACCGGGCAGGCCGCGGCGGTGATCAACGCGCCGATCAGGGAGCCGAACCTGGTCTCGGCGTCCTCGACGGCGTGCGCGCCGGTGCCGATTACCACCACGGCCGCCCGTAATGATTCGTCTTGCAGGGCCAGGTCGGGGCGCTGCGGGACGAGTCGCCCGAACACCGGCAGGCCCGGCCGGGAGCGGCGGGCGAGCTGCACGGCGTCGTCGAGCTCGGCCTTGGCGGCACCGCGCAGGAGCTCGTGCTCGCTGGGCCCGCTCTCGTACGGCAGGGTGGCGAAGCCGTGCACGAGGTGCAGCGGCACCCGGCGCAGGGCGGCCTCCGCGGCTGCCCACGCGACGGCCCGCGGTTGGGGTGCCCAGCCGATGCCGGCGACGGCGGCAATGATCGGCCGAGCGACGTTCGGCCGAGCGACGTTCGGCGTAGTCACGATGGCCGACGGTAGGCAGTGGCCGCGGTCGCCCCCAGCGGCGAAGGGCTGCCGGTGCCGGGACCTTCGACCTTGCCGGCAGCGCAAGTCGCGCCTCGTCGCCCCCGGCCGCGCTGGTGCGGCGCTACCGGGTCACTCGGCGAGGTAGGCCGGCCGGTGCGTGATCTTCTCGATGTCCGCGGCGGTGGCGTCGAGGAGCTTGTGCGCGAGATCGGACAGCGCACGCGCGACGGCCAGCTCGTCGCCGATCTCGGGTACTTCCTGGTCCCGCGGGTTCCGTCTGGCCATGCCCGCGCCGACCAGCTCACTCTCGCCGGGGTTGTGCAGCCGGGCCTCGGCCCGGGTCCTACCGTCGTGCTCGTCAATGACGATATCGACGTGCCACCGCTTGTCGGTGCTCATGGTGCGCCTGCTCCCGTGGTTCGGGGTCCGGCGGCGCCTCTGCCGCCAACCCGCGGCACGATCGTCTCACCCGGGCGCTCGCCGGTGGCGCGGTCATCATGCGCCGCCCAGCCGGACGAGGAGGCTCAGAGCCGGACCATGCGCCCCGCCCCGGCGCTCTCGACGTCGATATCGGCGTTGAGACCGGTGCCGGCCGCTGGCACCGGGGTCGGGATCACGGCAACGGGGCAGGTCAGCACGGGGAGCACGTGGTCGATCAGCCGCACCGGCCGCAGCGGGTGGCTGGCGCCACCGATGACCAGCAGCCGCGCGCCGGTCGCGACGTGTTCCAACACGGCCGCCGGTGGCCCGCTGAAGGTGGCGCGGTGCACGGCGACCTGGGGATACCTCGCGCGCCACGATTCGATCGCGCCGGTCAGTGCGGACCGGTTGGCGGTGACCGAGGCGCGGCTTTCGTGCCGCTCGGCGTGCACGACGGCCAGCGGCCAGCCGTGCGCCGCCGCCTCGGCGAAGGCGTGGCCGAGAACCGCGCTGATCGCGGCCGAGCCATCAACCGAGCCAACCGAGCCAACCGAGCCAGCCGAGCCAACCGAGCCAACCGAGCCAACCGAGCCAGCCGAGCCGGCCGAGCCAACCGAGCCAGCCGGTGGGCGGCCGGCCGATCCGTCCACCGTGGCCACCACGTGGCCGACGAACGGGCCGGTATAGGCACCGGTATGAGCGCCGGTATGAGCGCCGGTATAAGCGCCGGTATAAGCGCCGGTATAAGCATCGTCACGGCGATCGGGTGGTACGACGACCACGGTGCCGTGCGCGTGCCGCAGCACGTACTCCACGGTCGACCCCAGCATCCGCGCGGTGAACCGGTGCCGGCCGCCGAGCCCGATCACCAGCAGGTCACCGCGCCGGACGTGCGCGACCAGGGCACGACCGGCTGGCCCGCAAATGGCTGTTGCGGTCGCCGGCAGGCCCGGGTGCTGCTCGGCCAGCCACTCGATGGCGTCGTCCAGCACCGCGCCCGCGGTCTCGCGCTCGTCCAGCCATGCTTCCGGCGGCGGGAGACTGCCCCCCAATGCCCCGGTGACCAGCGGCGGCGCCTGCCAGCAGTGGTACACGACGAGCTGCTTGCTGTGGGTGAGAGCCTCCTCGGCCGCCCAGGCCAGGGTGGCCCGACTGCTCGGCGAACCGTCGATGCCGACGGCCACCAGGTCCGGGGTGCGCGCGTCGATCTCCATCGCCGCCCTCCAACTTTCGCAGCTGTCCGTCGGTCCGATGGTCCCCCGTGCAGCGGCCGGTCGGCAGGGAAATTCGGTCCACGGTAGGGGGACCTTTGGCGGTCCACCACGCACGGCGGCGTGATGCCATGCTGGACGGGTGGCGGTGCTGTTCACCCTGACCCTGCCGGGGCTGGTCATCCTGCTCGTGTCGGTCGCGGCTGTGGAGCGATTCGGCCGGTGGTTCGGCCGAAGCTGGCTGCCCTGGCGGCGGAGCACAAGGGCGCACATCTCGGCGGGTGGCTTCGACGAGCTGACCGCGTGCTTCTATGCCGGCAAGCGGATCGAGCTGGAGCAGCGCACGGTGCACCAGGTGCTGGCCATCGACGACCACGACGGGGCGCCACCGGCCATGGCCACGCCGTCGGCGTCCGTGGTCATGACACTGGATCCGACCGGCCGTCCGATTGTGGTGCGGTCCGCCTGACCCTGTCATGAATGGCTGGACGGGCCGGTACGGCGAGGCCTGAGGAGCTGAGATGACCGGAATGGATGGCGACCGGCCGGGGCGGCGGATCCTGGTCGCCTACGCCAGCAAGATGGGTGCCACGAAGGAGATCGCCGAGGTGATCGGTGACACGCTCGTCGCGGCCGGACATCAGGTGACCACACGGGCGGCGGCGGAGGTCATGGACCTGGCGCCTTACGACGTGGTGGTGCTCGGTTCGGCGATCTATTTGACCCGGTGGCGCGGCGAGGCGGTGCGGTTCCTGCGCCGGCACCGTGCCGCGCTGTCCACAAGGGACGTACTGCTGTTCCACAGTGGACCGTGCGGGGACAGGGATGCCGCGCGGCAGCTGCCACTGCCGTCCAAGGTGCGCCGGCTGGCGGACCGGATCGGGGCCGCACCACCGATCACGTTCGGCGGCCGGCTCGATGCGGCGACCGCCCGCGGCCCGCTCGCCAGGTGGGTCGCACGGGGCGACCTGGCCGGCGACTGGCGGGACTGGAACCAGATCAGGACGTGGGCCGCCGGAGTGGCCGAGCAGCTGCTGCCCCGAGCATGAGCACGAGCTCTGCCGGCCGAGCTGCCGCCCGCTCGCGCGCCGTGACGCGCACCTTTGCACGATTCGGCGATCGCTGGCCTACCGTGCTCCTGGCTCGGGCTACGGAAAACGGGTGCGGCAGTCGGATAATGACCACAGGGTGGTCCGTCGGTGAGCGCGGGCAGGGAGGTTTGCAGTGGACGACTGCGTTGAGACCGCACCGGCGCGGCGGCCCGTAGCGGCGCCGACGTCCGGCTCGCGTCGCCTGCCGCAGCTGGACAACCTCAGGACCGGCCTGATCGCGTGGATCATCGGTGGGCACGCGCTGGTCGGCTACTCGGCAATAGGCGGCTGGGAGTACGCCGAGGTCAGGGAGGTGACGTTGCGGCCGCGCGTCGAGCTGGTGCTCAGCGCGATCCTCGGGCCGTCGGCCCTGCTTGTGATCGGCACGTTCTTCTTCATCGCGGGGCTGCTGGTGCCGAGATCAGTGGCGAAGCATGGCTGGCGACGGTTTGTGCTCGACCGAGCCGTGCGGCTCGGCGTGCCATACCTGGCGTTCGCCCTGTTGCTGTGGCCGCTGCTGTTGTGGTTGACCTACCGTGCGGCCGGCCGCCCGGTCTCCTACCGGTGGATCTTCACGGAACGCAAGCCGCTGCTGGACGCCGGGCCGCTGTGGTTCGTCGCCGTGCTGCTGATCTTCTCGGTGGGGTACGCCCTGCTGGTGAGGGTCGGGTTGCTCGCGACTGAGCCGCGCACCACACCTGGCCCCTTGCGCGGCGTGCACCTGGTCGCGCTGGCAGTCGGGCTGGCCCTGGCGACGTTCGTGGTGCGGCTGTGGTTCCCGGCCCGCGGCACCCAGCCGGGTGACCTACACCTGTGGCAGTGGCCGCAGTGCGCGGCCATGTTCGGTCTTGGCATCGCCGGCGCGCCCCGCGGGGTGGCCACCCGGGTGCCCGACCGGTTGCGCCGGGGCGGCGGCTTCACCGTGCTGATCACCGTCGCCATGCTGCCGGTGGTCGCGGCGCTGATCGGGGTGTCGCAGCTCGGCCGGGACGTGGGCCCGTTCCTCGGTGGCTGGCGGTGGCAGGCGCTGTTCACCGCGACCGTGGAGGCCGTGATGGTCGTCGCCGGCTCGGTGTGGCTGCTCGGCACGGCCCAGCGCCTGTTCACCGGCACCGGGCGGCTGGCCCTCGCCTCCTCCCGCGGCGCCTACGCAGCGTTCATCGTGCAGGGCCCGATCCTGCTCGGGCTCGCGCTCGCGGTGCGGCCGCTGCCGGTTGCCGTCGAGTTAAAGGCGTTCCTGGTGGCCGCGGCCGGCATTGCCGGGTCGTTCTGGCTCGGCCGGCTGCTGGTCACCCGCACGCCGCTCGGACGGGCGCTCTGACCATCGGGCTCAACCGGGACCATCGGGCTCAACCGGCGCGGTCGTCCCCATCGGGCAGCAGCCGGCCGTGGATCTCCACCGTGAGCCGGTGGATGGCCCTGGTCAGCTCGGTGTTGGTCTTCAGCTCCTGCTCCTGCGCGACGTACTCGTGGTCGGCCTTGGCCTGCTGGAAAGCCGACTGCCGATTCTGCGCGATCATGATGAAGGTGGACAGGAAGATGGCCTCGAGGGATACCACCAGGGTCAGCTTCGGCCACGGTTGGGACTCGAAGAACAGCATCCAGGCGGCAAACAGCACGACGTGCAGGTACACGAACCGCATCGAGCCGGCGAAGGCCGTGATCGCGTCCGCTATCCGCAGCTGAAGGTTGGCCGCCCGGCGCTCGCGGTGTGCCTGCACCACTGGGTGGTGCTGGACCTCAGGGGTTGTCAGGGTCATGGCCGGCATTCTGGACGAGCGCGTCGGGCGGTCTCCGAACCACCTGGATACCCCCGCGAGTGGCCGGCGCGAGCGTCTACACTGACCGGCGGACCCCGTGCGGCGTCCATCCTGCGAACTCCCCCAGGGCCGGAAGGCAGCAAGGGTCAGCGGGCTCTGGCGGGTGCGCGGGGTCCCTCTATTCGCTCGGCGAGCGGCCGCCGTGGGTCCGGCTGGTGACCCGAGCACCGTCGGGTCACACGGGTAGGGTCGCGGCGTGGCGCTCGCCCTCTACCGCAAGTACCGGCCGGCGACGTTCGCGGAGGTGGTCGGGCAGGACCACGTCACCGAGCCGCTACGCGCGGCGCTCGCCGCCGGCCGGATCAACCACGCGTACCTGTTCTCCGGGCCGCGCGGCTGCGGCAAGACGTCCTCGGCGCGCATTCTGGCCCGGTCGCTGAACTGCGTGAACGGGCCGACACCCGATCCCTGCGGGGTGTGCCCGTCCTGCGTCGCGCTGGCTCCCGAGGGCGCCGGCTCGATCGACGTCGTCGAGCTGGACGCCGCCTCGCACGGCGGTGTCGACGACGCCCGTGACCTACGCGATCGGGCGTTCTACGCGCCCGCCGAGTCGCGGTACCGGGTGTTCATCATCGACGAGGCGCACATGGTGACCACGCAGGGCTTCAACGCCCTGCTGAAGATCGTCGAGGAGCCACCGGAGCACCTCGTGTTCGTCTTCGCCACCACCGAGCCGGACAAGGTGCTGCCCACCATTCGTTCGCGGACGCACCACTACCCGTTCCGGCTGCTGCCCCCGGCCACGCTGCGCCGCCTGCTGGAGCGGATCTGCGCCGACGAGGGCGTCGTCGTGGAGCCGAGCGTGTTCGCGCTGGTGGTACGGGCCGGCGGCGGCTCGGCGCGGGATTCGCTCTCGGTGCTGGACCAGTTGCTGGCCGGTGCCGGCCAGGGCGGCGTGCGATACGAACGGGCGGTCGCGCTGCTCGGCGTCAGCGACGCCGCGCTGATCGACGAGGTGGTCGACGCGTTGGCAAGTGGCGATGGCGCGGCCGTCTTCGTCGCGGTCGAGCGGCTGGTCGACGCCGGCCATGACCCGCGGCGCTTCGCCACGGACCTGCTCGAACGGTTCCGCGATCTCACTCTGATGCAGGCGGTTCCGGACGCCGCCGGCCGGGGACTGGTGGACGCGCCGGAGGACGCGCTGACCAGGATGACCGCGCAGGCCGACCGCATCCCGCCGGGCGCGCTGGCCAGGTACGGCGAGATCATCCACAGCGGGCTGATCGAGATGCGGGGCGCAACGGCGCCACGGCTGCTGCTGGAGTTGCTGTGCGCGCGGATGCTGCTGCCGTCGGCCAGTGCCGACGATGCCGCCCTGCTGCACCGCTTGGAGCTGCTGGAACGCCGGCTGACCCTGGTGCCGGACCCGCCCGCACCCCGCGCCCCGGCCACTGACCGGCCGGCTCCGCCGAGCACCCCGGCCGACCGGCCGGCTGCGCCGAGCACCCCGGCTGCCCCCGACACGGCGGTCGCGCCCACCGAACCCAGCGCCGATCAGGCTGTGCAGACAACAGCCGGCGGCTTGGACGCGGCGGCGGTGCGCAGGGCCTGGCCGGCGGTGCTCGATGAGGTGCGGGAGCGCAGCAGGGTGACCCAGGTACTGCTGTCCAGCGCCACCGTGCAGGCCGTCGACGGGGACACGCTGGTGCTGGCCATCGGTTCGGCGCTGGCCAGGCAGCTGGCCGAGGAGCGGCACGTCGAGAAGATCACCGAAGCGCTGCATGCCGTGCTCGGCGGCTCCTGGCGGATACGCTGCGAGCAGACCGAACCCGCTGGCGGCCGTCCGGCGGCCCAGCACAGGTCCGAGCCGGCCGGCCGCAAAGCCGGCCACCAGCCCGGCAACCAACCCGGCCACCAACCGGGCCACCAACCGGGCCACGAGCGGCAGTCCCGCCGCGTCGACCAGCTGCGCAGGGCGGCGGGCGGCAGCGGTGGGAACGGCCGCGGCGCCGCCCGGTCAACGGTGGCCGAGGAGCCGCCGCCGGAACCGCCGGACCCGGCCGATCCGCCGGACCCGGACCGGACGGACGACGAGGACGCCATGCTCGCCGAGGCTGCCCTGCCGGCGGAGCACGATGCCGGCGGGCGCCGCGATCCAGAGGAGGTCGCCTTGGAGCTGCTCGCGGACAAGCTCGGCGCTCGCAAGATCGACGAGCGGTAGCCGGCGCGTCCGGACATCGCCCGGAAATCGCCCGGATATAGCCGGGACATCGCCCGGATACCCCTCAGCCGGTGCGCAGGACGGTGCGGCCGTCCGCGGTGCGCACCTCCACGCGGTCGAGCTGGTCCCGCGGTATGGACGTCGCCCCGGTGACGACGCAGTGCCCGTTTTCCGGGGTGGTCCAGGTCGCCGCCTGCTCCTGGTGGCCGTCCCGGGCGATGGCCCACGCCGTATAGGGCTGCCGGCCCCGTGGCGGGTAGTCGACGTCCAGCCGCACCTCGGTGCCCCAATCCCTGGGCACGAGCACGGCGTCGCCGACCCTGTTGCCGTTGAACACGGCGAACACGGCGGTCGGCGGCGGGTCCGAGTCCCGTACGGTCAGCGCCAGGATGCCACCACCCACCGCGGCGAGCAGGACCACGGCGGCCGCGGCCAGCAGCCACCGGCGGCGACGGCGAGCCGCGGCGCGACGGGCCTGCGCGGCTTCGATCAGCCGGTGCAGCGAGTCCGGCGCCGGCCCAGGCTCCGCCAAGGACGGCGGCGCGAGCTGCAGCAGCGGGGGTACCGTCGCGAATTGGGAGAGCTCCGCCCGGCAGGCCGCACAGTCGGCCAGATGCGCGTCCAGCCGGCGGCGGTCCGCGGAGTCCAACCCACCAAGCACGTATGCCCCGAGCAGCAGGCGCAGCTCGTCGTGGGGCAGCCGATCGGTCATCGGCTCACCCCCAGTTCCTCGAATATGGATCGCAGCGCCCGCACCGCGTAGTAGGCACGGGACTTGACGGTGCCTTCGGCGACGCCGAGCAGCCTGGCCGCCTCGGCGACCGGACGGCCGTGAAAGTAGAGCTGTTCCACGACACTGCGGTGGTCGGTGGACAGTCGCCGCAGCGCCTCGGCCACCAGCATGCCGTCCAGCGTCCGGTCGGTCTGGTCGGCCACCGGCACCGGTGCGGCGCGCGACGCGTCCACCTCGATCGGCCGCCGCTGCTTGGCCCGCCACACATCGGTGAGCACATTGCGAGCGACGGTGAACAGGTACGACCGCGGGTCGTCGATGTCCAGCCGGTCGAGCCGTTGCCACGCCCGCAGCAGCGTCTCCTGGACGACGTCCTCGACGAGCTGGCGGTCGTCGGTGTAGCGGTGCACGAACGCGAACAGCACGGCGGCGTGCTCCTCGTGCAAGTGCCGCAGCAACTGCTCGTCCGCGTTGTCGCTCAACGAGCCGACCACATCACTGTGTACGAGCGTTCCAGCCAGCGGGTTCGCCGTCGCGCGGCTCGAGGTGCCGCAGCAGGAAGGAAAGCGCCTTCGGGTAGGCGTCCAGCCGGTTGGCGCGTTTGGCCAGGCCATGGCCCTCATCGGGGTAAACCAGCAGCTCGCAGTCCACCCCGTTGTCCGACACCGCGGCGGCGAGCTGCTCGGCCTCGGACAGCGGCACCCTGGGGTCGTTCGCTCCGTGGATCACGAACAGCGGCGCCCGGATCGCGTTCACCCTGGACAGCGGCGAGGCGTCGCGCAGGAACTGGGCGTCGGCCTGCAGCGAGCCGTACTCCCGCTCGCGGGCGGCCCGGCGGTACGGCGAGGTGTTCTGCAGGAACGTGATCAGCGAGGAAATGCCCACGATATCCACGCCGGCCGCCCACAGCTGGGGTTGGAAGGCCAGCCCGGCCAGCACCATGTACCCGCCGTACGAGCCGCCCCACAGCGCCGCCCGCGACGGGTCCAGCCCGAGCGACGGCAGCCAGGCGTGCAACGCCGCCAGGTCGGCCACGGCGTCCAGCCGGTGCCGCCCGTCGTCGGCGGAGTACCAGCGCACGCCGTACCCGGTGGAGCCGCGTACGTTCGGCACCAACACCGTGTGCCCGTTCGCGGTCATCGCCTGCACCACCGGGTTGAAGGCCGGCCGCGACTGGCTCTCCGGCCCACCGTGGATCACCAGCACCGCCGAGCCGCCCACCGCGCTGCCGCCCTCGCGGGTCGGCGGGTAGACCAGGCACGGCACCTGCTCGCCGTCCGGGGTCGGCACCCGGTGCACGGTCGGCGTGGACAGCAGCTCGTCGGCGAGCTGTTCTGCCGACGACGTGACCGCGACCGGGTCCCCGCCATCGGCGACGTCCAGCAGCAGCACGTCGCCGGGCACCTGCGGCGAGGTGTAGCTGATCGCCAGGTACCGCGAGCTCGGCGACCAACTCGGGTCCGGCATCGGGAACACCACCACGCCGTCGCCTGGCAGCGGCACGTCGCGCAGCCGCTCGCCAGTCACCGCGTCGTGCAGCGCCAGCCGGCTCGCGCCGTTGTCGTTGGTCTGTACCAGCAGCAACCGGCCGTCCGGTGACGGCCAGCAGATCAGGTCGTGCCGCTCGTCGGCCACCAGCGGCCGCCACTTGCCGTCGGCCAGGTCGTAGCGCGCGATCAGGGCGTGGTCGGTGGTCGCGTCGGTGGCCACCACGAACGCCCGCTGGCCGGCCAGCCAGCAGATCCGGTCGTGCTGGCCATGCGCCCCCGCCATGGTGAGCGGCCGCACCCGGTCGGCCTTGGTCTCCGGCATGGTGTCGATCAGCACCAGCTCGTCGGACATCGGCGCCGAGCCGGTCAGCGAGATCACCGCGTACCGGGCGTCGGGCGAGACGGCCACCTCCTGGGCCCACCCGCCGCCGTCGTACACGACCTCCTCGACGCCGGTCGCGACGTTGCGCATCACGATGTCGAAGTCCACGCCATTGCGCCGGTTGGTGTTGTAGACCACCCGGCCGGGCAGCACCTCGAGCAGGTGGTGCACGTATTCGGGGTCGTGCACCAGGGGCGTCAAATCCGCCACGGTCGCCGGCCCCGCGTCTGCCTCGGGTCCGTCCACCGGTAGCAGCGAGAGCTGCCCGCGCTCGTTGCCCCCGTCGTCGTGCTCGACCACCACCACCCGCTGCCCTGGCAGGTAGCGGCCGCGACACGCCCCCGGCAGCGCGGTCAGCGGCCTTGCCTGCCCCGTGGCCTGCGCCGTGTCCACTGCCGTGTCCACCTCAGTGAGTTGCACGCAACCGGTGTCGTCCCAGCCGGCGAGCACCCTGCCGTCGTCATCGACATCGAATGCGCGCCACGTGCGAACCTCGAGCAACCGCGTGATATCCAGCCCCACACGTCCACCCTACGAGGGCGCGCCGTGACCGCGGCTACGCTGGACGGCATGCAGCCAGGTGGCCAGTTCGACATGCAGCAGCTCCTCGCGCAGGCCATGTCCGCCCAGCAGGAGCTGGCCGCGGCCGAAGTCACCGGGCAGGCCGGCAACGGCCTGGTGACAGTCACCCTGACCGGCGAGGGCGCGGTCACGGCCGTGACGGTGGACCCCAAGGTGGTCGACCCGGACGACGTGGAGACCCTGCAGGACCTGATCGTCGGAGCGTTCGCCGACGCACACGGCAAGCTGCAGGAGCTGGCCGCCGCCAAGATCGGGCCGTTGGCCGGCGGGCTGGGGGCCGGCGGCCTCGGGCTGCCCGGCTTCTAAGGGCCGTTGGCCACCTGTCGAGGACACGGGTACGCGGGTGTACGAGGGCATCGTCCAGGATCTGATCGACGAGCTGGGCCGGCTGCCCGGGATCGGCCCGAAGGGGGCACAGCGCATCGCGTTCCACCTGCTGGCCACCGACCCGGCCGACGTGACGCGGCTGGCCGATATTCTCGCCAAGATCAAGGACACGGTCGTGTTCTGCGAGGTGTGCGGCACCGTCTCGGAGCACGCCCGCTGCCGGATCTGCGCCAACCCGCGGCGCGACGCCACCGTGGTGTGCGTTGTCGAGGAGCCCAAGGACGTGCAGGCCGTGGAGCGGACCAGGGAGTTCTCCGGCCGGTACCACGTGCTCGGCGGCGCCCTCGACCCACTGTCCGGCATCGGCCCCGACCAGCTGCGCATACGTGAGCTGCTGGCCAGGATCGCCGCGGAGGACGTGCGGGAGGTGATCATCGCCACCGACCCGAACACCGAGGGCGAGGCGACCGCCACCTACCTGGCGCGGCTGATGCGGGACTTCCCTGGGTTGACCGTGACCAGGCTGGCCTCCGGCCTGCCGATGGGCGGCGACCTGGAGTTCGCCGACGAGTTGACCCTCGGCCGCGCGCTGTCCGGCCGCCGCGCGGTCTGACGAGGTCCAGCGCGATCTGACCGATCTGACCGGGGACACGCCGCGGGGCCGGTCCCACCCTTCGGCGGACCGGCCCCGCGATGACCCCTCACGCTGTGTCAGCTACATGCTGTTCATGTCCCGTCGTCCTCCTCATCGTTCATCGCCGGCACCAGCAGCCAGCTCGACTCGGACAGCTCCTTGTGGCACCTGGCGCAGTACATCGGCTCGCCACGGTTGCGTTGGGCGTCGTACAGGCCCCGCCATTCCTCGTTCAGCGATCTGCGTTCCGCCGCGTGCCGCCTGCTGACGCCGCCCATGACCTGAGTCGTCCAGGATGCTCCGAACAGGCCACCGAGGCAGAACAGCACAACGGCACCGACCAGGAGCAGCGTGGTCACCCCGCTCCGCGGCGGCTGCCACCACGACCGCCGGTCTCCGCCGTGCCGGCCGGCAAGCGGGGCCCGTGCATCGCGCTCCTCCGATAATCGGACATGATCATCACAACCCCTTTCTCGTCGACAAGGTCGATTCCACAGCCGTCCGACCGGAACGTGTCCGTGTCGGCGGATTCCGGCAGGTCATGCCGGACAGCAAGGTCACCACGAGCCACCTGGCTCGGGCGTCGGCGTGAAACGGCCCCAGGTTCGGGCTGCTGATGGGAGCGGAACGGGCCCGCGGCGGCTGAACGCAGCGGGATCGGCGGGAACAGATCAAGGGTCCACGGTCCTGGGCCGCTCAGATGCAGTTGGTGCATGGCGGCCTCCTCTCGACGTCCCCGCACCGGTCCGATCGGGTGGTCTCGGGTGCCGGTGGGGTGCCAGTGGGCTCTTGTGAGTAGAGTGCGGCACGCAGGTCTGCTGTGCAAATGCATTAGGGACCTGCACAGGGAGAATCACCCGCCAAGAGCAGCGTGTCATGACCATCACGACCCATCCGGAGCAGCACACTTCGCCTCGGCCGCAGCGGCGGGAGGTGTGATGACCGCAGTCCGGGGTCCGGCGGTACCACGGCGACGTCTGGGCGCCGAGCTTCGGCGCCTGCGCGACGAGGCCGGCCTGCACATCGATCAGGTGGCCGCCGAGCTGGAGTGCTCCACCTCCAAAATCTCCAGATTGGAGACCGGCAAGGGCATCCCCAAGTCTCGCGACGTCCGGGACATGCTCGACCTCTACGGCGTTCAGGACAGGGAGATCCGAGACCGTTTCATGCGCTGGGTCCGGGAGGGCCAGCAGCAGGGCTGGTGGGAGAAATACTCGGATGTCCTACGACCCGGCAAGCTGCGCGTAGATCATCTGGACCGGCTGCTCGCCTTGGAGGCCGATGCGACCTCCATCAAGGTATTCCAGAGCAATGTTGTACCCGGGCTGCTGCAGACCCGGGAGTACGCGCGGGAACTTCTTCGGACGATGAGGGGCATGCTGGACGACGTCGAGATCGACCGGCTGGTCGAGGTGCGGATGGTCCGCCAGCAACTGCTGAATCGCACTCCTGTCCCCGTCGTGTTTCATTGCGTGCTGGACGAGGCGGTCCTGCTGCGGTCGGTCGGCGGGCCTGACATCATGCGCGCCCAGCTCCGGCACCTGCTCGAGCTGGACCGGGCCAACGTGACGGTCCGGGTTCTTCCGCTATCATCCGGCCCGCACCCGGCGATCGGCGGGCCGTTCGCGGTGCTGGAGTTCGAAGACTCGGCCGACCGAGATGTCGTGTACATCGAGAGCTACGCCGGCGGTGCCTACCTCGAGCACCAACACGACGTCGAATTCCACGAGGGACTGTTCCGGAAGTGTGAAGACGCTGCGCTGGGTCCAGCAGAGTCCGCTACCTTGATCGCCACGCGCCTCGAGGCGTTGGGATAACTACTATGAGAGGGACCACCTAGGGTGATCATAGATTCGGACACCGCTGCAGTCCGCTGGACCACCAGCAGCTTCTGCGATGCCGAGGGCTGCGTAGCCATCGCAAGGCTGGCCGACGGCCAGATCGCGGTCGCTGACAGCAAGGACAGCAACGGCTCGGAACTGATCTTCACAGCGGCCGAGTGGGCGGCCTTCGTGGCCGGCGTGCGAGCCGGCGAGTTCGACTTTCAGTGAGGTGGCCGGTCTCGCCGGCGGGGGCTGGCGAGGCCTGCGCCGCGCCGAATCTCTGTGCGACTATCGACCACTCTTGCTCTGCCGTGTGCGGATCGCGGACGCCGAGCGCGGTCGGCCCGTGTGGCCGGATCGTGACCTGGCGCCGTTCGTGGTGAGACAAATCCACGACTAGTGTCGGCCACCACCAAAGTCCATCATTGTCGATCGCCCGAGGTGCGTGATGACCCCCATCCAGTCACGGCTCCTGAGGCGGGTGGCCGCCGCCGGCCTTGCCGGCGCAGTGGCGCTCTCGCTGACGGCCTGCGCCCAGTCCCAACGCGACACCGGTGGTTCGCAGGGGGGGCAGGCCAAGGTCGGCGGCACAATGACGTTCGGCGCCGCCGGCGCGCCCGAAGTGTTCGACCCGTTCTACGCCACCGATGGTGAGACCTTCCGGGTGACCAGGCAGATGTTCGACGGCCTCGTCACCTACAAGCCGGGCACCGCGGATGTGGCGCCGCAGCTCGCCGAGAAGTGGGAGGCCAGCTCGGACGGCCTGAAGTGGACGTTCCACCTGCGCAAGGGCGTCAAGTTCCATGACGGGACGGACTTCAACGCCGAGGCGGTCTGCTACAACTTCGAGCGGATGTTCGACCAGAAGGGCGCCGGCCAGAGCGAGTCGGTGTCCACCTACTGGATCGACAACCTGGGCCCCGGCTTCAAGGACGGCGCGAAGGAAGCGCTGTACAAGGGCTGTGAGGCGCCCGACGCCCAGACCGCCGTTGTCAACGTCAACCGGGTGACCTCGAAGATCCCGAGCATCTTCGGCCTACCGTCGTTCTCGATGCAGTCGCCCAAGGCACTCAAGGACTTCGACGCCAACAACATCCAGGCGGCCGGTGACAGCTTCAAGTACCCGGCGTACGCGTCGGAGCATCCGACCGGCACCGGGCCGTTCAAGTTCGGCAAGTACGACAAGGCCAACGGCACGGTCGAGCTGGTGCGCTACGAGGACTACTTCGACTCGTCGCAGAAGGCCAAGCTGGACAAGCTGATTTTCAAGATCATTCCGGACGAGACGGCGCGCAAGCAGGCGCTCAAGGCCGGCACGATCGACGGCTACGACTTCCCGGCCCCGGCCGACTGGGCCGGCCTGAAGAGCGACGGCTTCAACGTTGCTGTGCGGCCACCGTTCAACATCCTGTACCTGGGTATCACCCAGAAGAACAACCCGAAGCTGCAGGACTTCAAGGTGCGCCAGGCGATCGCGTACGCGATCAACCGCGAGCAGCTGGTGAAGTCGCAGCTGCCGGAGGGCGCCAAGGTCGCCACCCAGTTCATCCCGGACACGGTGGACGGCTACAACAACTCGTTGAAGGCGATCCCGTTCGACACGGCGAAGGCCAAGTCGCTGCTGGCCGAGGCGAACGCGACCGACCTGACGGTCAACTTCTACTGGCCGAGCGAGGTCACCAGGCCGTACATGCCGAACCCGCGGGACATCTTCGGCGCCATCTCGGCAAACCTGCAGGCCGCCGGGATCAAGGTCAACGCCATCACCAAGCCGTGGAACGGCGGCTACCTCGACGACGTCGACGAGGCCAGGGCCGACCTGTTCCTGCTCGGTTGGACCGGCGACTACAACACGGCGGACAACTTCATCGGCACGTTCTTCGGCAACCCCGAGAACCGGTTCCAGACGAAGTTCTCGCCCTGGGGCCAGGAGCTGAAGGACCGGTTGAAGGCCGCCGACAGCGAGCCGGACGCCAGCAAGCGCAACCAGCTCTACCAGCAGATCAACGCCGACATCATGGAGAAGTACCTGCCGGCCATTCCGATCTCGCACTCGCCGCCCGCACTCGTGGTGAGCAAGAACATCCAGGGCCTGGTGCCCAGCCCGCTCACCGCAGAGGACTACAACTCCGTCAGCAAGACCTGACACCGTGCTGCGCTACACCGTCCGTCGGCTGCTCCAGCTAGTCGCTGTGCTGGCGGTGTTGTCGCTGCTGCTGTTCGCGTGGCTGCGCGCCCTCCCGGGTGGGCCGGTATCGGCCCTCCTGGGGGAGCGGGCCACCGCGGAGTCACGGCACAACCTTCGGGTGCAGCTGGGGCTGGACCAACCGATCTT
>DASXTS010000062.1:0-2687 GCA_036505275.1 Pseudonocardiaceae bacterium
CACGTACACCCGGCCGTAGTGCGGACTGGTCGGGTTGTTGTCGACCGCGAGCAGCTCCTTGTCGTAGAAGACCGTGCCGTCGATGGACCCGCCCCCGGCCTGATTGGTGATGACGATGGCGGCCTTCGTCGAGTCCGTCCACGTCAGTCCACCATCCGTGGACTTCCACACCTGAACCTCGGAGATCGGGTTGGTGAAGAAGCAGAGCGTCGCCAGATAGAAGGCCGAGTCGCGGACGCTGTACACGACCGTCGGGTCTGAGCCGAAGCACCGATCACCGCTGGAGGTCTTCGGATCCTTGAACGTACTCGTCCACGTGTGGCCGCCGTCGAACGTGGCGCCGATCCAGTAGCCGTCGCCGCAATAGTCGTTCGCCGCCGCGACCGCATTCATCGGGTCGCCCGGGTTGAAGGCGACGGCCGTCTCGTTCTGCGGCAGCGGCGGGTCGCAGTCCGCATTGGCCTGGACGTTGTCCAGGTCCCCCGGCGCCGGCAACGCAGCCGCCGCCACCGACGTGGCCGTTCTCGCATCCAGCTCGGAGGCGGCCAGCCGCGCCCGTACCCCATTGGAAATGCCACCGTCGTGATTCTGTACGTGAAGAACCCACAGCGGCGGCCCGTCCGCCGCAGTTGCCGTCGGGGCGAGCATGAGCCCCAGCAGCGCGACCACGGACAGTAATCGAAGCACGCGACTCATGTCTCCTCCCTTCCTCGTTCCTTCAGCCAGCCTGTTCCTGCACCGCCCTTGCTTGCAAGCAATCGGCGAGCCACCGCCGCTATGCCTCCCCAGAAGGGGTTTGTGGCGTTGACTGAGACTGGGCTCCTCGACAGGCTCGCGCCGCATGCGGCTGACTCGGCGTGCGGTGGTCCCGGCTCCTCCTCGCTCGGCGTTCGCCGGCTTCCGATTCCCACCGGATGTGCTCGTGCTGGCGGTGCGCTGGTATCTGCGGTTCGTGCTGTCCTACCGGGATGCGGAGGAGCTGCTGGCCGAGCGCGGCACCGAGGTGGACCATGTCACCGCTGCTGGCCGACGCGGCCCGGTTCGGCCGGCATCGGGGTCGGGGACCGCTGGCACGTGGACGACACCTACGTCAAGGTCGCCGGCCGGTGGGTCTATCTGTATCGGGCGGTCGACCAGTTCGGGCCGGTCATCGACGTGTACGCCTCAGCACGGCCGGACAGCGAGGCGGCACGCCGGTTCTTCCAGCGCGCCAGGACCACGACCGGCGTGGTGCCGGTGGAGGTCATCACCGACCGGGCGCCTACCTACCCCGCGGGTCCTCGACGCGCCGTGGCCTGCGGCGTGGCACCACGTCGAGCGGTACGCGAACAACCGGGTCGAGGCCGACCACGCCAAGCTGAAACGTCGGCTGCGCCCGATGCGCGGAATCAAGACCATGGCCGGGCTGCGGATACTCGCCGCCGGGCACGCTTTCGTGCAGCACCTCCGCCTCGGCCACTACGAGATCGCCGCAGACCAACCCCGCAACCTTCGACTCGCCATCGCGTTCGGCCAACCAGCGACGGCAAATTTGAATACGGCGTCGCGCGAGACACCACTTCGCCTGCGCCACGATCGGCCATCGCAACAGACCCACTGGACAGAACTCGAAGAGGTGTCCGCTCAACTGAAACGATCCGGGCATCAAGTCAAGCTCGA
The DNA here is from genome assembly GCA_036505275.1 of Pseudonocardiaceae bacterium. Taxonomy (GTDB): domain Bacteria; phylum Actinomycetota; class Actinomycetes; order Mycobacteriales; family Pseudonocardiaceae; genus DASXTS01. The sequence goes on from DASXTS010000062.1 coordinate 1,660, forward strand.
CACCCACTAGAGGGCTAGATCGTTGACCGGTAATTCGGGAGGACCTTGGATGCCACACCTGCACCAGACCCTGGCGGCTTGGGTGGAGCGCCCCATGCGCCTTCGTCCGGCGCTCTCGCCGGGCTTCTACGCGAACTGGGCACAGAGCTCACCGCCGACCAGACAGCCGCGCTGTGGCGCGATCTCGTCCGATTGCACGGGCGTGGCATCGTCCACCGGCGCATCGACCTCGATCGGGTGGTCACCAGTGACGGCGGCAGCGCCTGTGGGGTGCCAGAAGTCGGTTCGTGGCTGCGACCTGCACCGGCGGCCGGGCGCTGAGTCTGGGATGATCTTGGCTCGTGTCGCTGCGGCTGCTCTACCTGATCTTCGCTCGGCTCGTCGCCTGGCTGGTGCTCCTGGCGCGCTCCAACGCGGCAAGGGACGCCGAGCTGCTCGTGTTGCGTCACGGGGTCGCGGTACTGCGGCGCAGGAATCCACGACCTCGCCTGGACTGGGCCGACCGGGTGGTCCTGGCCGCGTTGATTCGGCAGCTGCCGAAACCGCTGACCAACCAACGCCTGGTGACACCGGCCACGGTCCTGCGCTGGCATCGCCGCCTGGTCGCGCGTAGCTGGACCTACCCGAGACGGACCGGACGCCCGCCGCTGCCCGACGAGGTAGCCGCACTGATCGAACGGCTGGCCTGGGACAACCCATCATGGGGCTACCAGCGCCTCCAGGGCGAGCTGCGCAAGCTCGGCCACCGGGTGGCCGCCTCGACGATCCGACGGATCCTGCGGCGGGCCCGGATCCCGCCGGCGCCACGCCGCGATGGCGCCCTGAGCTGGCGGCAGTTCCTGCGCGCCCAAGCATCCACGGTGCTCGCAGCCACCTCGGCGTCATCGGGTAGCGCCGCGTGCAGGGCGCGGGTGAGTCGGATGGCCTCACTGGACAGGTCGGCACGGGCCACGTGCGGGCCGGTGCTCGCGGCGTACCCCTCGTTGAAGATGAGGTAGAGCACGTGCAGGACGGTGCGCAGCCGCCCG
>DASXTS010000063.1:0-2166 GCA_036505275.1 Pseudonocardiaceae bacterium
TGGCGGCGGTAGGTACCCCTGCCAGCGCGCCGAAATCCCATGGCCGCTCCCCGGGTCGTCCCAAGGGGACCCTGCGCGGCCCTGCACCTCGCCATCCAGCCGTCAAAGCCCCTGTTCGACCAGCCCCAGCATCCAGCAGGACCAGACCATCGGCTTAAAAGCGAAGCTCAGACCGACGAGTTGTAGGCGGGTGGCTGGGTTGGGTTGTCGGTCTGAGCCGCAGCCTCGGGTCAGGGCTGCGTCGTAGGCTCCGGTCGCGGGCAACTCGGAACCGAGGTCCCGGTCATGTCCGCTCTTTGGCGGTGGTGTGAGCCCTGGCGGGCTCGAGCCTGCGACCGGAGCTGATGATGACGGTATCGCTGAGCGTGGCGGACGTGCTATCGGAGCGGGTGACGCTGCAGGTGGAGTCGATCGACCGGCTCTATCTGAACCTGTACCAGCCACGGCTGATGCACGCCGGTGGGGTGGCGCAGTTCTTCCGCTCGCATCAGGGCGCGACGTTCGCGTCGAGTGCGTTGATGGCGCCGATGACGCGGGCGTTTCAGGCCGCGGTGCTCCGTTTCGCCGAGACGGCGAACGTGCCGGTGGTGCGGTTCGCGAAGGGACAGCGCAAGGACGACGTGATGCACGCCCATCTCGCCGGGTTCACCGCCGAGGAGGGGTACTGTTCGTCGGGATCGCCCAGGAGAAGGCTCCGGTGTTCCGCACCCAACGCCGCTACAGCCCGGACGGCCGGCCGTATCCGTGGCTGGTGCGCTCGACGGCGATGGTCAACCAGTACTACCTGTACGTGGTGGACGCCGACTTCGGGCCGTTGTTCATCAAGTTCTGCAGCTACTTCCCCTACACCGGTCGGGTCTGCCTCAACGGGCACGAATACGCCAAACGGCAGGCCGCGAAGGCCGGTATCGGGTTCACCGCACTGGACAACGGGTTCCTCGCCTGTGACGACCCGGTAGCGGTGCAACGGATCTGTGACCGACTCAGCCCGGCGAAGATCGACGCGGTGATCCGCAAGTGGCTGGCCCGCCTCCCGCACCCGTTCACTGCCGACGACCGGGCAGCCGGCTACCGCTACCAGCTGTCGGTGCTGCAGGCCGAGTTCAGCCTCACCCAGGTGCTGGATCGGCCGGCGTCGGGGCGGGTGTTCTTCGAGCAGGTGATCCGGGACAACCTCGACATCGGCCGCCCGGACCGGGTGGGCCTGGTCTTCGACCGCAAGATCATCCGACGGGGCCGGTCCGCCACCCCCGGACTGTTCCGGACCCGGGTGATCACCGCCGACGTGACGCCGAGCCTGCACGTCGACTACAAGCATTCCAAGATCAAGCAGTACCACAAGGAACACCACGCCCTGCGCACCGAGACAACCATCAACGACACCTACGACTTCGGGATCGGCAAGCAGCTCGCTCACCTGCCCGAACTGCGGCAGGTCGGCTTCTCCGCCAACCGACGCCTGCTACGCGTCCAACAGCTGAGCTACGACCCGATCCGCGGCGACGAGGCGTTCGCCCAGGTGGTCGACCCGGTCGACGTCGGCACCCAACACGCCCCCGGACTGCGTTTCGGTGACCGCCGGGCGATGGCGCTGCTCGCCGCCTTGTGCGTGTTCCGGCTGCTGCCGCACGGCTTCACCAACGCCCAGCTCCGCATCCACGTCGCCGGGCTCCTCGGCCTGCCGGCACAGGCAATCAGCGCCGGGCGGATGACCTACGACCTGCGCCGCCTCCGGTTGCACGGGCTCATCGAACGCCTCCCCGGCAGCCACCGCTACCACGTCACCGACCCAGGATGGCGATCCGCGCTCGCCCTCACCCGCACCCACAACCGGGTGCTCCGACCAACCCTCGCCACCCTGCACGAACCCGACACGCTCCCGCCGATCATCGGCAGAGCACTCGACCGGCTCACCCGAGCCCTCGACGAGATCCCCAAACAACAAAGGTTGATCGCCTGACATGCGACCTACCAAGTCAAACCTCAAAGGCCAAGGCCTCTAGCAGCATGGACGGGGGAGCTGTTGGCGTCCTGTGGCCGTGCCGCGGGCGGGTTGACGGTGCGATGACCGCTGGTGTAGCTGTGCACGCTGGCCCATGGGCAAGCGGGCGTGACTGCTGGTCGTCCAGGAGGCCGCGATCTCTTCTGCTCATCCTGATCTGGAAG
>DASXTS010000064.1:0-22108 GCA_036505275.1 Pseudonocardiaceae bacterium
GACGGCGGCCCCAGCGGCAACCCGGTCCCGTCCACCATCGTCGACCTCACCGGCGACTCCCCGCTGGTCCTGCGCGAGGGCGCCGTCACCGCCGACCAGGTCTCCGAGGTCCTCGGCATAGCGGTCCCTTTTGCGCACTAGTGGCACGTGCTACGGGCCTCACCTCCGCACCGGCGCCGGCCCATGATCGCCAGAACTGTCGACCCCGGTTGCATCCTGCGCAACCTCCGTCGACACTTTCGGTGATCACGCCGAGCCGCGGCCGGCCCCGCACCACCGTCGTGATCGCCGGAACTGTCGGCTCCGGTTGCGGACCGCGCAACGCCGGTCGACAGTTCTGGCGATCATGGAAAGGCGGGCCGCGGTCCTCCAGCGCGACCGTGCCACCTGCGCGACCGTGTCATCCAGCTGCGACGGCGCTGCTCAGGCACCGCGGGCGGCGAGCCGGGTGGCCACGGCGGCGATGTCGGAAACGACCCGTGCGGTGTCGTGCAATGCCTGGGTGGCGGTGAAGCGGAGCACGGTGTAACCGGCTGCTACCAGTGTGTTCTGCCGGACGCGATCACGGTGGAACGCCTCACGGTCGCTGTGGTTGCGGTAGCCGTCGACCTCGACGACGAGCCGCAAGTCGGGGTCGAGCAGATCAGCGACGAAACCGAGCACAGGTTGGTTCACCCGCAGCCCGCGCAGCCCGGCTCGCCAGGCGGCACGGGCCAATACCAGCTCCGGCTGCGATGCGGCGCCCGGCACCGCGGCGACGAGCCGGTGGTAGGCATGGCGCGAGCCGCGGACGCCGAGGTCAGACCAGTATCGGCCGCGAAAGTCGGGCAGCGAGAAGCGGGCAAAGAGGGCGCGGTCCACGAGCGGCGTTGCGGCGGGGCGGTCGAGTACGGCGCAGCAGTCGAGCACGGCCCGCTCGGGCGGTACCACCGGAATTCCGAACAGCTCCCACCGTTGGTCGGGTTCGACGTCCCGGCGCACGAGCCGCAGCCAGTCGTGCGGGCTGCGACGCGTGCAGGTCAACGGCACTGTCAGGTGCACGACGCGCGGCTCGTCGAAGAGGCCCCACAGCCACGCGGCGGCCAGGTGGCTGACGGTGCCGCGCGGCAGCCACAGGGTCGCGGCCTGGACCAGGGTCGCGCAGTTGGCCGGACGCAACCCGTACACCTGCGGCAGCAGCCGCAACCACCGGCCGCGAGCCAGCCGGGCGCTGATTGTGCTGGCCGGGATGCCGGCCGCCAATGCCTGCCGGCGGGTGAAGACGCCACCCTGCGTGACCGCCTGCGGAGGAACCATGTCGGCATGGTGCGCGACGACGGCGACAACCCGCGCCGGGGTGAACGCAGCCTGTGGACAACTCTCCGCACTGTGGACAACTCCACCTGTGCGGCGAAGATCGCCGGAACTGTCGGCGGCGGTTACATATCCTTCAACCTGGGCCGACACTGATGGCGATCAGCGGTCAGGGCGAACAGGGCGAGCGAGACGAACGGACGCGGGCTGCGGCGGTAGGGTGGGACGCCGCCAAGTCGCCGGTACAGGAGAGCATGTGAGCACACCGTTTTGGGGTCCCGACTTCGACGAGCTGCAGGAGACCGACCCGGAGATTGCCGCGGTGGTGCTGGGCGAGCTGGAGCGGCTGCGAGTCGGGTTGCAGCTGATCGCCAGCGAGAACTTCACCAGCCCGGCGGTGTTGGCCGCACTCGGCTCGACGCTGTCGAACAAGTATGCCGAGGGCTACCCGGGCCGGCGGTACTACGGGGGCTGCCAGGAGGTGGACAAGGCCGAGGAGCTGGGCAACCAGCGGGCGAAGGAGCTGTTCGAGGCCGATCACGCCAACCTGCAGCCGCACAGCGGCGCAAGCGCCAACCTGGCCGTGTACGCGGCGTTCTGCCAGCCGGGTGACACCGTGCTGGCGATGTCGCTGCCGCACGGCGGGCACCTGACGCACGGCTCGAAGGTGAGCTTCTCCGGTCGGTGGTTCAACCCCGTGCCGTACACGGTGCGCCAGGACACCGAGCTGATCGACTACGACGAGGTGCGCGACCTGGCCGTCCAGCACCGGCCCAAGATGATCATCGCTGGCGCCACGGCGTACCCGCGGCTGATCGACTTCGCGGCCTTCCGGGAGATCGCGGACGAGGTGGGCGCGATCCTGTGGGTGGACGCGGCGCACTTCATCGGCCTGGTCGCCGGCAAGGCGATCCCGTCGCCGGTCCCCTACGCGGACGTGGTCAGCTTCACGACGCACAAGGTGCTGCGCGGCCCGCGCGGCGGCATGATCGTCTGCAGGGAGCAGCACGCCAAGGCGATCGACAAGGCGGTGTTCCCGTTCAGCCAGGGTGGCCCGCTCATGCACTGCGTGGCAGCCAAGGCGGTGGCCCTGAAGGAGGCCGCCAGCCAGCCGTACCAGGCATACGCCGCGCAGGTGGTGTCGAACTCGGCGGCGCTGGCCAAGGGCCTCGAGGAAGAGGGGATGCGGCCGGTGTCCGGTGGCACCGACACCCACCTGTCGCTGATCGACATGCGGCCGCTCGGCGTCACCGGCGCCGACGCGGAGCTGCGCTGCGACCTCGCGAAGATCACCCTGAACAAGAACGCCATCCCGTACGACCCGCAGAAGCCGATGATCGGGTCAGGGATCCGGGTGGGCTCGCCCGCGGTGACCACGCAGGGCATGACCGAGGGGGACATGGCCGAGATCGCGAGGCTGATCGGCCGCGCGGTGCGCGTCGAGCCGGGCACCGAGACCGGCGACAAGGAACTCGCCGACGTTGCCGCCGCGGTCACCGAGCTGGTCGCCGCTCGGCCGGCGTATCCGCGGCCCGACAGACGACCGGTCCAAGCGTAGGGGCCGTGTCCGCGCCCGCACCCGCGCTCGACCTGGACATCGTCCCGGTGCGGGAGTACCTGCTGGTGGGGCTGACCACCGCGGCGGTGACATTCCTGCTCACCGGGCTCGTGCGGTTACTCGCCATCCGCACCGGCGCGGTCGCCACCCCGCGCGAGCGCGACGTGCACCTCACCCCGATCCCGCGGCTCGGCGGCGTGGCGATGTACGGCGGCGTGATCGCCGGCATGGCGCTGGCCAACCACCTGCCGGTGCTGCGCAGCGCGTTCACCTCGCTGGACGCCGTCGCGGTGCTGCTGGCCGGCGGCCTGATCGTGCTGGTCGGCGCCCTGGACGACCGCTTCGACCTGGACGCTGTGACCAAGCTTGCCGGCCAGGTGACCGCCGCCGGGGTGCTGGTGCTCTTCGGGGTGCAATGGTTCCTGTTCTGGATGCCATGGGGCGGCGGCGACGGGACGGACGGCGGGATGGGCTCGGTGCTGGTGCTCGGCCAGGACCAGGCCGTGCTGATCACCGTGCTGATGACCGTGGTGCTGGTCAACGCGATGAACTTCGTCGACGGGCTGGACGGCCTTGCCGCCGGCATCGGGCTGATCGCCGCGGCGTCCATCGGGGCGTTCTCGCTCGGCCAGCTCAAGGCGCAAGGCTCGGTCGAGGCCTATCCGCCGGTGCTCATCGCCGCGACCCTGGCCGGCGCGTGCCTTGGCTTCCTGCCGCACAACTTCCAGCCGGCGCGGATCTTCATGGGCGACTCCGGGTCCATGCTGATCGGCCTCATGCTGGCCGCGGCGAGCACCAGCGCCAGCGGCCGGATCAACCCGACGGCCTACGGCGCCACCGACGCGCTGGCGCTGCTCTCGCCGTTGCTGGTGGTCGCCGCGGTGCTGTTCGTGCCACTGCTGGACTTCGTGCTCGCCGTGCTGCGCCGCACCAGGGCCGGCCAGCACCCGTTCCACGCCGACAAGATGCACCTGCACCACCGGCTGCTGGAGATCGGCCACTCGCAGCGCAGGGCGGTCCTGTTGATCTACCTGTGGGCCGGGGTGCTGGCCTTCGGCGCGGTGGCGCTCACCGTGCTCGACGCCATGGTGGTCGCCTGGAGCGTCGGCGTCGGCCTGCTCGTTGCGCTGCTCGCCTCCGCCATCCCTCGCCTGCACGCCCGGTAATTCTCGCGGAGGCCGACGGTGATCGTCACCGATCGGCAGAATCCCAGGTAGAAGGCCTCAGGGCGGTGTCGGAACACGGGCTCCCGCTGTGATAGCGTTCGGGCCGTCGCCACCCGAAGTGGGTAACGCAAGCCCACCGACGGCGTTCCCCTCGATTGTCCCGCCCGCCGCCGATGGACTAGGAGGAGTGCCCATGAGCGATGATGCCGGGCTCGCATCGCGGGCCGACTGAGGCGGGTGCTCGGTGAGCCAGCCCGATGGCCCCGACCTTTCCACTCTGCTGGGCCTGGGTGCCACGATAGCGGCGGTCCTGTTGGTCGGGTTGGGTCTCGGGTGGCTCCTCGACGAGGTGCTCGATAGCCTTCCACTCTTTGTTCTGATCGGTTTGGCGTTGGGTGTGGTCGGCGCCAGTGGATACGTCTACGCCCAGTTCAAGAAGTTCATGAAGGACTAGCCGGCAGGTGAGAGGTCACGCGTGAGTTCGGAAGTCATCAGCTCGATCAGCACCGCCGCTGACCTGCGGAAGGTGACTATCATCGCGGCCGGCCTCGGCGTGGTCGGCGGCATCGCGACCAGCCTGCTGGGCTACCCGTTGATGGCGTTGTTCCTGGTGATCGGGCTGAGCCTGGGGTTGGTCAACGCGCTGTTGCTACGGCGCTCGGCCGCACAGTTCGCCTCCGGCGACGGCGCCGGCAAGGGCCGGTTCGCGCTCGGCTCGCTCGGCCGGCTCGGGTTGATCACCGTGGTGGCGCTGGCGTTCGGGGTGCTGGTGCAGCCGGACGGGCTCGGCGTCTTCATCGGACTGGCGGTCTTCCAAATGCTGATGGTGGGCGCCGCGCTGGTGCCGCTGCTGAAGGACCTTCGTCAGGCAGGATCTGAGAAATGAGCATCCACGTACTCGCGGCCGAAGGCGCGGTCGAGGTTGGTGTCCACCCCCAATGGCACATCCTCGGCCTCACGGTGAACGCCGACACGGTGATCTCGTCTCTGATCGCGGCCGGGATCCTGCTCGGCGTCGGCCTCTACCTGGCCGCCCGGGCGACAGCCGGCGTGCCGAGCGGGCTGCAACTGACGTTCGAGACGGTCACCGAGCAGATCGAGGAACAGGTCGAGGACCAGATCGGCATCAGGACCGCGCCGTTCGTGGTGCCGCTGGCCATAACGCTGTTCTTTTTCATCCTCATCGCGAACCTGCTCTCGCTAGTGCCGCATGCGTTCGAGGAGTACGTCCGGCCGCCCACGTCGGATGTCAATCTGACGTTCGCGCTGGCCTTCTTCGTGATCATCGTGGTGCACCTGACCGGGATCAGGGTGCGGGGGGCCCGGAAATACTTCGCGCATTTCGCGCAGCCGTACAAGTTCCTGGTGCCGCTCGAGGTCATCACCGAAGTCGTCAAGCCGTTCACACTGGCCCTGCGGTTGTTCGGCAACATCCTCTCCGGCGGCGTGATGGTCGCCGTGATCGCTCTGATGCCGGCCTGGATCGAATGGCTGCCGACCTCGCTGTGGAAGCTTTTCGACCTGTTCGTCGCCGTGTTGCAGGCCTTCATCTTCGCGCTGCTGACCATCATCTATTTCGGCTTCGCCGTCGGTAGCGGCGACGAAGCGCACTGATTCCGCGTTGGGTTCACCACAAGAGGAGAGAAATGGCTCTCAATGAGATCGTCCTGGCCGCCCAGGAGGTAACGGGCGCCGACGCCACCATCAAGGCCGGCGCGTTCATCGGCGGCGGTCTGGCGCTGGCCGGCGGTGCCGTAGGCGCGGCCATCGGTGACGGCCTTGCCGGTGCGCAGACCATCGCCGGTGTGGCCCGCCAGCCGGAGGCCCGCGGGCGGCTGTTCACGATCTTCCTGCTCACCGTCGGTCTCTGCGAGGCGATGTACTTCATCAACCTCGCGTTCATGGCGTTGTTTGTGTTCACCCAGTCCTGACTGATTGGACCGGATATGACCGAGCGCGTGCTGGCGGCGCAAGAGGGCGGGAGCAACTTCCTGGTTCCCAACGGCACCTTCATCGTCGAGCTGGTGATCTTCCTGATCATCCTCGGCGTGTTCTGGCGATACGTGGTGCCGCCGGTGAGGAAGGCCATGGCCAATCGCCAGGAGATGATCCGGCGGCAGATCGAGGAGAGCCGCAAGGCCCACGAGCGCCTCGAGCAGGCCGACGCGAAGTACCGCGAGGTGCTCGGCGAGGCCCGCACCGAGGCGGCCAAGATCCGCGACGAGGCCCGCGCCGAGGCCGGCAAGATCAAGGCCGAGCTGCGCGAGCAGGCCGACCGGGAGGTCGTCCAGATCCGCCAACGCGGTGAGGAGCAGCTCGCTACCCAGCGCGAGCAGGTGCTGCGGCAGCTCAGGGCCGAGATCGGCGATCTCGCCGTCGTGCTGGCCAGCCGGATCGTCGGCGAGTCGATGGCCGAAGAGGCGCGCCGCCGCGGCACGGTCGACCGGTTCATCCAGGAGCTGGACGCCATGCCGGCCAAGGCCGGCGCTGGCACCGGCGCTGACACCGGCGCTGAGACGAGCGCTGACACCGGCGCTGAGCCGGCGGCGCCCACCGGCGCCCGGTCCGGCCGAGGCTCCGGCGCCGGCCGAGGCTCCGGCGCCGGCCCAGGCGCCGGCTCCGGTCCGGACTCCGGCTCCGGTCCAGGCTCCGGGTCCGGGTCGGGGTCCGGGTCCGACTCCGGCAGGCGGAGGTAGGCCTGATGCAGTACCTGCAGGCGGCCAGCCGGCGGGCCCTCGCCGAGGCCAGGGAGCGGCTGGACAGTTATCTCGACGAGGCCGCCGAGGCCGACGCCGAGCGCCTCGGTGAGGAACTCTTCGCCGCCGTCGACCTGCTGTCCGGCCAGCCCGTACTGCGCCGGCACCTGGCCGATCCGTCCACCGACGCGCGGGACCGCACCCGGCTGCTCGGCGCCATCTTCGGCGGGAAGCTGAGCCAGCCGGCCATGCAGGTGCTCGAGGGCATGGTGGCCGCGCGGTGGTCCCAGCCGCGGGACCTCATGGTCGCCGCGGAGACGCTCGGCCGGCTGGCCGTCCTCGCCGTCGCGCAACGGCAGGGCGCGATCGAGGATGTCGAGGACGAGCTGTTCCGGGCCGGCCGGCTGATCGACCGGGAGCCCAGGCTGCGGTCGCTGCTTGCCGACCTGTCGGTGCCTGCCGCCAAACGGGTAGAGCTGCTCCGCTCGGTGCTCGCCGGCAAGGTGCACCCGACGACCGAGCGGCTCCTGGTGCGCGCCGTGCAGGCACCTCATGGGATCAGCCTCGACCGGGCCGCGGAGCAGCTCGCCGATCTTGCCGCCGAACGGCGGCAGCGCTCGGTGGCTCGGGTGAGAACGCCGGTCGCGCTGACCGACGACCAGCAGGAACGGCTGGCCGCGGCGTTGTCCCGGATCTATGGCCGGGGCATGTCGCTGCAGATCGAGCTGGACGAGGAGCTGATCGGCGGCCTGGTGGTCCGGGTCGGCGACGAGGTGATCGACGGCAGCCTCGCCGGGCGGCTGGCGGCCGCGCGGCAGCGGCTGCCCCGCTGAGCGGCAAGTCTGTCCGCGGAGGCGGGCCACCAGCACAATGGAACTTGTCGGCTAGACATGAGAGCAGGGACGCAGAAGCTATGGCGGAGCTGACGATCTCACCAAGCGAGATCAAGAGCGCGATCGAGAGTTACGTGTCCTCCTTCACGCCCGAGACCTCGGCCGAGGAGGTAGGGATCGTCGCCGACACCGGCGACGGCATCGCCCACGTCGAGGGCCTACCGTCGGCGATGACCAACGAGCTGCTGGAGTTTCCCGGCGGCGTGCTCGGCGTCGCGCTGAACCTGGACGTCCGCGAGATCGGCGCGGTGATCCTCGGCAACTTCGAGGAGATCGAGCAGGGCCAGCAGGTCAGGCGCACCGGCCGGGTGCTGTCGGTGCCGGTCGGCGACGGGTTCCTCGGCCGCACCGTGAACCCGCTCGGCCAGCCGATCGACGACCTGGGCGACATCGAGGCCGAGGCGTCCCGCTCGCTCGAGCTACAGGCCGCCAGCGTGGTGCAGCGGCAGGGTGTCAAGGAGCCGCTGCAGACCGGCATCAAGGCCATCGACTCGATGACCCCGATCGGCCGCGGGCAGCGCCAGCTCATCATCGGCGACCGCAAGACCGGTAAGACCGCGGTCTGCGTCGACACGATCATCAACCAGAAACAGAACTGGGAGTCCGGCGATCCCCAGCTGCAGGTGCGCTGCGTGTACGTGGCGATCGGCCAGAAGGGCTCCACGATCGCCAGCGTGCGCCAGGCGCTGGACGACGCCGGCGCGCTGCAGTACACCACCATCGTGGCCGCCCCGGCGTCGGACTCGGCCGGCTTCAAGTGGCTCGCCCCGTACACCGGCTCGGCCATCGGCCAGCACTGGATGTACCAGGGCAAGCACGTGCTGATCGTGTTCGACGACCTGACCAAGCAGGCCGAGGCCTACCGCGCGATCTCGCTGCTGCTGCGCCGCCCGCCCGGCCGGGAGGCCTACCCGGGCGACGTCTTCTACCTGCACTCGCGGCTGCTGGAGCGCTGCGCCAAGCTCTCCGACGAGCTCGGCGGCGGCTCGCTCACCGGCCTGCCGCTGATCGAGACGAAGGCCAACGACGTGGCCGCCTACATCCCCACCAACGTCATCTCCATCACGGACGGGCAGTGCTTCCTGGAGTCCGACCTGTTCAACTCCGGGGTCCGGCCAGCGATCAACGTCGGCATCTCGGTGTCCCGGGTCGGCGGGGCGGCGCAGATCAAGGCCATGAAGAAGGTGGCAGGGTCGCTGCGGCTGGACCTGTCCCAGTACCGGGAGCTGGAGGCGTTCGCCGCGTTCGGCTCCGACCTCGACGCCGCGTCCAAGGCGAGCCTGGAGCGCGGCGCCCGGCTGGTCGAGCTGCTCAAGCAGGGCCAGTACTCGCCGTACCCGGTGCAGGAGCAGGTCGTCTCCATCTGGCTGGGCACCCGCGGGCACCTCGACTCGGTGCCGGTGCCGGACATCGCCCGCTTCGAGTCCGAGTTCCTGGAGTACTTGCGGCATCAGCAGGAGGGCATCCTCGCCGAGATCCGCGACACCCGCGAGCTGTCGGACGACACCGAGAAGCGCCTGATAGACGCCGTCGACCACGTCAAGCAGGCGTTCGCGCCCACCGGCGGCGGCACGGTGGTGGTCAAGGAACCCGAGGCGAGGCCGCTGGACGCCGCCGAGGTCGGCCACGAGTCGGTGCGCGCGCGCCGGCCGGCCCCGGTGAAGGAATGAGCTGGTAGCCGATGGCCGCCCAACTGCGAGTCCTTCGCCGCCGGATCCGCTCGGTCCAGCAGACGAAGAAGATCACCCGCGCCATGGAGCTGATCGCGACCTCGCGCATCGCCAAGGCCCAGGCCAGGGTCAACGCGGCCAAGCCGTATGCCGAGGAGATCACCAAGGTGCTCTCCGAGCTGGCCAGCACGGCGCGTCTGGACCACCCGCTGCTGGTCGAGCGGGAGAACCCGCGCCGGGCCGCCGTGCTGGTCGTGACCAGCGACCGCGGGCTGTGCGGCGGCTACAACTCCAACGTGATCAGGCGCTCGGAGGAACTGGCGGCGCTGCTGCGCTCCGAGGGCAAGGAGCCGGTGCTGTACGTGATCGGTCGCAAGGCCACGAACTTCTACCGGTTCCGGCAGCGGCCGATGGCCGGCTCGTGGATCGGCTTCTCCGAGCAGCCGCACTACGTCAATGCGGTGGAGGCCGGCACGGCCCTCGTCGAGGCATTCCAGGCCGGCTCCGACGCGGACGGCGTGGACGAGCTGCACATCGTGTACACCCAGTTCGTCTCCATGCTGACCCAGACCGCGGTGGCCAAGCGGGTCGCGCCGATGGACGTGACGTACGAGGAAACGACCGGTCCGCGGCCGCTGTACGAGTTCGAGCCGGACGAGGACACCCTGCTCGCCGCGCTGCTGCCGAAGTACGTCAACACCAGGCTGTTCGCCGCGTTGCTGGAGGCCGCCGCGTCCGAGTCGGCAGCGCGCCGCCGGGCCATGAAGGCCGCGACGGATAATGCCAACGACCTGATCAGGGCGCTTACCCGGGAGATGAACCAGGCTCGCCAGGCCCAGATCACCCAGGAGATCAGCGAGATCGTCGGTGGTGCCAACGCGCTCGCCGCTGCCGGAGGAGTTGAGACATGACAGCCGCAACCACAACCACCGGTCGCGTGGCACGGGTGATCGGCCCGGTCGTCGACGTCGAGTTCGGCCGCGACGAGGTGCCCGAGCAGTTCAACGCGCTGCACGTCGACGTCGAGCTCGAGTCGATGCGCAAGACGCTGACACTCGAGGTGGCGCAGCACCTCGGCGACAACCTGGTGCGCTGCATCTCCATGCAGCCGACCGACGGCCTGGTCCGCGGCACCCCGGTCACTGACACCGGTAAGGCGATCGCCGTGCCGGTGGGCGACATCGTCAAGGGCCACGTGTTCAACGCCCTCGGCGACTGCCTCGACCAGCCCGGCTACGCCGCCGACGCGCCGCGCTGGCCGATCCACCGAAAGCCGCCCCCGTTCGCCCAGCTCGAGGGCCGCACCCAGATGCTGGACACCGGCATCAAGGTGCTCGACCTGCTCACCCCGTACGTTCAGGGCGGCAAGATCGGCCTGTTCGGCGGCGCCGGCGTCGGCAAGACCGTGCTGATCCAGGAGATGATCCGCCGGGTGGCCCGCAACTTCGGTGGCACCTCGGTGTTCGCCGGCGTGGGGGAGCGCACCCGCGAGGGCAACGACCTCATCCACGAGATGACCGAGGCGGACGTGCTCAAGGACACCGCGCTGGTCTTCGGCCAGATGGACGAGCCGCCAGGCACCCGGATGCGGGTCGGCCTGTCCGCGCTGACCATGGCGGAGTACTTCCGGGACGAGCAGAACCAGGACGTGCTGCTGTTCATCGACAACATCTTCCGGTTCACCCAGGCCGGCTCCGAGGTGTCCACGCTGCTCGGCCGGATGCCGTCCGCGGTGGGCTACCAGCCGACGCTGGCCGACGAGATGGGCGAGCTGCAGGAGCGGATCACCTCGACCCGCGGCCGGTCGATCACGTCCATGCAGGCGATCTACGTGCCGGCCGACGACTACACCGACCCCGCGCCAGCTACCACGTTCGCGCACCTGGACGCCACGACAAACCTGTCCCGTGCGATCACCGAGAAGGGCATCTACCCTGCCGTCGACCCGCTGGACTCGACGTCCCGGATCCTCGACCCGCAGTACGTCGGGCAGGAACACTACCGGGTGGCCCGCGAGGTGCAACGCATCCTGCAGCGGTACAAGGACCTGCAGGACATCATCGCCATTTTGGGGATCGACGAGTTGAGTGAAGAGGACAAGGTGCTCGTCGGCCGGGCCAGGCGAATCGAGCGGTTCCTCTCGCAGAACATGTACGCCGCCGAGGCGTTCACCGGCCAGGAGGGCTCGACCGTGCCGGTCAAGGACACCATCGAGGCCTTCGACAAGATCTCCAAGGGCGAGTACGACCACATGCCGGAGCAGGCCTTCTTCATGTGCGGTGGGCTGGACGACCTGGAGCGCAAGCACCAGGAGCTGAAGCGGGGCTAGCGAGGCCGCTGCCTCGGCTGCCCCGGTCGCATGGACACCGACGTCCTGGTCCTGCTCGGCCTGGCGATGGCCGTCGGCCTGGTCGGCGTGATCGTCCCGGTGCTGCCAGGGCTGCTCCTCGTGGCCGGGGGGGCTGGTCTGGGCGATCATGGCCGGCGGCGCGGCGCCCTGGGTGGTGTTCGCCGCCATGATGCTCGTGCTGGTCGCCGGCACGGTGGCGAAGTACGTGCTGCCCGGCCGCGTGCTCAAGCAGGCCGGCGCGCCGACGTCCACCCTGGTGCTCGGCGGCCTCAGCGCCGCCGTCGGGTTCTTCGTCATCCCGGTGGTCGGGCTGCTGGTCGGCGCGGTGCTCGGCGTGTACTTCGGCGAACTGCACCGGCTGCGCAACGGCTGGGCGGCCTGGCGCTCCACGGTCGCCACCGCCAAGGCCATCGGCCTCGGCATGCTCGTCGAGCTGGCGGCCGGCCTGCTGGCCACCGCCATCTGGCTGGTCAGCGTGCTGGCCGGCGTCGGTTGAGGGCGCCGGCTCGAGGGGTTGGTGGTGGCGCCTGGGCGGTGACCAGGCGGTGGCCGGGCGGTGGCCGGGCGGCCGTAAGATGCGGGCATACCGTCGGCGTTAGTTGGGAGACACCCGTGGCCGAGATGACCGTCGAGTTGGTGGCTGTCGAGCGTCGCCTGTGGTCGGGTACCGCGAACCTGGTGATCGCGGAGACCACCGAGGGCGAGCTCGGCATCCTGCCCGGCCATACCCAGCTCCTCGGCCAGCTCGTCGAGGGCGGTGTGGTGACGATCCGCACCATCGACGGCTCCGACATCACCGCCGCCGTGCACGGCGGCTTCCTCTCGGTCGCCGACGACCGGGTGAGCATCCTCGCGGAGAGCGCCGAGCTGTCCACCGAGATCGACGTCGCACAGGCCGAGGAGGACCTGCGGCACGACGACGAGGACGCCAAGGTCTGGGCCGCGGCCAGGCTCCGGGCGGCCGGTAGGGTCTGACCCCTGCACTGGCGAGGCGTGCTGACCCGGGGCGGCGGGCGTGGACGGCGCCGCAGTTGCCGGACTGATCCTGCTCGCCGTGGTGATCTGCGTCGGCCTGCTGGCCTGGCGACGGGTACGCCGGGTCCGCCGCGGCGGCATCGACGTGGCCCTGCGGCTGCGGCCCTCGCAGCCGTCCTCGCGGTGGCACCTCGGCGTCGCCCGCTACCACGGTGAGGAGTTCGGCTGGTACCGCCTGACCAGCCTGCGCTCGGGCCCGGACACCGTGCTGCGCCGCGATGCCCTCACCATCGTGACTCGCCGCACCCCCGCCGGCTCGGAGACCTACGCCATGCCCGCCAGCTCCACTGTCCTGCACTGCCGCACCCTCGACGGTGACCTCGAACTCGCCATGGCCCCCGGCGCCCTCACCGGCTTCCTGTCCTGGCTCGAATCCGCACCCCCCGGCCGCCCCGTCCCCCGTGCGTCCTGACCCGGCGCCCCTTCTTTTTGCGACGATGTGACATCGCCCCACTTCTACTGGGGAAATTCCACATCCTCGACGCCGGTGGCGCCGAGTTATCCACAGGCGGACCCATTTTGCCCTCGCGGCGGGGTCATCTCGCCCACCATGGCGGCCATGCCCAGACGAAGTCGCATTGACATGACCGCGGTGCGGGCCGCCGCTCCGATCGGGGTGGCCCGCGAGTCCGAGTTGATTCGAGCCGGCCTGCCCGGCGCCACGGTCGGACTGCGAACTCGCCCTGGCGGACCATGGCAGCGGCTGCTGCCCGGCGTGATCCTGATGCAGACCGGGCCGCCCACCGACGCCCAGCGGATCGCCGCCGCGCTGGCCTATGCGGGCGGGGACGCGATGCTCACCGGGGCGGTGGCGTGCCGGCTGTACGGGCTGCGCCGGGTGCCGCACGGCAGCCAGATCCACGTGCTGGTGCCGGCCCCCCGGCAGCCTGCCACCAGCGGTTTCGTCGTGGTGGAGCGGACCACCAGGATGCCGTCCCCGCGGTCGGTCGACGGTTGGCCGGCGGCGCCACGGGTGCGCGCGGTGCTGGACGCCTCGCGCCGGATCCGACGCCTCGACGACGTCCGCGCCTTGCTCGCCGAGGCGATCCAGCGCGGCCTGTGCACCGTCGACGAGTTGGTGATCGAGCTCGAGGCCGGCAGCCGGGCCGGCTCCGCCCGACCGCGGCGCGTGCTGCGCGAGGTAGCCGTCGGGGTGCGGTCCGTCGCGGAGATCAACGCACATCGGCTGGCCAAGCGCTCCGCCGTGCTGCCCGCGTTCCAGTGGAACGTGCCAATACGAGACGTACACGGAGCCTTGATCGCGATTCCGGACGCCTGGGCCGACGATGTAGCTTTGGCCTGGGAGATCGACTCCTACGAGTTCCACCTGTCGCCCGAGCAGTACGACCGTACCTTGCGCCGGCACGCCACCATGGTGGCCGCGGGCATTGTGGTGGCGCACACCACACCAGCTCGGCTGCGCCGTGAGCCCGACCAGGTCCTCCGCGAGCTCGAAGCGGCGTACAGACAGGCGCTGATCCGCCCGCGCCCGCTGGTCTTCATGGCCTCCGCGGCGTGACCGGCCACTCGCCACACCGGGTCGAGGATGTGGAATTTCCCCAGTAGAAGTGGGGCGATGTCACATCGTCGCAAATGAGGGGGACCGGCGGCCGGTCAGCGGTCGCGGCCGGGGTGCCAGAGGACGTCGCCGTCGGGGTTGGCGATGCGGCCGAGGATGAACAGGAGGTCGGAGAGGCGGTTGAGGTACCGCGCGGTGAGCACGTTGGTGTGCGCGGCGTCGACCTCGATCAGCGCCCAGACGCTGCGCTCGGCGCGGCGGGTCACCGCGCGGGCGGTGTTGAGCAGCGCTGCGCCCGGGGTGCCACCGGGCAGGATAAAGGAGTTGAGCGGCTGCAGCCGCTCGTTGAAGGCGTCGCACCAGGCCTCCAGCCGCTGCACGTAGGAGTCGGTGACGCGCAACGGCGGGTGCTTGGGGCTGTCCACGATCGGCGTGCACAGGTCGGCGCCGACGTCGAAGAGGTCGTTCTGCACGGTCCGCAGCACCTCGACCAGCTCCGACGACAGCGAGCCGAGCGCCAACGCCACCCCGATGGCGCAGTTCGTCTCGTCGCAGTCCGCGTAGGCGATCAGCCGCGGGTCGGTCTTGGAGACCCGCGAGAAGTCCCCGAGCGCCGAGGTGCCGTCGTCACCGGTACGGGTGTAGATGCGGGTCAGATGCACGGCCATGGGTTGGACGCTAGCGCGTCGGCCGCACCCGTAGGCTGCACGGCCGTGAGCGAGCACTTGCGGGTGCACGGCGGGGCACGGCTGGCCGGCGAGGTCGGCGTGGTCGGGGCCAAGAACAGCGTGCTCAAGCTGATGGCCGCGGCGCTGCTGGCCGAGGGCACCACCACGCTCACGAACTGCCCGCAGATCCTGGACGTGCCGCTGATGGCCGACGTGCTGCGCAGCCTGGGCTGTCGGGTGACGATCGACCGGGACACCGTGGTGATCACCGCCCCGGCCATGCCGGAGCCGGAGGCCGACTACGCGAGCGTGAGCAAGCTGCGCGCCTCGGTGTGTGTGCTCGGTCCGCTGGTGGCCCGCTGCCGCCGGGCGGTCGTGCCATTACCGGGCGGGGACGCGATCGGCTCGCGGCCGCTCGACATGCATCAGAACGGGCTGCGGCAGCTCGGCGCGCACAGCACGATCGAGCACGGCCGGCTGGTCGCCGAGGCGGCCGGTCTGCACGGCGCGCAGATCTGGCTGGACTTTCCCAGCGTTGGGGCCACCGAGAACATCCTGATGGCATCCGTGCTGGCCAGCGGCACCACGGTGATCGACAACGCGGCCCGCGAGCCGGAGATCGTGGACCTGTGCCTGCTGCTGCAGCAGATGGGCGCCAAGATCGAGGGCGCCGGCACGTCCACGCTCACCGTGCACGGCGTGGAGTCCCTGCAGCCGACGACGCACTGGGTGCTCGGCGACCGGATCGTGGCCGGCACCTGGGCCATCGCGGCCGCCATGACCCGCGGCGACCTGCGGGTGCGCGGCGTCGACCCGCACCATCTCGACCTGGTGCTGGAGAAGCTGCGGATGGCCGGCGCCGAGGTCGCCGTGCTGGACGACGGCTTCCGGCTGGTCATGGCGCACCGGCCGCACGCGGTGGACTTCGTCACGCTGCCCTATCCCGGCTTCGCCACCGACCTGCAGCCCATGGCCATCGCGCTGTCCGCGATCTCCGAAGGCACCGCGATGATCACCGAGAACGTGTTCGAGGCACGGTTCCGGTTCGTCGAGGAGATGGTGCGGCTCGGTGCCGACGCTCGCACCGACGGCCACCACGCCGTGGTCCGCGGCGTGGAGCGGCTCTCCAGCGCACCGGTGTGGGCGTCGGACATCAGGGCGGGAGCCGGCCTTGTGCTGGCCGGGATGTGCGCCGACGGCGTCACCGAGGTCTGGGACGTATTCCACATCGACCGCGGATATCCGCGCTTCGTCGAGGACCTCAACCGGCTCGGTGCCCGCGTGGACCGGCTAGTCGCTCCGCCTCGGTGGTGAGCCACCGGGAGCCCGCGGTGTGAGTTACGGCACGGCCCGGGGCCGGTTACCCGGACGTACCATCCGCACCATGCCGTACCCGGCGGACCGCGAGCGCGATCGCCCGTGGGTGATGCGAACCTATGCCGGCCACTCGTCCGCGGCGGCGTCCAACGCCCTGTATCGGCGGAACCTGGCCAAGGGCCAGACCGGGTTGTCGGTGGCGTTCGACCTGCCCACCCAGACCGGGTACGACCCGGACCACGAACTGGCCCGCGGCGAGGTGGGCAAGGTCGGCGTGCCGATCAGCCACATCGGCGACATGCGGCGGCTGTTCGAGGGCATCCCGGTGGCCGAGGCGAACACCTCGATGACCATCAACGCCACGGCCATGTGGCTGCTCGCGCTCTACGTGGCGGTGGCGCAGGAGCAGGGCGCGCAGCTGAACCAGCTCGCCGGCACCACCCAGAACGACATCGTCAAGGAGTACCTGTCCCGCGGCACCTACGTGTTCCCACCGGAGCCCAGCCTGCGGTTGATCACCGACACGATCACCTGGGCGGTGCGCCACCTGCCGCGCTGGAACCCGATCAACATCTGCTCTTACCACCTGCAGGAGGCCGGCGCGACCCCGGTTCAGGAGGTGGCGTACGCGCTGTGCACCGCGATGGCCGTGCTGGACGCGGTGCGCGACTCCGGTCAGGTCGCGCCGCACGAGTTGGGCAACGTGGTCGGCCGGATGTCGTTCTTCGTCAACGCCGGGCTGCGGTTCGTCGAGGAGATGTGCAAACTGCGCGCCCTCGGCATGCTGTGGGACGAGTTGTGCCGGGACCGGTACGGCATCCAGGACCCCAAACACCGGCGCTTCCGGTATGGCGTTCAGGTCAACTCGCTCGGGCTCACCGAGGCGCAGCCGGAGAACAACGTGCAGCGCATCGTGCTGGAGATGCTCGCTGTCACGCTGTCCCGCGACGCCCGCGCCCGCGCCATCCAGCTGCCGACGTGGAACGAGGCGCTCGGGCTGCCGCGGCCGTGGGACCAGCAGTGGGCGCTGCGCATGCAGCAGGTGCTGGCCTTCGAGACCGACCTGCTGGAGTATGAGGACCTCTTCGACGGCTCGCGGGTGGTACTGGCCAAGGTGGACGAGATCGCCACCGGCGTCCGCGAGGAGATCGACAGGGTGCAGGCGAAGGGCGGCCCGATCGCCGCCGTCGAGTCCGGCTACATGAAGTCCCAGCTGGTGTCCTCGCTGGCCCGGCGCCGCCGCCGTATCGAGGCGGGCGAGGACGTGGTGGTCGGGGTGAACCGCTTCCAGGGCACCGAGCCGAGCCCGCTGCAGGCCGAGGGTGCGCAGGCCATCGAGGTGGTCGACCCCGCGGTGGAGCGGGCGGCCGCCGACGCCGTGCGGGCCTGGCGGGCCCAGCGCGACCAAGCCGAGGTGGACGCCGCGCTTGGCGCGCTGCGGGACGCGGCCAAGACCGACATCAACCTGATGGACGCCACGCTGGTCTGCGCCAAGGCCGGGGTGACCACGGGGGAGTGGGCGCAGGCGCTGCGCGAGGTGTTCGGCGAGTACCGCGCGCCGACCGGGGTCTCGGTGGCCTCCACCGGGTCGGCCGGCGGGTCGGCAGTCGCGGCGCAGCAGATGGGCGCGGTGCGCGAGCGGGTTCATGCCACCGGCAAGGAGCTGGGTGGACGGCTGCGGATGTTGGTCGGCAAGCCCGGGCTGGATGGTCACTCCAACGGCGCCGAGCAGATCGCGGTGCGGGCGCGGGACGTCGGCTTCGAGGTGGTCTACCAGGGCATCCGGCTGACCCCGGCGCAGATCGTGGCCGCCGCTGTCCAGGAGGGCGTGCACGTGGTCGGCCTGTCGGTCCTCTCCGGCTCACACCTGGAGGTGGTGCCGGCCGTGGTGGACGGGCTGCGCGCGGCCGGCGCCGACGACGTGCCGGTGGTGGTCGGCGGCATCATCCCGCCGGCGGACGAGCGGCTGCTGATCGAGCACGGGGTGGCAAAGGTGTTCACCCCCAAGGACTTCGAGCTGAATCGGATCATGGATGAGATCGTGGACGTGATCAGGGCGGCAAATCACCTGTGAGGTAGTGCTGCAGCGCCGGGGCCAGCGCCGCGACCATGGTCTCGTCGTCGGCCTCGACGAGGGGCCGCAGACCGATGATGAACGTGGCCACCCCCAGACCGATCATCTGCGCGGCGCACAGCGCGGCGCGCAGCCGCGGCCGTGACGTCTCCAGCTCGGCGGCGAGGCGTTCGAGCACGGCGCGGGTGTAGAACTCGCGGAGCATTCTGGCGGCGTCCGGGTGCGCCGCCGCCGAGCGAATCAGAGCGATCATCGGGTTGGCCTCGCCAAGCTCGCGCATCAGCCGGAGGAAATGCCTCGCCAACCGCTCGCCCAGCCCGTCGAGGCCCGGCGCGAGCAGCTCGGGGATGAGCTTGGCCGGCTCGAGCGGCAGGTGCATGGCCGCCACGAACAGCCGCTCCTTGGTGCCGAAGAAGTGATGCACCAGCGCGGGGTCGACGCCGGCATTAGCCGCGATGCCGCGAATGGTCGCGCCGTCGTAGCCCTGTTCGGCGAACCGCACGCGGGCGGCATCCAGGACGGCGTCGCGGCTGCCGCTGCTGCCGGGCCGGCGCCCCATGCGGCGGATCGTGGTGCTCGTCATCCGACCCAGAGTAACTCATCCGGTGTTGACTTACAGGCCGCAGTTGCGAGTATGCTCAACAGGCGTTGAGTTTCGGCGGACGGAGGTAGGGAGATGCACGCACCGCGGCCACCGGTACTGGTGGTGATGGCTATCCTCGCCGGCACGGTGCTGGCCGCCGTGCTCGGCATACTCACGTTCGGCGTGCAGGCCACCGTGGAGCCACGCGGGCTGCCGGTGGCGGTAGCGGTGCCGGACGGCGCGCCGGCCACCATGCAGCAGGCCGCGCAGCGGATCGCGAGCCAGGGCGGCGGGCAGCTGTCCTGGCGGGTCACCACGCCGGCGGAGGGTCGCCGGCTGCTGGACGACAAGCAGGTGTACGGCGTGCTGGAACTGCCGGCCACCGTGGTGGTGTCCGGCGCGGTGAACCCGACCGGTACGCAGCTTGCGCAGCAGGCGCTCACGGCCGCTGCTCAGGCCGCCGCACAGGCGGCGCAGGCGGGTCAGCCAGGCCCATCGCAGCCGGTGACCGTGCAAACGGTGCACCCGGCCTCCGCGGCGGCCAGGACGGCGCCGCTGGCCGCCGCCGCCCTGCTCTGGCTGGGCACCCTGGTCGGCAGTGTGCTGGTGGTCGTGGTCAGCGGTCGGGCCGGGCGGCGAACCACGGCGCCGGTTCGGGTGGCCACCGCGGTCGGCGTGGCGGTCGGGGCCACCGGCGCGGTGCTCGGCCTGCTGGCGCTGTGGGACGTCGGCCTGTACCGCAGCGGGCAGATCGATGCCGCGCTGATCGGTTTCCTGCTGCTCATCGGGTTCGCGTTCGCCGCACTGCAAGGTGCCGTGCTGCGGCTGACCGGGCTGGCCGGCATGGCCGTGCTCGCGCCGGTGTACCTCATGGCGCCGGCGGTGGCCGGGCAGGTGCCGGAGGTGCTGCATCCCGCCTATCGCGACCTGCTGTGGTCGTGGAGCCCGATCAGGTTCGCCACCGAGGGGGTGCGCAGCCTGTTGATGCTGGACACCATGCCGCCGGACGTGCGGACGGCCGTGTGGGTGCTCTCCGGTGTCGCCTTGGCCGGGCTCGTGGTGCTGCTCTGGCCGGGACGGCGACGCGGCGCCGGTTCACCGCGCGATGTGGATCAGGCAGCGGCCAGCCGGCAGGTGCCGAGCGCCTCACGGGCGGCGTAACGTCGCAGGGCGTGAACGACTACCGGCACGTGCTCGTCAAGGCCGACGAGGACACCATCAGGATCACCATGAACCGGCCGGAGCGGCGCAACGCGCTCTCCGCCGACCACCTCGCCGAGCTGCTGTCGGCCTTCACGACGGCCGGCGACAGCGGTGCGACCGGGATCGTGCTGGCCGGCAACGGCCCGGTGTTCTCCGCCGGCCACGACTTCGCCGACGTGGCGGCCCGCGACCTTGACGGCGTGCGCGAGCTCCTTGAGCTGTGCACCCGGTTGATGCGCACCATCCAGTCCGTGCCGCAGGTGGTGATCGCACGGGTGCACGCGCTGGCCACCGCGGCCGGCTGCCAGCTCGTCGCGTCCTGCGACCTCGCGGTGGCGGCCGAGTCGGCCGGCTTCGCGCTGCCCGGCGGCAAGGGTGGCTGGTTTTGCCACACCCCGGCGGTTCCGGTGGCGCGGGTCATCGGCCGCAAGCGCCTGATGGAGATGGCGCTGACCGGCGACGTAGTGAACGCCCGCACGGCCGCCGAGTGGGGCCTGATCAACCGCGCGGTGCCGGATGCCGAACTGGACACCGCGGTCGACGACCTGCTGGCCCGCGCCACCAGGGGCAGCCGCGCCTCGAAGGCCCTCGGCAAGCGCACCCTGTACGCGCAGCTCGACCGGCCGGAAGCGGACGCCTACGACGTCGCGCTGCCGGTGATGGCCGAGGCCTCGCAGACCCCGGCCGCCGCCGAGGGCCGGGCCGCCTTCCTCGCCAAGCGCCACCCCGTCTGGCCCGAGTAATCCCGCCACCGGCGTCGAGGATGTGGAATTTCCCCAGTAGAAGTGGGGCGATGTCACATCGTCGCAGTTAGCGGACCGCGCTGGCAGCGCGCTCGTGGAGTAGGAGCAGGGCGTACGCGGCGAGGGACTGGGCGTCGGTGATCTCCTCGCGCAGCACCATGGCCTCGAAGGCGGCACGGGTGAACCAGGCGGAGCGCATGTCCTGCTCCTCGGGCTCGCGCTGCGGGGCGCCGGGGGTGAGCTCCGTGGCCAGGAAGACCCGGCCACGCTGGGAGGACATGCCCGGCGCGGTGTCCAGCACGCCGATCTCGGTGATCCGGCCGGCCACCAGCCCGGTCTCCTCGCGCAGCTCGCGGGCGGCCAGTTCGGCAGGGTCGAGGTCGGCCCGATCGGGCGCTGTGCCCTGCGGGAACTCCCAGCGGCGCAGCCCGAGGGGGTAGCGGAACTGCTCGACCAGGTGCAGCCGTTGGCCGTCCACCGGGATGATCAGCGCGTAGGTCGGCTTGTCGATCACGCCGTACACCCCGGCCGAGCCGTCAGCGCGCCGCACGGCGTCCTCGCGCACGATCATCCAGGCATTGGCGTACACCCGCCGTGAGCCCACGGTCTCCACGGCAGCCACGCTAGCCTTGTGCCTCGTGCGCCTGGTGATCGCCCGCTGCGAGGTCGACTACGTGGGACGACTCACCGCCCACCTGCCGATGGCCCCGCGGCTGCTGCTGATCAAGGCCGACGGCTCGGTGAGCATCCACGCCGACGACCGCGCCTACAAGCCGCTGAACTGGATGAGCCCGCCGTGCACGCTGCGCGAGGAGCCCGGCCGGTGGACGGTCACCAACAGCGCCGGCGAGCAGCTGCTGATCAGCATCGAGGAGATCACCCACGACTCCACCCACGAGCTGGGCGTGGACCCGGGTCTGGTCAAGGACGGGGTGGAAGCCCACCTGCAGCGGTTGCTCGCCGAGCACGTCGGCACCCTCGGTGACGGCCTCACCCTGGTCCGCCGCGAGTACCCCACCGCGATCGGGCCGGTCGATCTGCTCTGCCGCGACGGCACCGGCATGGCGGTGGCGGTGGACGTGGCCGGTATGGCGGCGGCGGGCACCGCCGGCCGGCCGCGATATTGGGCCATCGAGGTGAAGCGCCGCGCCACCATCGAGGCCGTCGACCAGCTCAGCCGCTACCTCGACCTGCTCAACCGGGACGCCCAACTCGCCCCGGTGGGCGGCATCCTGGCCGCCCAGGCGATCGCCCCGCAGGCCCGCACCCTGGCCGAGGACCGCGGCATGCGCTGCGTGATCGTCGACTACGACGGGCTGCGCGGCATCGAGAGCACCGAC
>DASXTS010000065.1:0-3295 GCA_036505275.1 Pseudonocardiaceae bacterium
ATGTAGCGGGCATGTAGCACCGTGCCGGTGAAGTAGCACCGAGCCGGTGCGGCCGTCGCGGGAAGCCCCCTCTATCGTTCCGCACAACGAGTACTAGCAAGTCACGACCCTTGCCGTCTTCCCGGCGGCACGTTGAGAACAAGTCCAGGAGGACGAGAAAGTGGCGAAGGCCAAGTTCGAGCGGACCAAGCCGCACGTCAACATCGGGACGATCGGCCACATCGACCACGGCAAGACCACGCTTACCGCGGCGATCACGAAGGTCCTGCACGACAAGTACCCGAATCTGAACCCCTTCACGCCGTTCGACCAGATCGACAAGGCGCCGGAGGAGAAGCAGCGCGGTATCACGATCTCCATCGCGCATGTGGAGTACCAGACCGACAAGCGGCACTACGCGCACGTGGACTGCCCCGGTCACGCCGACTACATCAAGAACATGATCACCGGCGCAGCCCAGATGGACGGCGCGATCCTGGTGGTCGCGGCGACCGACGGCCCGATGCCGCAGACTCGGGAGCACGTGCTGCTGGCCCGCCAGGTCGGCGTGCCCTACATCGTGGTCGCCCTGAACAAGGCCGACATGGTGGACGACGAGGAGATCCTCGAGCTGGTCGAGCTGGAGGTGCGCGAGCTGCTGACCAGCCAGGAGTTCCCGGGTGACGACCTGCCGGTGGTGCGGGTCTCCGCGCTCAAGGCGCTGGAGGGCGACCCCGAGTGGAGCGCCAAGCTGCTGGAGCTGCTGAACGCCGTCGACGAGTCCGTCCCGGAGCCCAAGCGGGACGTGGACAAGCCGTTCCTGATGCCGATCGAGGACGTGTTCACCATCACCGGCCGCGGCACGGTCGTCACGGGCCGGGTCGAGCGTGGCGTGGTGAAGGTGAGCGAGGAGGTCGAGATCCTCGGCATCCGCGAGAAGTCGATGAAGACCACGGTCACCGGCGTGGAGATGTTCCGCAAGCTGCTCGACCAGGGTCAGGCCGGCGACAACGTCGGTCTGCTGCTGCGCGGCGTCAAGCGCGAGGACGTCGAGCGCGGCATGGTCGTGGTGAAGCCGGGCACCAACACCCCGCACACCAACTTCGAGGCCAACGTCTACATCCTGAGCAAGGACGAGGGCGGGCGGCACACGCCGTTCTTCAACAACTACCGCCCGCAGTTCTACTTCCGGACCACGGACGTGACCGGCGTGGTGACCCTGCCCGAGGGCACCGAGATGGTCATGCCGGGCGACAACACGGAGATGACGGTCGAGCTGATCCAGCCGATCGCCATGGAGGAGGGCCTGCGCTTCGCCATCCGTGAGGGCGGCCGCACCGTCGGCGCAGGACGAGTCACCAAGATCCTCAAGTGATTTCGGGGCCCAGTCGCCGCCTGCAGGCGCTGCCCTCCTGCGGGGCACCCGCACCCGAGCCACTGGCTCGCGTGTCTCGAGACGCGTCGCTCGGTGCGGCCTTGGCAGGCGACGACTGGATCCCCGAACTCATCTGGTAGTACCCGATTTGGGTTGCCACCGGGCGTGTGGCATCCTGGACAGGTTGCTCGTGGGGGCGGCCGGTTCGAGTTGCGAGCCGGTGCCCCGCCACGAGCGGTAGCCCCGAAGCGGGGCCGTGACCGCCCATCCCATCGACAACGTCAGTGGGGCCGGACCGTGCGTTGGCGCGACACACCCGACCGCGTGGACCGGCCCGAAGAGCACTGACGAGGCACCACCAGCAGAACGACAGCAGCGGGACGAGAAGAGGAACGGCTGGCCATCATGGCGGGACAGAAGATCCGCATCCGGCTCAAGGCCTATGACCACGAGGCGATCGACGCGTCCGCGCGCAAGATCGTCGAGACCGTGACGCGCACCGGCGCTCGGGTCGTGGGGCCGGTGCCGCTGCCTACCGAGAAGAACGTGTACTGCGTGATCCGCTCGCCGCACAAGTACAAGGATTCGCGCGAGCACTTCGAGATGCGCACGCACAAGCGGCTGATCGACATCCTCGACCCGACGCCGAAGACGGTGGACGCGCTGATGCGCATCGACCTGCCGGCCAGCGTCGACGTCAACATCCAGTGAGGCCCGAGCAGCGATGACTGACAGGCAAATCAAGGGCATTCTGGGCACCAAGCTCGGGATGACCCAGGTCTTCGACGAGAACAACCGGATCGTGCCGGTGACCGTTGTGCAGGCCGGGCCGTGCATCGTCACCCAGGTCCGCACGCCCGAGCAGGACGGCTACTCGGCCGTGCAGCTCGCGTTCGGCGCCGTCGACCCGCGCAAGGTGAACAAGCCGGTTGCCGGGCACTTCGCCAAGGCCGGGGTCACCCCGCGGCGGCACCTGGTGGAGCTACGCACCACGGACGCCGGCGAGTACCAGGTCGGTCAGGAGGTGACCGCCGAGGTCTTCGAGGCGGGCGCGGTGGTCGATGTGGTCGGCACCACGAAGGGCAAGGGCACCGCCGGCGTGATGAAGCGGCACGGCTTCAGCGGCCTCGGCGCCAGCCACGGCACCCAGCGCAAGCACCGCTCGCCCGGCTCCATCGGCGCTTGCGCGACACCCGGCCGGGTGTTCAAGGGCCTGCGGATGGCCGGCCGGATGGGCAACGCGCGGGTGACCACGCAGAACCTCACCGTGCACTCGGTGCGGCCGGAGGACGGCCTGCTGCTGATCAAGGGCGCGGTGCCGGGCGCCAAGGGCGGCCTGGTGCTGGTCAAGACCGCCGCCAAGCGGGCCGCCGCGGAGGGTGGTGCGGCCCAGTGACTGGCACGAGCCTGCGCATCGAGGTCCGCACCCCGGCCGGCGAGACGGATGGCACCGTCGAGCTGCCCGCCGACGTGTTCGACGTGCAGGCAAACCTGCCGCTGCTGCACCAGGTGGTGGTGGCCCAGCTGGCCGCCGCCCGGCAGGGCACGCACGACACCAAGACCCGCGGCGAGGTGGCCGGCGGCGGCCGTAAGCCGTACCGGCAGAAGGGCACCGGCCGGGCCAGGCAGGGCTCCACCCGCGCGCCGCAGTACACCGGCGGCGGAGTCGTGCACGGCCCGACCCCACACGGCTACACGCAGCGCACGCCCAAGAAGATGAAGGCGGCCGCGCTGCGCGGCGCGCTGTCCGACCGGGCCCGCGGCGGACGGGTGCACGTGGTGTCCTCGCTGGTCGAGGGCGACACGCCGTCCACGAAGGCCGCGCGGAAGGTCATCGAGGCGCTCACCGACCGGGCCAGGGTGCTCGTCGTGGTGGCCCGCGACGACCAGGCCGGCTGGCGCAGCCTGCGGAACCTGCCGGCCGTGCAGGTGATCGCGCCG
>DASXTS010000066.1:0-8573 GCA_036505275.1 Pseudonocardiaceae bacterium
CGAACGGTCACGGGCGTTGGCGGACGGCGTGCCAACTGCAACCACAACTGCAACCGAACAGCGGACGCGGATGACGCCGATACGGCACACACCGCGTTCCGCCTGGTCGAAAGGCGGAAGCGGAGGGATTCGAACCCCCGGACGGGATCAACCGTCTCTCGCTTTCAAGGCGAGTGCATTAGGCCGCTCTGCCACGCTTCCAAGGGTCGAGGGTAGGGCAGAACCGCCGCGCAACCGTCGTCACCCGCTAGGAATCACCGGCGTCGCCCGGCAGACTGCCCCATGGCAACCGTGAGTGAGCATGGAAGGCGGGAGCATGATCCGTTCCATCCGGCAATGGCGGCTGGTGGCCGCGGTCGGGCTGGCGGTCGCGGCGATCGTGGCGGTGGGATCCGGCCAGGTATCGGCGGCCAAACCGGCCAGTACGGTGGACCTGCGCATCATCGGGATGAACGACCTGCACGGGAACCTCGAGCCACCGGCTGGATCGTCCGGTCGGGTGGTGCTGCCCGGCGGGGGCACGGTGGACGCCGGCGGCGTGGTGTACATGGCCACCCACCTCAGGCAGCTTCGTGAGCAGGTGACCAATTCGGTGGTGGTGGCCCAGGGCGACCTGATAGGTGCCTCGCCGCTGGCGTCCGCGCTGTTCCACGACGAGCCGACGATTGAGGTGCTGAACGAGGTCGGGCTGTCGGTGTCGGCGGCGGGCAATCATGAATTCGACGAGGGGTACGACGAGCTGTTGCGGGTGCAGCGCGGCGGCTGCCATCCGGTCGACGGCTGCCAGTTCCACAGCAGCTATGAGGGTTCGGACTTCCCGTACCTCGCGGCGAACGTGACGTTCAAGAACAGCGGGCTGCCCGCATTGCTACCGGTCTGGCTGTCGTTCGTGCGGGGCATCCCGGTCGGCTACATCGGCATGCCACTCAAGGGCACGCCGGAGATCGTGTCCGCAGCGGGCATCAAGAACCTCGACTTCGGCGACGAGGTGGCTGCCGCGAACCGGTACGCCAACCTGCTGGACAGCTTCGGCGTCAAGACGATCGTGATGATGATGCACCAGGGCGACCAGGTGATCACCGGCAACCCGCCGGACGCCTGCGGCATCATCCCCGGCGTCGGCCGGCAGATCGCCGAGCAGGTCAGCCCCAAGATCGACGTCGTGCTGGCCGCGCACACCCACCAACAGTTCAACTGCACAGTCAACGACCCCGCCGGCCAGCCGCGGCCGTACATCCAGGGCCTGTCTTTCGGCCGGATCCTCTCGGTAATCGACGTCAAGATCGACACCAAGAGCAGGGACGTGGTCCGCTCGCGGACCACCGCGACCAACCACGTGGTGACCAGGGACGTGGCTGCGGACCCTGCGGTCAAGGCGCTGGTGGACGAGGCCGTCACCAAGTCGGCGCCCATCGCGAACCGGCCGATCGGCACCATCACGGCCAACATCCTGCGTGCCGCGGTGCCGTCCGGCGAGTCGTCGCTGGGCAACCTGATCGCCGACGCGCAGCTCGAACAGACGCAGGTGGCTGGTGCGCAGCTCGCGTTGATGAACCCGGGTGGCGTACGTGCCGACCTCACCTACGCCTCCTCGCCGGCCGGTGAGGGTGACGGCGTAGTGACCTACGGCGAGGCGTTCACGGTTCAGCCGTTCGGCAACGTCATGACGACGATGACGCTGACCGGCGCGCAGATCAAGACGGTGCTGGAGCAGCAGTGGCAGCCGACCGTGACCCGCATCCTGCACCCGTCGGCCAGCCTCACGTACTCCTGGTCGCAATCGGCGCCGGTCGGGTCGAAGATCTCCGACATCAGGCTGAGCGGCACGCCGATCGACCCGGCGGCCAGCTACCGGGTGTCGGTGAACAACTTCCTCGCCGACGGCGGTGACGGGTTCACCGAGCTGCGCAACGGCACGAACCGCATCGGCGGCCTGGTGGATATCGACGCGTTCGCCGCCTACCTGCAGGGGCACCCGAACACGGCCCCGCCGCCCACCAACCAGCGGATCACCATGCTGCCGTAGCTCGTAACCGGGACTGCAGACCCGGAGGGCACGGTCGTCCAGCGGCGGTCGTGCCCTCTGGTTATGGTGACCGTCGTGCGGTTCAACGAGGACGCCGGACTCGACACCTCTCAGGTCGAAGACCTCCGCTCCGGCGGCGGTGGCCTCGGCGGCCGGGTTGCCCTCGGCGGCGGCGGGATCGGCATTATCGGCCTCGCCCTCTACCTGGTCCTGCAGCTCCTCGGCGGCGGTGGCGGCGCTGGGTCGCTGCCCAGCGGTGGCCTCGGCGGCGTCGGCGCGGGCGAGACCGCCGACAACACCGCCTTGGAGCAGGAGTGCCGCACCGGCGCCGATGCGAACACCAAGCAGGACTGCCGGATTGTGGCCATCGTCAACTCTGTGCAGGGCTACTGGCGCGACCAGTTCGCCCGCTCCGGACGGACCTACAAGATGGCACCGACCAACTTCTTCCGCGGTGCCGTGAACACCGGCTGCGGGAGCGCGACGTCGGCCGTCGGGCCGTTCTACTGCCCTGCGGACGGCGAGGTGTACATCGACCTCGGCTTCTTCGACGAACTGCGCAACCGCTTCGGCGTGCAGGGCGGCGACTTCGTCGAGGCCTACGTCCTTGCCCACGAGTATGGCCACCACGTGCAGAACCTGCTTGGCACCTCGCAACGCGTCGATCCCCGCGACACCGGCCCCACCTCCGGCAGCGTCCGGCTCGAGCTGCAGGCCGACTGCTATGCGGGCGTCTGGGCCAACCACGCCACCACGGTGCCGACCGCCAACGGCCAGCCGCTTATCGTCGAACTGACCCAGAAGGACATCGATGACGCCCTGGACGCCGCGTCACGGATCGGCGACGACTACATCCAGTCCCGGCTTGGCGGCGGCAGGGTGAACCCGGACGCCTTCACCCACGGCACCTCGGCCCAGCGCCGCAAGTGGTTCGGCGTAGGCCACCAGACCGGCGATCCGGCCC
Source organism: Pseudonocardiaceae bacterium (assembly GCA_036505275.1). Classification (GTDB taxonomy): domain Bacteria; phylum Actinomycetota; class Actinomycetes; order Mycobacteriales; family Pseudonocardiaceae; genus DASXTS01. Next base: position 2,991 of record DASXTS010000066.1, read on the forward strand.
GCTGCAACACGTTCAACGTCTCGAGCTTGGACTGATCGCGTCCTTCGGTGTTTCTCGCCCCGCCGCGGCGGCTGGTTCATCCTCTGCCGGCCATGGCAGTCCGCATTTCTCCTGGTCAACGCGGGGCCAAGGTGGTGACTTCGGGATTAGTTTGCTTTGAGAGCCAGCTGGCTGACGTCGCGACCTGCGACAACGTGACGGTGAGCTGGCGCTTTTCACGTTGCCATTCGGCTCTCAAAGCAAAGTAACTAGCCAACAGATAGGCGGCTGGCCGCTATACCACAGGACACCGACACTCGGTGGCGAGAACGGGGCCAAATTGCTGGGTTGTCCACAGTCGACGGGGTTATCCACAGATTTGGATCGTGGGTACGGCGTGCGGTGGGGGCATGGTGCAGAGTGGCGGCCGTGGAGAAGTTTTCGGTCGCCGGTTACGTGCGGCAGGTGCGACGGCTGAGCAGCACGAGTCAGCGCGAGCTGGCGGAATACGTTGGGATGCCGCAGAGCACGGTGTCGCGGATCGAGGCCGGCACGAGGGTGCCCGGGATTGCGACGCTGGTGCGCATTCTGGAATTCGCGGGGCTACGGCTGGAGGTGGTGGACAAGGAGGGTCGGATCTGCGCGCCGTTGGAGGAGATGCCGGCCACGCGGGATTGGGGCGGGCGACGATGGCCGGCCCACCTCGGGCTGATCCTGGATCCCCTGCCTGGGGAGTGGTGGGGCGACCGCTTCGGCCTGGTCCGGCCGCCGGAGACGGTGCGCCGCGATCCAGCGGCCCGCGCTCGGCACCGGGACGTGTTCCACCGGCTGCGCGGGATCGGCGCGACGTCGGAGCCCCTGGACTGGCGGGATCGGCGGCTGCGGGACGCACGGCGGCTGGCCGCGCACAGCCAGGCCGTGCGGAGCCGAGCGTCGCCGCGCCCTGGATGACGGCGTACGGTCCGGCTCCGTGCACGCGATCACCATTCCGACTCCGGGCGACCCGGAGGTACTGACCTGGGCCGAGCGCCCCGATCCGGAGCCTGGCCCGGGAGAGGTGCTACTCGATGTGGCCGCCAGCGCGGTGAACCGGGCCGACCTGCTGCAGCGCCGCGGCCGGTATGCGCCGCCGCCGGGGGTGACGGATGTTCCGGGCATGGAGTGTTCCGGCACCGTGGCGGCGGTGGGCGACGGAGTGACCGAGTACGCGGTTGGCCAAGAGGTCTGCGCGCTGCTGGCCGGCGGCGGGTACGCCGAGCGGGTCGTGGTGCCGGTTGGGCAGGTGTTGCCGATCCCGGACGGGGTGGACCTGGTGACGGCTGCCGGGCTGCCGGAGGTGGCGTGCACGGTGTGGTCCAACGTGGTGACGCTGGCCGGCCTCAGGCGGGGCGAGGTGCTACTGGTGCACGGCGGCTCAGGAGGCATTGGCACGCACGCTATCCAGGTCGGAGTGGCGCTGGGTGCCACGGTGGCGACCACGGCCGGCGGTGCACGGTTGGACGCGTGCCGGGTGCTGGGCGCAGCCATCACGATTGACTACCGGGACCAGGATTTCGTGGCGGAGGTACGGGAGGCGACTGGGGGCCACGGGGCCGACGTGGTGCTGGACAACATGGGTGGCGCCTACCTCAGCCGGAACGTGGATGTGCTGGCCACTGAGGGCCGGCTGGTGGTGATCGGCCTGCAGGGCGGGGTCACGGGCGAGCTGAACCTCGGCGCGCTGCTCGGCAAGCGCGGCGTGGTGGCGGCGACGAACCTGCGCGGTCGGCCGGTGTACGGGCCGGGTGGCAAGGCGGAGATCGTCGCCGAGGTGCGGCGGGGGCTGTGGCCGCTGATCGCGGCGAAAGCGGTGCGGCCGGTGGTGCACGCCAGGGTGCCGATGGCGGATGCCGCGCGGGCGCACCAGATGCTGGAAGGCGGTGGGGTGTTCGGCAAGGTGCTGCTGGTCAACGACCGCAGCCGGTTCACCGGCGAACCGTAGAACGGCGACCTGGAGAACGGCGACCTGGAGAACGGCGACCTGGAGAACGGCGACCTGGAGAACTACGACCTGGAGAACTACGACAGCCTGGCGACGGCGCGGACGAGCTGGTCGAGCTCGACGGCGTTCGTGTAGTGGGCGAGGCCGACGCGGACGGCGCCACCGACCTCGCCGATGCCGAGTGCGGCGAGCACGCCGTGGTGACCGTGGTCGGCGAAGGCGCAGATGCCGGCGGCGGCGAGGTGCTCGACGACCTCGCGGGCCTTTACTCCGGCGACGGTGAACGCGACGGTCGGGACCCGCCGCATGGCGTCCCCGACGATCGTGACGTGGGGCAGCGCCCGCAGCTCGTTGAGCAGGTGCACGAGCAGGCCGGCCTGGTAGGCCTTGACCGCGGACAGCGAGGTGGTCAGCCGCTGGCGGCGTGAACCGGTGGCCGCGTCGTCGAGGCGGGCGAGGTAGTCGACCGAGGCGACCAGGCCGGCCAGCAGCGAGTACGGGTGCGGTCCGAGCTCGAGCCGCTCCGGGCCGCGCGCGTTCGGCTCGAGCGCGCAGGACGGCAGCCGGTCGAGCAGCGCGGGCAGGCGGAAGACCATGGCAGCCACCGGCGGGCCGCCCCAGGCCGACGCGGACAGCGTGACGACGTCGGCATCGAGCGCGGCGAGGTCCAGCGGCATGTACGGCGCGGCATAGGAAGCGTCCACCACGCGGAGGGCTCTCTGGTCGCCGGCGAACTGCATGATGGGCGCGAGCTCCGGGCGTGCCCCGACCGTGCCGGACGCCGCGGTGACCGCCACCACCTTGGTCCGCGGGTTGATCAGCTCCTCGTACTGCCAGGACGGCAGTTCGCAGGTCTCGACGTCGACCTCGGCCCAGCGGACCGTGGCGCCGGCACGGTGCGCGACCCGCAGCCATGGCGCGACGTTGGTCTGGTCGTCAAGCCGGGAGAGCACCACCTCGTCGCCGATCAACCAACTGTCGCCGACCGACTCGGCGAGCCGGCCGAGCAGCACGCCCACGCCGGGACCGAGCACAACGCCGGCGGGTTCGGCACCGACCAGGTCGGCGATCGCGCGGCGGCCGGCGTCCACGATGGCCTCGGCCCGTTGGGAGGCCGGGAACACCCCGCCCGGCGCCGATACCGGGGCACGCAGCGCGGCGGCCACGACAGCGGTGACCGGTTCGGGCACCTGCACCCCGCACGGCGCGTCCAGGTGCACCCACCCGTCGCCGAGTGCCGGATACAACCCGCGCACGCTGGCGACGTCGAATACCACGGCAGCACAGTAGTCCCACCGTGCGGCGGCCGAGCGCGGTGTATCGGGCCCCGCGGCCCGGTCCGGCGCCAGCCCGGCCGCACCCGAGTCGCACGACCCCGGCAGAACAAGCGAGGATGGAGCCATGACACCCGATGACGAGCAGCAGGTCGTGGTGATTGGGCCGGACGGCCGGCCGGTCGGGGCGGTGCCGATGCCGGCAAGGCCGGACCAGGACGGCGGCGGGGAGGGCGAGGGCCGCGCCGACATATCGGAGATGGTGGAGCAGCCTGCCAAGGTCATGCGGATCGGCACCATGATCAAGCAGTTGCTCGAGGAGGTGCGCGCCGCGCCGCTGGACGACGCCTCCCGCAACCGGCTGCGCCAGATCCACCGCACGTCCATCGTCGAGCTGGAGAAGGGGCTGGCTCCGGAGCTGCGCGACGAGCTGGAGCGGCTGACGCTGCCGTTCAGCGAGGACTCCACACCCTCCGACGCCGAGCTGCGGATCGCCCAGGCGCAGCTCGTCGGCTGGCTCGAGGGTCTGTTCCACGGCATCCAGACCGCACTATTCGCTCAGCAGATGGCGGCGCGGGTGCAGCTGGAGCAGATGCGCCGCGGCCTGCCCCCCGGCTCCAAGCCGGGCGAGCACCCTGAACAGCCAGGCGTCCGCGGCACCGGCCAATACCTCTGACCACGGGCCGGTAGGCTGACTCGCCGTGCAGTCAACCAGCTCGGCGCTCGATGATGCTGCGGTGGCGCCGCAGCCGGTGCCGAGCCGCAGCCTCCGGCGCGCGTTCTGGGACCTGCGCGACGGTTGGCGGCACCGCACGCTGTGGGGGTACCTCGGTTGGCAGGACATCAGGCAGCGCTACCGGCGCTCCGTGCTGGGACCGCTGTGGATCACCATCAGCATGGGCGTGACGGCCGTGGCGCTCGGGCTGCTGTACTCGCAGCTCTTCGGCTCCGACCCCAGCTTCTTCCTGCCGTACGTGACGGCGGGGCTGATCGTCTGGGGGTTCATCTCCGGCTGCGTTGAGTACGGCGCCGAGGTGTTCATCGAAAACGAGGGTCTGATCAGGCACCTGCCGGCCCCGGTGACCCTGCACGTGTTCCGGCTGGTGTGGCGCCAGGTGCTGTTCTTCATACACAACCTGGCCGTCTACCTGGTGATGCTGCTGTTCTTCCCGATCAGGCCGAACTGGACCGTTCTGCTCGCCGTGCCGGCCTTCGCCCTGCTGGTGCTGAACGGCACCTGGATCGCGCTGGTCGTCGGCATCATCTCCACCCGCTTCCGCGATCTTCCGCCGGTGACGAAGAGCCTGGTGCAGCTGCTGTTCTTCATGACCCCGATCGTCTGGGTCTACGACGACCTGTTGGCCAAGGGCGGCCGGGTGGCCGAGCGGGCGAGGCTGGCCGAGTTCAACCCGTTCCTGCATTTCATCGAGATCATCCGGCGGCCGATGCTGGGCCAATCGTTCGAGCCGAGGTACTGGGTGGTCACCGGGATCATCACGGTCGTGGGATGGTCACTGGCCCTGCTGTTCCTGCGCAACTACCGCGCCCGAGTCTCCTACTGGGTCTGAGCGGAGCCGCCCGTGGTCTCTATCGACGTCCGCGACGCCTGCGTCGACTTTCCGATCTTCGACGCAAAGAGCAGGTCCATCAAGAAGACCGTGCTCGGCAAGGCCGGCGGCAAGATTGGAACGGCGACCAAGGTGCCGATCGTCGAGGCGCTGCGCAACATCACCCTGTCACTGCGCGACGGCGACCGGGTCGCGCTGGTCGGCCACAACGGGGCCGGCAAATCCACCCTGCTGCGGCTGCTCTCCGGCATCTACGAGCCGACCCGCGGCACCTCCAATGTGGTCGGCAAGGTGGCGCCGGTGTTCGACCTCGGCATCGGGCTCGACCCGGAGATGACCGGCTACGAGAACATCATCGTCCGCGGCCTGTTCCTCGGTATGACCCGTAAGCAGATGCAGGCCAGGGTGGACGACATCGCGGAGTTCAGCCAGCTCGGCAACTTCCTTGCGATGCCGATGCGCACCTACAGCACCGGCATGCGGGTACGCCTCGCACTCGGCGTGGTTACCAGCATCGACCCCGAAATCCTGCTGCTGGACGAGGGCATCGGCGCGGTCGACGCCGACTTCATGGTCAGGGCGAAGGATCGGCTCGCGCAGCTGGTGGACCGCTCGGCGATCATGGTCTTCGCCTCGCACAACGACGAGGCGCTCGCCGAGCTGTGCTCGACGGCGATCTGGCTGGACGAGGGCGAGCTCCGCGAGCATGGGCCGCTTCGCCAGGTACTGGCGCATTACAAGGGCAGGGAGCCGGCCACGGCGCGGCCGCAGGCCCAACAGC